>NZ_JBVJLD010000083.1:0-23797 GCF_055584905.1 Kitasatospora sp. NPDC088742 | reverse complement strand
CTCCTCCGCTCGTCCCGGTCCGGCACCCTGAGAACGACGCCGGTGACGGGTCGGTATCCGCGGATTCGAAACCCTGTAGGGGCGGACAGCGGGGGCCAGGTCGGTTCTGTCGGTGGCGACAAAGCGCTCCGGAACCCTCCCGGTGGGCGCCCACGGGCCGTACGGCTGACATCACGTCAACTCCGCACGGCAGCTTCACCCTTGGAACACACGGCCGACCGCCCCTCCGTCCCGCCACCCCACCGTGCGACCGCGGCGGGCCGGCCGCGTCCGGCCCCGGGGCGGCCGGCCCGCCGCTTCCTACCCTGGCCGCTATGGACGCTCTACCGACCACGGTGCTGGGTGAATCGACCAAGCGGCTGGCCAGGATCCTGCTGGACGGCCTGCCGGAGCTGACCGAGGAGACGGTCCGCCGGATCCGCGAGGAGCTGAAGGTCTACCAGCACGCGGGCCCGCTGCCGGCCGGCCAGCTGCACGAGGCCGTCCGGGACAACCTCGCCTACTCCCTGCGCGGCCTGACGGGTGAACAGATCACCCTCGACGCCCCCCGGGTCACCGGCCGCCGCCGGGCCGAGCAGGGCGTGCCGCTGGCCATGGTGCAGACCGCCTACCGGCTGGGCTTCCGCTGCCTCTGGGAGCGGATGGTCTCCGAGGCCGAACGCACCGGCGTGGCCAGCAGCGCCGACCTGGTCGCCATGGCCAGCGAGGTCTGGCGGTACAACGACGAGGTGGTGGGCGCCATGGTGGGCGCCTTCAACGAGCGCACCGCCGCCCTCAAGGTCCAGTGGGACCAGGAGCGTTCGGCCCTGGTGGACGTGGTGCTGCGCGGCGGCATGGGCAACCCCGGACGGGTCCTGGAGGCCGCCGACATGCTCACCCTGCCCTACGACGGCACCTTCGCCGTGGTGGTCGCGCACGCCCCCGGCCTCGCCCGGCAGGCCCTGCCGGACATCGAACCCGCCTTGCGCAACCACCAGATGGGCTCCGCCTGGCGGCTCACCCCCGACGCCCACATCGGCATCGTCTCCATGCAGGACGGCACCGCGATGGAACAGCTGGTCGCGACGCTACGGCTCCAGACGGTCCGCCGGGCCGGGGTCAGCCCCTGCTACTCCAGACTCGACCAGACCCCGCAGGCCCTCCACCTGGCCCAGGTCGCCCTGGCCAGCGCTGCCCCCCGGTCCGAGACCGTCTCGGTCTTCGACGACTCCCCGCTGCCGATGCTGGTGGTCAGCGCCCCCTCCACCGCCTCCCGGATCGGCCACCAGGTGCTCGGCCCGCTGATGGACCTGCCGGAGAGCCAGCGCGAGCAGCTGCTCACCACCATGTCCACCTACTTCGCGGTGGACGGCTCCGCCGACAAGGCCGGCAAGCTCCTGTTCTGCCACCCCAACACCATCCGCTACCGGCTGCGCCGGATCGAGCAGCTCAGCGGGCGCTCCTTCGAACGCCCGCTGGACTCGGCCGAGCTCTACATCGCCCTCCAGGCCGTGCTCCGCCTGCCCGAGGTGGTCCGGGACCCGCTGCACTGAACCGTCCTGACAGGGCCTCAGGCCAGCAGCGCGGGGATCTCCTGGGTGGCGAACCAGAGCAGCTCGTGGTCCTCGGCGCCGTCCACCGTGAACTGGGCGTCCTGGTCGCCCCCGTCCGCCGCGCCGATCGCCGTCACCGCCGCCGTCACGTCGGCCACCACGTCCTGGTCGGCCACGTCCGCGTGCACGGCGGCCGCCTTGGCCAGCGGCAGCGGGCCCTTCACCACGATCCGGCCCAGCGAGGCCTGGTCCTGGTACTCGTCACCGGGGAACGGCGCCACGGCCGAGTCGGCGACGTCCACCGCCACCACCACCCGGCGGCGCGGGGCGTCCGGCTCCTCGGCCAGCAGCCGCAGCGCGGCCTGGGCGGCCCGGTTCAGCGCGGCGTACTCCAACTCCTCCAGGTCGTCGCTGACGTACCACTCCCGAAGCGCCGGGGTCACCGCGTACGCCACCGACTGGTCCAGCGAACCGCCGGGGTGCGCGGCCGCCAGTCCGGCCAGGGTGGTGGGCACGTACACGCGCATCGTGGGCTCCGGTTCCTCGGACGATCTGGACAGCCAAACAATACGCACCCGGGCCCCGCCGGGCTTCAGACCGAGGGCCGCAGGGACCGCGCCGCGGTGTGCAGGGCGGTCTCCAGGGTCAGCGCGCGGCGGACCGGGTCCATCATGTTCGGCCCCATCGCAGCCAGGTCCTCCAGCGTCGGGGCCAGCACCCGCACCCGCACGCCCGCCGCCCGCAGCGCCCGGACCTCGCGGAACAGCTGACGGGTCACCACCCGCCGGTACCGGCCCACCAGTTGCACCAGCACCCCGCGCGGCCGGTCCCGCCGCCGCCACTCCCGCACCGCGCCCGCCAGGCCCCGGGGCTCGTCCCGGCCGTCGGGCCAGGTCGGCCGCAGCGCCATCGGCGCCAGCACGTACACCTCGTCCAGGCCACGGCCGAGCATCAGGTCCGCGTTGGTCGCCGACCAGCAGCCGCCGTCCACGTACCGCCGCCCGGCCAGCTCCACCGGCGCGAACCACCCCGGGATCGCGCAGGAGGCCATCACCGCCTCCGCCACCGCCGCCTCCGGTTGGCCCGGATCCCCGAACACCACCCGCCGGCCCGTCCCGTAGTCCACCGACACCACCCGCAGCGGCCACCCCGCGGGCCGGTCCTCACCGACCAGCCCGCGCACCAGCTCACCGACCGGCGCCACCGACCCGCGGCCGGTCGGCGCGGCCGCCGACACCATGGTCAGGAACGGGTACGCCCGCGGGTTGCGCACCGTCGCCCGCAGCAGCCCCGGCGAGCCGAACCCCGGCCGGGGCAGCGGCGGCAGCGCCCCGCCCAACGCCGCCTCGTACCCGAAACCCACCCCCGCCAGCGGCCCCCCGGTGAGCTCCAGCCCGCGCTGGTGGTCCGTCAGCTCCGCCGTCCCCACCCCCGCGGCCAGCAGCGTCCCCAGCACCGAGCCGGCCGAGGTCCCGAGGATCACCTCCGCCTCCCCGGGCCGCCACCCGGTCTCCTCCTCCACCGCCCGCAGCGCACCCACCGCCCAGGCCGCTCCCAGCACCCCGCCACCACCGAGCACCAAGCCCCGCCGCACCAGGCACCACCTCCGCCCTCCACCGACCGGCCCCCACGGTACGTCCCCCTTCGTGCCCACCCGCCGCGCCCCGCCGGTCAACCCCGCACACCTGCCCCGGCCGCCGGAGCCCTTGCCCCGCACCGCGGATCACCCGGATAGGTGACACCGCCCCACTACCGCGGCGCGCTCCCGACGGTCCGTTGCCACCGCCCCGGGCCCCGGGTACCAAGGACCCGAACCCGCACCGCTCCGTACGAAGGGCGCCGCCGATGACCGCTCCCACCGCCGCCGCACCCCGGGTCCGAGCCCTGGTCCACCCCAACCCGCGGCGCCCCGAACGCACCCCGCGCCGCCCGCACCCCGTCGGCGAACTGACCCCGCGTCACCCCCGCGCCGCCTGCGCGCCCGCCCGCACCGAACGCGGCCAGCTCGCCGCCCGCTTCGCCCACCGCCTCGTCGAAGTCCTCACCGGCCACCGCCCCGCCGGCCAACTCCAACGCCACACCACCCTCCCGGGCTACCAGCAACTCACCGCCCTGGTCCGCACCGGCCCCCTCCGCCCCCGCGGCAACCTCACCCCCCACCGCCTCGGCCGCGTCTACGACTCCGCCCCCACCCCCCGCGCCCTCGAAGTCTGCGTCCGCGTCGAATTCGGCCCCCGCCACCACATGGTCGCCTTCCGCCTCGAACAACACCGCCGCACCGACCAATGGCAGTGCACCGCCGTCGAGGCCCGCTGAGCAGCGGCAGGCCAACGCCAAGGGGCGCGAGGCCCCGCTGATCCGCGGCTCCGCCGCGCGGGCGCGCTCCGGGAGGCGGCCCACCTGCAACTCAAGCTCCGAGAGCCAGTTGCAGGTGCTGCCGTTCCCCTTCGCGCAGTTCCTCGCGCCCCTGAGGCGCTGCCCTTCCGGGCGTTACTTCTTGCGGCGGCTCTTCGCCGCGCGGGCGGCCTTGCGGCGCTCCGCCCGGGTCAGCCCGTCGCCGTCCTCGACGCCGTCCTCGAAGTCGCCCTCGATGACGCTCTCGTCGCCGTCCACCGACGGGGCGGTGTAGTGCAGACGCTGCGGCTTCGGGGCCTCCAGGCCCTTCGCCTTGATCTCCGGACGGGCCGCGACCTGGTCCTTCTCCAGCTTGGCGAGGGTCTCCTCGGTGTCCGCGAGCGGGACCTCCTCGACCTGCTGCTCGACCTGGACCTCCAGGTTGAACAGGTAGCCGACCGACTCCTCCTTGATGCCCTCCATCATCGCGGAGAACATGTCGAAGCCCTCGCGCTGGTACTCGACCAGCGGGTCACGCTGGGCCATCGCCCGCAGGCCGATGCCCTCCTGGAGGTAGTCCATCTCGTAGAGGTGCTCGCGCCAGCGCCGGTCCAGGACCGACAGCACGACCCGACGCTCCAGCTCCCGCATGATCTCCGCGCCGAGCGCGTCCTCACGGGCCCCGTACTGCGCCTGGATGTCCTCCTGCAGCGCCTTCGCCAGGAAGTCCGAGGTGAGCCCGGCCGGGCCGCCGGCCTCCTCCTCCAGCTCCTCCAGGTCGAGCGTCACCGGGTACAGCTGCTTGAGCGCCGCCCACAGCTTGTCGAGGTCCCAGTCGTCCTCGAAGCCCTCGCCGGTCGCGGCGGTGACGTACGCCTCCACGGTGTCGTCCATGAAGTGCGTGACCTGCTCCTGCAGGTCCTCGCCCTCCAGGACGCGACGCCGCTCGCCGTAGATGACCTCGCGCTGACGGTTCAGCACCTCGTCGTACTTGAGGACGTTCTTGCGGATCTCGAAGTTCTGCTGCTCGACCTGGGTCTGCGCCGAGGCGATGGCCCGGGTGACCATCTTGGACTCGATCGGCACGTCCTCCGGCACGTTGGCCATGGCCAGCACGCGCTCGACCATGCCGGCCTTGAACAGCCGCATCAGGTCGTCGCCCAGCGACAGGTAGAACCGGGACTCGCCCGGGTCGCCCTGACGGCCCGACCGGCCGCGCAGCTGGTTGTCGATGCGGCGCGACTCGTGCCGCTCGGTGCCGAGCACGTACAGCCCGCCGAGCTCCTGGACCTCGGCCTGCTCGGCCTTGACGGCCGCCTTGGCCTTCTCCAGGGCGGCCGGGAAGCCGGCCTCGTACTGCTCCGGGGTGTCGATCTCGGTGATGCCGCGCTGCGCCAGCTCGGCCACCGCGAGGTGCTCCGCGTTGCCGCCGAGCATGATGTCGGTGCCACGGCCGGCCATGTTGGTGGCGACGGTGACGGCGCCGCGGCGGCCCGCCTGGGCGACGATCTGGGCCTCGCGCTCGTGGTGCTTGGCGTTGAGGACCTCGTGCGGGACGCCGCGCTTGCGCAGCTCCTGGGAGAGGTACTCGGACTTCTCGACCGAGACGGTGCCGACCAGGATCGGCTGGCCCTTCTCGTGCTTCTCGACGATGTCCTCGACCACGGCGGCGAACTTGGCCGGCTCGGACTTGTAGATCAGGTCCGGCTGGTCGATCCGCAGCGGGTTCTTGTTGGTCGGGATCGGCACCACGCCGAGCTTGTAGATCTGGTGGAACTCGGCCGCCTCGGTGGTGGCGGTACCGGTCATGCCGCCGAGCTTCTCGTAGAGGCGGAAGAAGTTCTGCAGGGTGACGGTGGCCAGGGTCTGGTTCTCGTTCTGGACCTCCACACCCTCCTTGGCCTCGATCGCCTGGTGCATGCCCTCGTTGTAGCGGCGGCCGGCCAGGATACGGCCGGTGTGCTCGTCAACGATCATGACCTCGCCGTTCATGACGACGTAGTCCTTGTCGTTCTTGTAGAGCTCCTTGGCCTTGATGGCGTTGTTCAGGAACCCGACGAGCGGGGTGTTGACCGACTCGTAGAGGTTGTCGATCCCGAGGTAGTCCTCGACCCGGGAGACGCCCTCCTCCAGGACGCCGACGGTGCGCTTCTTCTCGTCGACCTCGTAGTCGCGGTCGCGCTTGAGGCGCTGCACCAGCTTGGCGAAGTCGGCGTACCACTTGGTCGCCTGGTCGGCCGGGCCGGAGATGATCAGCGGGGTGCGGGCCTCGTCGATCAGGATCGAGTCGACCTCGTCGACGATCGCGAAGTTGTGGCCGCGCTGCACCAGTTCGTCCTGCGACCACGCCATGTTGTCGCGCAGGTAGTCGAAGCCGAACTCGTTGTTGGTGCCGTACGTGATGTCCATCGCGTACTGGCGCTTGCGCTCGGCCGGCGACATGTTGCCCAGGATCACGCCGACCTCGAGGCCGAGGAAGCGGTGCACCCGGCCCATCCACTCCGAGTCGCGCTCGGCGAGGTAGTCGTTGACCGTGATCAGGTGAACGCCCTTGCCGGTCAGCGCGTTCAGGTACGCGGGCAGGGTGCCGACCAGGGTCTTGCCCTCGCCGGTGCGCATCTCGGCGACGTAGCCGAGGTGCAGCGCGGCACCGCCCATCAGCTGGACGTCGTAGTGGCGCTGGCCGAGCACCCGCTTGGCCGCCTCGCGGACGGTGGCGAAGGCCTCGGGGAGGATGTCGTCCAGGGTCTCGCCGTCGGCGAGGCGCTGCTTGTACTCGTCGGTGAGTGCCCGCAGGTCCTCGTCGCTGAGGTTGACGAAGTCCTCTTCGATGGAGTTGACCTGGGCAGCAATCCGCTGGAGCTTGCGAAGGACCTTGCCCTCACCGGCGCGCAGGATCTTGTCGAAGACGGACACTAGGGCGGGCTCCTTGCCTGTTCGGCGTTGGACGGCAGCACGGTGGGTCGACCCCACCGCACGGGCCATCGTATGCGAGGGAGCCAACGCGCCGGGAGGTGCGTCAGCACGGTATTCCCGTGTCACCCGTGGGGGCACAACGGCCGATTGCGCTCCGGTGCGGACATTTCGGTCACCATCCGTCCCTCGCTCAGGTTGTACGCACCGGGACATGACTTGGTTCCCGGCGCGGCTGGCACCGCTGTCGGTGCCTGCGTCTACCCTGCGCGGCATGACCGCCACGCCTGCCGCCACGCCTGCCGCCGCGCCCGCCCCCGTGCTCGAACTCTCCGCCGACGAGGCGCGCCGGATCGCGCTGCGCGCCCAGGGCCTGCTCGGCGCGCCCGACCGCAAGGGCGGTGTGCTCGGGGTGCTCAGGCACCTCGGCTCGGTCCAGCTGGACACCATCTCGGTGCTGGCCCGCTCGCACGAACTGGTGCCGTACGCGCGCCTCGGCGCGGTCGGCCGCCCGGCGGTGGAGGGGGCGTACTGGGGCAGCGGCACCTCTTTCGAGTACTGGTCGCACGCGGCCTGCGTCCTGCCGGTGGAGGAGTGGCCGCTGTTCGGCTTCCGCCGCCGCTCCTACCGCTCCCACGGCCACGTCTGGGGCCGCAGCTCCGAGGACGCGACGTACCGTCAGGTGCTGGACCAGCTGCGCGCGGAGGGCCCGCTGACCTCCACCGAGCTGGGCGGCGCCAAGCGCACCTCGGAGTGGTGGGACTGGTCGGACACCAAGGTCGCGGTGGAGCGGGCGCTGGCCTTCGGCGAGGTGGTCTGCACCGAGCGGCGCAGCTGGAAGCGGGTGTACGCGCTGGCCGAGCAGGCGATCCCGGCCGAGTACCTGGCCGACGAGCCCTCCGACGCGGAGTGCGTGCGCCGCCTGGTGGCCCGGGCCGGCGCGGCGCTCGGGGTCGCGACCCGGGCCGACCTGATGGACTACTACCGGCTCAAGGCGAAGCACTTCGACGCGGCCCTGCCGGAGTCCGGCCTGGTGCCGGTGACGGTGGCCGGCTGGGGTGCCCAGGCCTGGGCCGACCCGGCGGCGCTGGAGAGCACGCCGCGCGGGCGGCACCGCACCACCCTGCTGTCGCCCTTCGACTCGCTGATCTGGGACCGGCCCCGGACGGAGCGGATCTTCGGCCTGACGCACCGGCTGGAGGCGTACACCCCGAAGGAGAAGCGGGTGCACGGCTACTTCGCGATGCCGCTGCTGACGGGCGGTCAGCTGGTCGGCCGGGTCGACCCGGCCCGGGAGGGGAAGACCCTGGTGGCCCGTCAGGTCTCGCTGGACGCGCCGCGCCACCTGGAGGCGCTGGCCACCGCGCTGCGCGAGGCGGCCGGCTGGGTGGGCTGCACCGCCGTCCGGGTGGAGCGGTTGTCCGACGAGGGCCTGCGCCCCGCCCTGGAGAAGCTGATCGGGTGATCCCGGCGGGACCGGCGTGTCCCACCGGGCCCTCGGCCGTTGCCCGTTGGTGTCTGTCCACGCCACCGATTCGGAGCAACACATGGGCCTGACCGCCACACGCCGCACCCTGCTCGGGGCCGCCGCCGCCCTGGGCGCCGTCGGGCTGGCGCCCCGCCCGGCCACCGCCGCGCCCGTCCGCCCGTCGAAGGCCCGCGCCGGGGCGGACGAAACGATCAGCCGGGGGCTGGCCCGGGAGATGCTGATGGTCGGCGCGGACGAGCGCACCGACCTCACCCTGGAGTACCTCAAGGTCCTGATCGACGGTCAGCTCCCGCCCACCACCGGCCGCAAGAAGGTGCTGGTGGTCGGCGCGGGCGTGGCCGGGCTGACGGCGGCCACCCTGCTGAAGCGGGCCGGGCACGAGGTGGTGGTCCTGGAGGCGAACGCGAGCCGGGTCGGCGGCCGGGTGAAGACCTTCCGGGGGATGTTCAGCGACGATCGGCTGTACGCCGAGGCCGGTGCGATGCGGCTGCCCGACTTCCACCCGCTGGTGCTGGCGCTGGCCGACAGCCTGGGCCTGCAGCGGCAGCTGTTCCTCAACGCCGACATCGACCCGGGGGCCCGGGCCACCGCCGGCGTGCCCCCGGTGACGTACCGCTCGTTCACCGGCGAGGTCTGGCGCAACGGGCCGGACCTCCCGTTCACGCCGCCCGGCGCGGTGTCGCGCACCCTGCTCTCGGTGAACGGCATCACCACCACCAAGGCCGACTACGCCGCCTCTCCCCACGAGGTGAACCGTTCCTTCGGCGCCCGCTTCGACTCCACCGCCGCCGCGGCCGTGCACGCCGCCTTCGCCCCGGCCAGCGTCCCGGACGGCGAGATCGGGCAGCGCCTCGACGGCTGGACCAGGGTCTTCTCGCGGTACGGCTACCACTCCACCCGCCGCTTCCTCCAGGAGGAGGCCGGTTGGGACGAGGCCTCGATCCAGGCCGCCGGCACCCTGGAGAACCTCACCTCCCGGCTGCACTACTCACTGGTCCCGAGCCTGATCGACCACGCCCTGATCAGCCCCAGCAACCGCTACTGGGAGCTGGCGGGCGGCACCGACACCCTGACCACCGCGCTGGCCGGCCCGCTCGCCGCCGAGCTGCGGATGGGCCGCCGGATGACCAGGCTCTGCCAGAGCGACACCGGTGTGCGGATCGAGACGGTCGGCGAGAGCGGCACCGAGGAGTCCTGCGACGGCGCCCCCGACGGCCGCACCGAGGTCTTCGAGGGCGACTACGCCCTGGTCACCATCCCGTTCAGCGCCCTGCGGTTCTGCCGGATCGAGCCGCTGATGTCCTACCCCAAGCGCCGCGCCGTCACCGAGCTGCACTACGACTCGGCGACCAAGGTGCTGCTGGAGTTCAAGCGCCGCTTCTGGGAGGACGGCGCGAACGGCTTCACCGGCGGCGGCTGCGTCTCGGACAGCCCGAGCCGCTTCACCTACTTCCCCTCGCACGCCCCGGGCGGCGCCCCCGGCGGGGTGGTGCTGGCCTCGTACACCTGGTCCGACGACGCGATGCGCTGGGACTCGCTGACCCCCGGCGAGCGGTACGCCTTCGCGCTGGAGGACCTGGAGCGGCTGTTCGGCCCGCAGGTGCGCCGGGAGTTCACCGGGGTGGGCGTCACCCAGTCCTGGGCCCGGGCCCGGTACGCCCTGGGCGAGGCGGTGATCCCGACCCCGGGGCAGCTGCACGAGCTGCACCCGGCGGCCGGCCGCCCCGAGGGCCGGGTGCACTTCGCGGGCGAGCACACCAGCCTGAAGCCCGCCTGGATCGAGGGCGCGCTGGAGTCCGCCGTGCGCACCTTCCTGGAGCTGCAGGCCCGCTGACGGAGGGTCAGCCCTGGGGATCGGCGGTCAGCCGATCTCCAGGATCTTCTCCCGCATCGCGTAGACCACGGCCTCCATCCGGGAGTGCAGCTGGAGCTTCTCCAGGATGTTGCGCACGTGGTTCTTCACGGTGTTCTCGGAGATGAAGAGCTCCTTGGCGATCTCCCGGTTGTTCATCCCGGTGGCGACCAGCTTGAGCACCTCCAGCTCGCGGTCGGTGAGCCGCGGCGCCGGCAGCAGCTCCCGCTCGTCCGGCCGCCGCTGGATCATCGACTTGAACTCGGTGAGCAGCTTGGAGGCCATCGCCGGGCTGATCTGCGACTGCCCGTCGGCGACCGCCCGGATCGCGGTGGCGACCTCGTCGGTGGAGATCTCCTTCAGCAGGTAGCCGGTGGCCCCCGCCTTGATCGCCTCGTAGAGGTCGGCCTCCTCGTCGCTTATGGTCAGCATGATGATCTTGGCACTGGGCACCACGTCCTTGATCGCGGTGCACGCCTCGATCCCGCTGCGACGCGGCATCCGTACGTCCATCAAGATGATGTCGGGCAGCAGGTCGGCCGCCTTGAGCACGGCCTCCGCGCCGTCCCCGGCCTCGCCCACCACCCGGATGTCGGGCTCGTCCGCCAGCACGATCTCCAGCCCCCGGCGGAACAGCGCGTGGTCGTCCACCACCAGGACCCGGATCGGCTCGGCCCGGTGCGGCGGCCCGTCCGCGTCCCCCGGCGGTCCGCCCGTCAGACCGAATCGCTCCCCCATCCGCCCCTCCCCGCCGCCGGCCAGTGTCGGCACATCATTCCACGAAGCGCCCTCGGCCGATCACCCTCCGCCGCCGCCCCTCCCGGAACGGGTGACCCCCGGTGGCAGCAGCCACCGGGGGTCACCCGCTTCGCCTCCTACGGGTCAGTCCTCGTCCGGACCGCCGATCGCACCACCGGCGTCACTGGCCGGGCCGACGTTGCTGCCGTCGGTGGCCAGGTGGATCACGCCGTAGTGGTAGCCGTGCCGCCGGTACACCACGCTCGGCAGGCCGCTGTCCTTCTCCACGAAGAGGTAGAAGTCGTGGCCGACGAGCTCCATCTCGTACAGCGCCTGGTCCAGCGACATGGGCGTGGCGCCGTGCGTCTTCTCCCGGACGACGAGCGGTCCGTCGCCCTCCACCTCCAGCGATCCCATCATGGTCTTGCGGGCCGAGCCGTTGACCCCGGCGCCGGGCTCCTCCACCTCGGGGAGCGACGCCAGCGACGCCGTCGCCTCCGCGACGCTGATCGGGGTACGGGCACCGCTGCCGCCCTTGTGCACCCGCCGCCGGTCGGCGGACTTGCGCAGCTGCGCGTCCAGCTTCGCGGAGGCCAGGTCGAGCGCCGCGTACGGGTCGGCGGCGGCGGCCTCGGCCCGGATCACCGGACCGCGGGTGCGCATCGTGATCTCCACCCGCTCGGACCGGTCGGCCTGGCGCGGGTTGTGTTCCTTGGACACCTCGACGTCGAGGCTGATCACCTTGCCGTCGAACTTCTGGACCTTCTCCAGCTTCTCGGCCACGTGCTCTCGGAACCTCTTGGGCACCTCGGTCTTGCGGCCCTTGACGACGATGTCCACGCAGAACTCCGATCCCTTGTGCTGACGCCGGGCCGGAACGTTCCCGGACCGGACTGAGACCCAGCCGGACCAGCCGTTTCACCATCACCACCGGGGCTGCCGGGGGCGCTGGGAGGGACTGGCCCTCACCTCACTTCCTCCCCACCAGAAGCGCTTGAAACCCCTTGGAGCCTCATCGAACACCCCACACCGGGATTTCGCCATCCCCGGTCGGCTGGAGGACTGTTCCGTCCTGTTTACCCTCACCCGGGTGAAAAACCGGTAAACACCTGGACAACATGCCCCGGACGGCCCACCGTTTGCTACCCCCCGAGCGCCGGGAGCCACCATGAGCGCCCTCGTCCTGTTCGAACTCGCGGACCTCCTGCTGCCCGCCCGCTGCGCCGGCTGCCGCACCGGCCGCACCCCGCTCTGCGCCGTCTGCCGCGCCGCCCTGGACACCGCCCGCCCCGGCCCGGCCACCCCGCACCCCTGCCCCGATGGCCTGCCCCCGGTGTACGCCGCCACCCGCTACGCCGACCCGGTCCGCCAGCTGCTGCTCGCCCACAAGGAGCGCGGCGCACTGCGCCTGGCCGGCCCGCTCGGCCGCGCCCTGGCCGCCGCCGTCCGCCCCGTGCTCGGCCCCGGCCCGGCCCTGCTGGTGCCGGTGCCGTCCACCCGGGCCGCCACCCGCGCCCGCGGCCACGACCCGACCCTGCGGCTGGCCCGGACCGCCGCCCGCGAGCTGCGCCGCCGGGGCCACCCCGTCCGGGCCGCGCACCTCCTGCGGCACCGCCGCGCGGTGGCCGACCAGGCCGGTCTGACGGCCGCCCAGCGCCACGCCAACCTGCACGGCGCCCTCACCACCCGCCCGGGCGCCGCCCGCCTGCTGACGGGCCGTCAGGCCGTCCTGGTGGACGACCTGGTGACCACCGGAGCCTCCCTGGCCGAGGCCGCCCGCGCCCTGGCCGCCCTCGGCCACCCGCCCCGGGCCGCCGCCACCGTGGCCGCCGCACCCCGCCGGGGCGTCAGGGGCTACCCCGGGTAGGAGAGCTGACTGTTCTTCAGGCCCGGCACCAGTTCGACCCACTGACTGCCCGACAGGCGGTAGATCTGCTCGGTGGAGGTGGCCAGCACCGAGGGCAGGTCCTTGCCGCCGGTGCGCGCCTCGGTCGCCGAGACCGAGGCCATCGAGTCGCCGCCCTGGAGCGGCACGTCCGCGCTGACCGAACCGTCGGTGCCGAAGTAGTGCAGCTGCTGGAGCTTCTCGAACTCCTTGCCGAGCACCAGCAGCTGGTCCGTGTCGGCCCAGGCCACCGAGACCACGTCGGTGAGCGCCGGGGTCACCGGCCGCAGGCCCGTCACCACGGCCGTCGGCCGCAGCGAGCTGCCGCTGTGCTGGATCAGGCCGATCCGCAGGGTCCGCTGGCCGTTCTCCAGCACCACCATGGCGATCCGGCTGCCGTCCGAGGAGACCTTCAGCGACTGGACCTGCCCGCTGTTCGCCAGCCCCTCGACGTTCACCGCCACGACCGTCCGGCCGCGCACCATCAGCACCTTGGTGGCGCCCTGGGCGTTGCCCTCCACCAGCCAGAGGTTGTTCCAGCCGTCCCAGCTGGGCGACTCCAGCCTGCCCGCGGCGATCTGGTGCACGGGCTGGCCGCGGGTGGCCCCGTCCGTCAGGTCGACCACGTAGAGGTCGCGGCCGTCCTGCCCGACCACCGCCGCGGCCCCGCCGTCCCGCCTGACCGCGAAGGCGGACGGCTGCAACGGGGTGCCCTTGCTGCCCAGCTCCCCGAGGACGGCGTTGCCCTTGCTGCCGTTGTCGAAGGTGGTCATCAGCGGGCCGTTCTTCGGGTCCAGGTAGTACAGCTTCTGACCGGCCTCACCGCCCGCCAGCTTCCCCGGGGCCAGGTAGGCCGAGTTCTCCTCGCTGACCTGGCAGCCGCCCTTGTCCCCGTTCAGGTTGAGTCCGGACAGCCGCTGCTTGCCCTGTGCCTCGGCCAGGGTGTGGAAGAACTGCGAGGCCATCCGCCGGCAGAGCTCCGCCTGCACGGCGAAGTCCCGCCCCTTCACCCGCACGGTGGCGGGCCCGCCGTCGGTCGCGGTGACCGCCCCGACCAGCTGCACCGTCCCGTCGAAGTCCGCCTGGACCGCGGGCGCCAGCCACCGCGAGGGGCCCGCGAGCAGTGCCTTGGCGGCGGCGGTCAGCGGGTCGATCCGGCTGCGCAGGTAGATCGGGTCCGGCACCAGCACCGGCCGCTGGTCCTGCTCGGACGAGGGGTCCGGCACGGTCGGGTAGTAGCGGTGGACCGAGCGGTAGCCGTTCTTGAACTTGGTCTGGTCGGTGATCAGGCCGGGCGGCAGGCCGTCGATCCGCCACTCGCCCTTGTTCTTGCCCTCGGTCTCCCGGACCAGCTTGAACCGGCCGACGTACCCCCTGTTCTCCTCCGGCGTGTACGTGCGCTGCCGGTCCAGGACGGCTATCTGACGGCCCTTGATCTCGACCTCGGTGGTGCCGACCTCCTCGGCCGTGCGGGCGTCGGCGGCCACCATGCGCGGGGTCGGCATCGACTCCAGCACCACCACCTTCTCCTCCGGCTGCCACGTGCGGGCCGCCGCGACCGTCAGGTACTGGAACGCGGTGGTGTAGTCGGCGTCGTCCGCGTTGGCCGCGTCCAGGAAGCCGGAGAGCAGCCTGCCCGGGTCGTCCCCGGGGTGCGGGGCCACCGGGTAGACCCGGACCTGGAGGTTCTCCGGCGCGGGGGTGACGGGGCCTCCGACCCGCTCCGGCGGCCCGTCGGTGGGCATCGACACGCAGCCCGCGACGAGCAACGGGGCGAGCAGCGCACCGAGCGCGCGGCCCACCCGCCGGTCAGCCCTGTCCGTCCTCCGCACGCCGCTCCCCCTCCGAGTCGCTCTCCCCGTCGGCCGCGCCGGCCGCCGGCGCCCCGGCCGGCCTGCCGGCCGACCGGTCCACCACCACGTGTGCGCCGGTCGCACCGTACCCCGCCGCACCGGCCCGGACGTCCGAGGGGTCGGCGACCGGGGCGGAGGGCGCCTTGCCCAGCCCCGGGCCGATGCTCAGCACACCGCCCAACCCCGGGCCGAACCCGGCCGGCTGGCTCTCCGGCGTCTCCGGGCTCTCCTGGACCGGCCCGGCCGAGCTGATCGCGGTCGCCCCGGCCGGCCTGGCCCGCCGGTACGGGCCCGCGCTGGCCAGACCCCGGTTGTGCCGGGAATCCTCCGGCTCCAGCCGGAACGGAGCCCGGTTGATCTCGCCGCCGCGGGTGCGCGGCAGGGTCAGCCGGAAGTGCGAACCGCCGCCCGGCTCGCCCCAGGCCTGCAGCCAGCCGCCGTGCAGGTGCGCGTCCTCCACCGCGATCGACAGGCCGAGGCCCGTACCGCCGGTGGTCCGCACCCGGGACGGGTCGGCCCGCCAGAAGCGGTGGAACACCCGGGAGGCCTCGCCGGGCTTGAGCCCGATGCCGTAGTCCCGGACGCCGACCGCGACCGCGCCCTCGGCCGAACCGAGCCGGATCACCACGTCCCGGCCCTCGCCGTGCTCCAGCGCGTTGACCACCAGGTTGCGCAGGATGCGCTCGATCCGCCGGGAGTCCACCTCGGCGACCACCGGCTCCTCGCCGCCCCGGATGACCACCGCGCTGCCCTTGGCCTGCGCCAGCGGGTCGGCCGCCTCGACCACCCGGCCGACGATGTCCCGCAGGTCCACCGGCTCGGCGTCCAGGATCGCCGCGCCCGCGTCGAACCGGCTGATCTCCAGCAGGTCGGCGAGCAGCGACTCGAAGCGGTCCAGCTGCCCCTGGAGCAGCTCCGCCGAGCGGGCCGCCATCGGGTCCAGGTCGTCCCGGCTGTCGTAGATCAGGTCCGCCGCCATCCGCACGGTGGTCAGCGGGGTGCGCAGCTCGTGCGAGACGTCCGAGACGAACCGCCGCTGCACCCGGGAGAGCTCCTCCAGCTGCCGGATCTGCGCCTGCAGCGCGTTGGCCATCCGGTTGAAGGACTCGCCCAGCCGGGCGATGTCGTCCGAGCCGGTGACCTTCATCCGCTCTTCCAGGTGCCCGGCGGCCAGCCGCTCGGAGATCCCCGCCACCATCCGCACCGGGGTGACCACCTGACGGACCACCAGCCAGGCGATGCCGCCCAGCAGCATCACCACGAACACCCCGGCGGTCGCCAGCGTGCCGGTGACCTGCCCGAGCGAGCTGGTCTCCTGGGCGAACGAGAAGACGTAGTAGAGCTGGTACCTCTCCTGGTAGGGGCCGGTGAACTGCTGGCCGATGACCAGGCCCGGCTCCTGCTTGGCCGGCGCCCCGGCGCTGGTCACCCGCTGGACCTCGGTGGTCTGCTCGAACATCACGCCGTCCTTCGCGCCGACCTCGGCGCGGAGTTCCGGCGAGATGGAGGCCGGCGTGATCTCGCCCGAGCCGTACGAGCCGCGCAGCGCCGCGCTGGAGGCGCTGGCCCCCGCGTCGCCCGAGGGCTGCAGGGCGATCACCGAGTAGACCCCGCTGCCGCCGGTGGCCAGGTCGGAGACCTGCTTGATCAGCCAGGTGCTGGTCTCCACCCGGGTCGGGTCGTTGCTGGCCCCGACCTTGGCCTGGAGGTTGACCGCCTCGTTGATCTTGTCCTGCTCGATCTCGAAGCCGCCCCGGGCCTGGTTCTGCGCCGAGTGCTTCTTCGCGTCCAGCAGCACCGTGCGGACCTGGGCGACCACCACCACGCCCAGCACCAGCACCACGGCGAGCGAGATCAGCAGGGTCGCGGCCACCACCCGGACCTGGATCGAGCGCCGGTACAGCGCCACCACCCGGTTGAAGGGACGCCGGAACTGACGGGCCACCAGCGCGAAGAGTGCCACCGGACCGCGCCGGGGGCGGCGGCCCCCGGTGGTGGTGGAGCTCAGCACGTCCCCGCGAACGGTGGACTCCCCGTCGGCGGTGGTGCCCGACGGGGAGTCGTCAGCTTGCCGCGTCACGTCAGCTGGGCCCGGCCTTGTAGCCGACGCCGCGGACGGTGACCACGATCTCCGGACGCTCGGGATCCTTCTCGATCTTCGAGCGCAGGCGCTGCACGTGCACGTTCACCAGACGGGTGTCGGCGGCGTGCCGGTAGCCCCAGACCTGCTCCAGCAGCACCTCGCGGGTGAACACCTGCCAGGGCTTGCGGGCCAGCGCGACCAGCAGGTCGAACTCCAGCGGGGTCAGCGGGATGCCCCGGCCCTCCCGCTTCACGGAGTGACCGGCCACGTCGATCACCAGGTCACCGATGGTCAGCTGCTCCGGAGTCGGCTCCTCGGCACGGCGCAGCCGGGCCCGCACGCGGGCCACCAACTCCTTCGGCTTGAACGGCTTGACGACGTAGTCGTCGGCGCCGGACTCCAGGCCCACCACGATGTCGACCGTGTCGGTCTTCGCGGTGAGCATCACGATCGGCACGCCGGACTCGGAGCGGATCTGACGGCACACGTCGATCCCGTCCCGCCCGGGCAGCATCAGATCGAGGAGGACCAGATCTGGCTTGGTCTCACGGAACGCGGCTAGCGCCTTGTCCCCGTCCGCGACGAAAAACGGCTCAAAACCCTCACCACGAAGCACGATGCCCAACATCTCGGCCAGTGCGGTGTCGTCATCGACGACGAGGACACGTCCCTTCATGCGTACATCCTCTCATTACCGGATTGTGACCTGCCGCACAGCCGTGCCAATGTGGCGTGCTTCCGCCCGCCAAGTCAGTCATATCGTCGCAGAGTTCGCCCCCCGCCCGGACCGGGCCGCGGAACGGGCCGGGATATCCCTGCGAGCGCCGAACGGTGCCATGGCACGATGGGCGCCACAGAGTACCGATTCCACGGGAGCAGTGATGACCGACACTCCGGGCTGGGCCTCGCCCGGCTCACCCGAGCCGCCCCGAGAGGACGCCGGGACGTCGGACGCTCCCCCTCCCACCCCCGGCACCCCGCCGATCCCGCCGCAGGCCGGCCCCGCGCCGGGCCCGTACGCCGGTGCGTACGGCGGCCAGCAGCCCCCCTACGGGCAGCAGCCCGGCTGGGGCCAGCAGCCTCCGCCGTACGGCCCGCAGCCCGGCTGGGGCGGCGGGCAGCAGTGGGGCGGCGCCCCGGGCTGGGGGCAGCCGCCGAGCCCGAAGCCCGGTGTCATCCCGCTCCGCCCGCTCTCGGTCGGCGAGCTGCTGGACGGCGCCTTCACCACCGTGCGCCGCTACTGGCGCTCCACCGTCGGCCTCTCCCTCGGCGTCGCGGTCGCCGAGCAGGCGCTCACCGCCGGCGCCCAGTGGTGGAGCTACGAGCAGCCGGACGCGATCGGCCCGGCGATCCTGTCGATCGCCGGCTACCTGTTCGCGATGCTGCTCGGCATCATCGCCAGCGGCCTGCTCACCATGGTGGTCAGCAAGGCGATCCTCGGGCAGCGCGCCACCCTCGGCACCGCCTGGGCCGCCGCCCGTCCGCAGCTGCTCAAGCTCTTCGGGCTCACCGTGACGACCACCCTGATCATGCTCGGCATCGGGCTGGTCGCGGTGGCGCCGATCCTCCTGCTCGGCATCGCCGAGGCCGACGACGCGCTGATCGGCCTCGCCGTGCTGCCGCTGCTCGCCGGGCTCGGGGTGATGGTCTGGGTGATGGTCCAGCTCAGCATGGCCGCCCCGGCCCTGATGCTGGAGAAGCAGGGCGTCTTCACCGCCCTCTCCCGCTCCCGACGCCTCGTCAAGGGCGCCTGGTGGCGCACCTTCGGCATCACCGTGCTCGGCCAGTTCATCGCCGGGCTGATCGCCGCCGTCTTCGTGCTGCCGTTCACCGTCATCGGCATGGCCGTGCTCGGCGAGGACAAGTTCACCCCGAACTCGGACTTCGGCCTGCTCGGCGCCACCACCCCGCCGTCGCTGATCCTGGTCCTCTCGGTCGGCGCCATCCTGGCCTCCTGCATCACCATCCCGCTGGTCGCCGCGATCAACGTGCTGCTCTACGTCGACCGCCGGATCCGCCGCGAGGGCCTGGACATCGAGCTGGCCCGCGCCGCGAGCACGTCCGCCGACCAGCCCTCGGACGCCGCCCCGGCCGCCGCCACCGCCCCCGACCAGACCGGACCGCAGGGAAGCTGATGCCCAACTGGGGGGAGTGGGCCCCGCTCGCCGTCGGCGTCCCGGTCACCGAGGAGCGTGACGCGGCCCGGGACGCCGCCCGGATCGAACGGCTCGACCCGGCGTACCACCACCACGATCCGAGCCTGATGCAGCGGATCTGGAACTGGGTGTCCGAGCAGCTCGACAAGGCCTTCGGCGCGGTCGGCATCGCCACCCACGGCATCACCACCGTGGTGCTCTTCCTGCTCGTCCTGGCCGTCCTGGCCGCCCTGCTGTGGTGGCGCCTCGGCGCCCCGCGCCGGGCCGTCCGCAGCGCCGCCGCCCTGTTCGGCAGCGACCGCCCGGCCACCGCCGACGAGCACCGCGCGACCGCCGCCGCACACGCCGCGGCGGGCGCCTGGGCCGAGGCCGTACGCGACCAACTGCGCGCCCTGATACGCGGGTTGGAGGAGCGTACGCTGCTCGACGTCCGCCCGGGCCGGACCGCCGACGAGGCCGCCGCCGAGGCCGGCCGGGTGCTCCCCGAGCACGCCGAGGCGCTCCGCCGGGCCGCCCGCACCTTCGACGACGTGGTCTACGGCGAGCACACCGCCGACGCGGCCGCCTACCAGGCCCTGCTCGACCTCGACCGGGCCGTCACCGGCAGCCGGCCGACCCTCGCCGGGAGCACCACGTGAGCACCGACACCACCGCACCGGCCCCTGACGCACCGTCGGCCGAAGCCCCGCCGACCGGGACCCGGCCCGCCGAGGCGCCGCCCGCCGCCACCGCCGTCCGGGTCTTCCCCGGCTGGGGCCGGATCTGGCGCCGCGGCCGCTGGTTCCTGCTCGGCACCGCCGTCGTCCTGGTCGGCGCCCTGCTCCTCACCGGCCTGGACAACCACCGCGAGTACCCCCCGCTCCACCCGCGCGACCCCGACCCGCACGGCACCCGCGCCGTGGTCCGCCTGCTCGAACAGCGCGGCGTCGACGTCCGCACCGCCGGCACCCAGGACGAGCTCTCCGACGCCCTGGCCGCGCCCGGCACCACCGTGGTGCTGCCGTTCACCGTCCCGCTGACGGCCAGTCAGCTCGGCCCGCTCGCCGCCCGCGACCGCGGCAGCGACAGCCGCCTGGTGCTGATCGGCCCGGACACCGACGCCCTGGCCGAGCTCCTCCCCGGCACCACCGAGGCCACCGAGGCTTCCGGCGCCCCGTACCTCGCCAAGTCCACCACCACCGCCCCCGGTTGCGCCCTCCCCGAGGCCACCCGGGCCGGCGCCGCGGAGCTCGGCGGCCGCCTCTACCGTCCCGGCCCCGGCGACACCGGCTGCTACCCCGTCAACGGCCGCCCCTCGCTGGTCCGGCACACCGACCCCGGCTCCCGCGAGACCGTGGTGCTCGGCAGCGGCCGCTTCCTCACCAACGAGCGGCTCGCCGAACAGGGCAACGCCTCGCTCGCCCTCGGCCTGCTCGGCTCCCGCCACCACCTGGTCTGGTACCTCCCCGACTACTCCGGCGCCCAGGCCGAACAGCCCAAGAGCCTCACCGACCACATCCCGGCCGGCTGGAACTGGGCCGCCCTCCAACTCGCCGTCGCCGCCGCCCTGGCCGCCCTCTGGCGGGCCCGCCGGCTCGGCCCGGTGGTCACCGAGCAGCTGCCGGTCGTCGTCCGGGCCGCCGAGACCACCGAGGGCCGGGCCAGGCTCTACCAGCGCGCCAAGGCCCGCGGCCGGGCCGCCGACGCCCTGCGCCGCGCCACCCGCCACCGCACCGCCCCCGCCCTCGGCATCCCCCTGCACACCGGGGAACCCGACCCGACCGCCCTCTGCACCGCCCTGGCCGACCGCCTCGGCCGCCCCGCCGCCGACCTCCACGCGCTGCTGTACGGCGACGCACCCACCGACGACGCCGCCCTGCTGCGGCTGACCGACGCCCTCGACGCCCTGGAAAGGCAGGTACGACAGCCGTGACCGAGCAGGCCACCACCTCCCTCAGCAAGCCGACCCCCGAGGACGGTGACGCCGTGTCAGCCACCGCTGCCACCACCGCCACCACCGCCACCGACGCGCGGGCCGCGCTCACCGCCCTGCGCGCCGAGATCGGCAAGGCCGTGGTCGGCCAGGACGCCGCCGTCACCGGCCTGGTGGTCGCCCTGCTCTGCGGCGGCCACGTGCTGCTGGAGGGCGTCCCCGGCGTCGCCAAGACCCTGCTGGTCCGCACCCTCTCCACCGCGCTCAGCCTGGAGACCAAGCGCATCCAGTTCACCCCCGACCTGATGCCCGGCGACGTCACCGGCTCCCTGGTCTACGACGCCCGCACCGCCGAGTTCTCCTTCCAGCCCGGCCCGGTCTTCACCAACCTGCTGCTGGCCGACGAGATCAACCGCACCCCTCCGAAGACCCAGGCCGCCCTGCTTGAGGCCATGGAGGAGCACCAGGTCACCGTCGACGGCGAACCCCGCGCGCTCCCGCAGCCCTTCCTGGTCGCCGCCACCCAGAACCCGGTCGAGTACGAGGGCACCTACCCGCTGCCCGAGGCCCAGCTCGACCGCTTCCTCCTCAAGCTGATCCTCCCGCTCCCCACCCGGGACCAGGAGTTCCAGGTGCTCGCCAAGCACGCCTCCGGCTTCGACCCGCGCAACCTGGCCGCCGCGGGCGTACGCCCGGTGGCCGGCCCCGCCGACCTCGCCGCCGCCCGCGCCGAGATCGCGAAGCTCACCGTCTCCCCCGAGGTGCTGGCCTACATCGTGGACCTCTGCCGGGCCACCCGGCAGTCCCCGTCCCTCTCCATCGGCGTCTCCCCGCGCGGTGCCACCGCACTGCTCAACGCCTCCCGCGCCTGGGCCTGGCTGGCCGGCCGCGACTACGTCTCCCCCGACGACGTCAAGGCCCTCGCCCTGCCCACCCTGCGCCACCGGGTCCAGCTCCGGGCCGAGGCCGAGATGGAGGGCGTCACCGCCGACTCCGTCATCCAGGCCGTCCTGGCCCAGACCCCGGCCCCGCGCTGACCCGTACTGCCTGAAGGAGCGTCACCCATGGCCCTGACCGGCCGCACCGCCCTCATCGCCGCGCTCGGCGCGCTGGTCGTGGGCCTCCTGCTGCCCTCCTGGGCCGGGATCGGCGCGGTCACGGGCCCGCTCCTGCTCGCCGTCCTCGCCGACCTCGCCCTGGCGGCCCCGGTACGGTCCCTGGTGCTCACCCGCACCGGCGACACCACCGTCCGCCTCGGCGAGCCGGCCACGGTCGAACTGACCGTCACCAACCCCTCCCGGCGCCCCCTGCGGGCCCGCCTGCGCGACGCCTGGCCGCCCTCCACCTGGCGCCCCGGCACCTCCTACGAGGCCTCCCGGCACATCCTCACCATCCCCGCCGGGGAGCGCCGCCGGATCACCACCCAGCTGCTCCCCACCCGCCGCGGCGACCACCACGCCCACCGGGTCACCGTCCGCTCCCACGGCCCGCTCGGCCTGGCCGCCCGCCAGGGCTCCCACCTGGTGCCCTGGACGCTCCGCGCCCTCCCCCCGTTCGCCAGCCGCAAGCACCTGCCCTCCCGGCTGGCCCGCCTGCGCGAACTCGACGGCCGCACCTCGATCCTGACCCGCGGTCAGGGCACCGAGTTCGACTCCCTGCGCGAGTACCTCCCCGGCGACGACGTCCGTTCCATCGACTGGCGCGCCAGCGCCCGCCGCCACACCGTGGCCGTCCGCACCTGGCGCCCCGAACGCGACCGCCACGTCCTGATCGTCCTCGACACCGGCCGCACCTCCGCCGGCCGCGTCGGCGACGCCCCCCGCCTGGACGCCGCCCTCGACGCCGCCCTCCTGCTGGCCGCCCTGGCCATCAAGGCCGGCGACCGGGTGGACCTCCTCGCCCACGACTCCCACAAGCGCCGCACCGTCGTCGGCCGCCCGTCCTCCGACGTGCTCCCCGCCTTCACCGACGCGATGGCCACCCTCGAGCCCGCCCTGGTCCAGACCGACCTGCGCGCCCTCACCTCCGCCACCCTCCGGCTGGCCCCCCACCGCTCCCTGATCGTCCTCCTCACCGGCCTCGACGCGGGCCCCGTCGAAGAGGGCCTGCTCCCCCAGCTCCCCCTCCTCACCAAGCGCCACGAGGTCGTCCTGGCCTCCGTCGCCGACCCCCGCCTCGACGAACTCGCCACCACCCGCGGCACCGTCCAGGACATCTACACCGCCGCAGCCGCCGAACAGACCCGCGCCGACCGCGCCCACACCGCCGCCCGCCTCACCCGCCACGGCATCACCGTCCTCGACGCCCCACCCGCCGCCCTCCCCCCGGCCCTCGCCGACACCTACCTCGCCCTCAAGGCCGCCGGCCGCCTCTGAGGCAGCGTTCGAGCCCTGACCACCTGCCGCCGGTGTGCCGAATCGACCTCAGGTGAACGAGGTCTCCGCGAAGGAGAGACCTCCGCGCTCGCCATGTGAGAGGACGAGCTTCCGCGAATACCGGGGCGCCTGCCGTAGGTACTGGCGGAAGCCCGTGGCCCGGAACTTGAGCTCGAAGGAGTGGCCTTCGATCTGCCACTGGGGGCCGCCGCGACTGTCCTCCGGGGTTGAGCGTCGCAGGTGGTCGATGTCGAGGCTCAAGGCCATCCAGTTGAACTCGAGGTCCCCCTCGAAGTCCCAGACGTTGTCGAACGCGAGCGTGGACGGCGCGATCCAGAAGCTGAAGTGCGTCTCCGGCGTGACCGGATGCACCCAGCGGACGATGTAGTCGATGTCGAGCAGCAAGCGTGGCAGCTCGTCGTCGGAGGCGCCTGGCTGCACACCGAGTCCGTGGATGGTGACGTCATGCCATCCCATCGCGTCGAAGTCCGCGTCGCTCCAGGTGCTCTTCGTCAGACCGGATTCCGGGTGGGTGCCTGCGATCATGCCGGCATCCAACCAGAACAGCCGGCCGAGGGCACCGGAAATGCGAAAAGGCCCCCCGGCATAAGCCGGGAGGCCTTCTCTGAAAGATTGTTCGGCGGCGTCCTACTCTCCCACAGGGTCCCCCCTGCA
>NZ_JBVJLD010000082.1:0-23895 GCF_055584905.1 Kitasatospora sp. NPDC088742 | reverse complement strand
AGCGGACCACCCTCCGGGCCGCTTTTCGGACCGCGCTCGGACCGCCCGGTGGCGGTCAGGGGGGGGGGGGGGGGGGGGGGGGGGGGGGGGGCCGCCCCCGGGGGGGGGGGGGGGGGCCCCCCCCCCCCGGGGGGGGGCGGGGGCCCCCCCCACGGGGGTACTACGGGTCAGGCGGTGATCACTGCTTCACGAACACGTCGTTCGGGGAGATGATCTTGCCGAGCGCGTCGTAGGTCGCGCCACCGATCTTGGAGCCGTGCAGGATGTAGAACTTCTCCTGGATGCCCGGGATCACGGCGGCCTTCTCCATGATCTTCTTGTCCAGGGCGCCCCAGGCCTTGTTCTGCTCGTTGAGGTCGGCCAGGTCCATGATCCGGTCGATCTCGGTGTTGATCTCCGGGTCGTTGAAGTTGGCGTAGTTGTTCGAGCCGTCCTGGATCAGGCGGCCGTCGAACAGCTGCGGCAGCACGGTCGCGGCGCTCGGCCAGTCCGCGCCCCAGCCGCCCCAGAAGACGTCGAACTGCTTGTCGACCTTGCCGATCTCGGTGTACCAGGTCTTGGTGTCGATCGGCTTGGCGACGACCTCGAAGCCGGCCTTCTTCAGCGCGTCCTCGATCACGACCGAGACCTTCTGCTGGTTCGGCGTGTTGTTGTACGCGTAGACGATCTTGTAGTTCTCCTTGCCGGCTTCCTTGAGGAGGCTCTTGGCCTTCTCCGGGTCACCGGCCGGCTTCTCCTTCTTGCCGAACAGGTCGTAGTCGGTGTAGCCCGCGACCGAGGGGTTCAGCAGGGTGGTGGAGTAGGTGCCGGTGGCCGGGCCACCCTCCGTGGTGCGGATCTGCTGGTGCGGCCAGGCGTAGTTCCGGGCCTGGCGGACCTTCAGGTCGGCGACCCGCTTGTTGTTGATGTAGTAGTAGTCGGCGTAGGGGCTCTCGCCCTTGACCAGACGGTCCTTCAGGGAGGCGTCGTCGAGCACCTTCTGGAGGCGGTCGGGGGCGACACCCGAGTAGAACGACATGGTGTTGACGTCCTCGCCCTTGTCGGCGGCGAGGAGCTTGTCGGTGGCCGGGAGGGCCTGGTAGCCGAACTCGAAGTTCCACTTGTCCGGGTAGGCGTGGCGGATCGGGTCCGTCTTCGCGTCCCAGTTGGTGTTCCGCTCGAGGCTCAGCGACTTGTCGGTGACCCGGTTGACGATCTTGTACGGGCCGGACGAGACCGGCTTCTTGTCGTACTCCTCCTTGGTGTCACCCTTCTGGGAGACGACGCCGTAGGAGGCCATGGCCATCGCGTAGCTGAAGTCGGCGTGGGCCTTCTCGAACTTGAAGACGATGGTCTTCTCGTCCGGGGTGGTGACGTTGTCGAGGTGCTTGCCGTCGTACGGGCCCTGGTAGGCCTTGCGGTAGTCCTCGTTGGTCAGCCAGCGCTGGACGTAGGTCGCACCCTCGGTGATGAACGGCGCGAAGGAGCGCTCGATCGAGTGCTTGACGTCAGCCGAGGTGATCGGGTCGCCGGTCTCCCACTTGACGCCGTCCTTCAGCTTGAAGGTCCAGGTCTTGCCGCCGTCGGTCGCGACACCGGTGTCGGTGGCGAGGTCGCCGACCAGCTTGACGGTGTTGCCCTCCTGCTTGTAGCCGGTGAGGCCACGGGTGATCAGCAGGGAGAAGTTGGAACCGGTGTTGGAGTACACCTGGGCCGGGTCGAGGTGCTCGTAGTCGTCACGCTCGATGTTCTTGACCGTGCCACCGGCCTTGGCGCCCTCGACCGGCTTGGCCGGGCCCTGGGAGTCGGCCGCGGTGCCGACCACGATGTTCGGGTGATCGTTGAACTTCGACGGGGAGGCCGAGGCCTTGTCGCCGCTCTTGGAGCCGCTGCCGCCGCTGGAGCAGGCGGTGAGGGTCAGGGTGCCGACGGCCACGACTGCTGCGGCCGCCTGGAGGGTCTTGCGAGAAATCATGTCGTCCTGCCTGTCGGTTAACCGGCTGGTCAGCACGGCCGCGGCGGCTGCCGAGGTGTGCGGTTGCTCAACTTGAGAGTGGGTTCAGCGCCTGGCGACGCTGCGTCAGCGCTTGGTCTTCGGGTCGAGTGCATCCCGGACCGAGTCCCCGAGGAGGTTGAAGGCGAGCACGAAGATCACCAGCGAGGCCCCGGGGAAGATCAGATATGTGATGTCGTCCTGGTAGACGTCGGTGCCGGTCGCGATCATCCGGCCCCAGTCCGGGGTCGGCTCGATGATGCCGACGCCGAGGTAGGAGAGCGCGGCCTCCGCGGTCACCAGGGCGGGGAGCGAGAGCGTGGCCTGGATCAGGATCGGCGTCCACAGGTTGGGGAGCAGCTCCTTGAAGATGATCCGGGCCGGCGAGGCGCCGGTGACCCGGGCCGCCTCGACGAACTCACGCTCGCGGAAGGCGAGCGCGGTGCCGCGGATCAGTCGGGCCAGGCCGGCCCAGCCGAAGATCACCAGGACGACCACCAGCACCACGGAGCGCGCGAACGGCGGGACGTTCTCGTCCGGCTTGTAGAAGGCCGCGAACAGCACGGGGGTGAAGGCGATGAAGAACAGGGTGGACGGGAAGGCCAGCAGCACGTCGATCACCCGGCCGACCAGGTAGTCGGTCTTGCCGCCGAGGTAGCCGGCCGCGACACCGATGACGGCGCCGATCGCGGTGGAGAGCAGGGTCGCGATCAGGGCGATCAGCAGCGAGGTGCGGATGCCGTAGACCAGCTGCATGAGGACGTCGCGGCCGAGCTTGGGCTCGAGGCCGAGCCAGAAGTCGCCGCTCATGCCGCCGTTGTCGCCGAGCGGGAAGCCGAAGTCGTTCAGCAGGCTCGGGTCGTCCATGCCGTACAGCTTGGACGGGTCCTTGCCGTAGACCATCGAGATCAGTGGGGCGCACAGCGCCACCAGGACGAAGAACGCCACGATGAACGCCGAGACCACGCCGGTGCGGTCGCGCTTGAAGCGACGCCAGCTGATGGTCCGCGGAGACAGGCCCTTGAAGGTCGTGGTCGACTTCGCGGTCGGCGCGAGTGTGTCGGCCGTCCCGACGGTGTCGGCCTCGGCCGTGGCCTTGGTGGGGTTAGTCATGGTGCTGGAGCTCCCGCCCGGGGTGTAGCGGCTGCAAAAAGGTGATCGCACGGACTCTTGCAAGTCGTTTATCGAACGTCAAGAGTTCCCCAGTTGCTGGCCGTGCATTTCTTGCTTCGTGTTGGAATGTCAACCACTTCGTAGTTCCAGACACCTTGACAAGCGTTCAGCGATACGGTCTAAAACGGACATACCGTCACATTCGACGTTCACGCGTCCGTAACCCGAGCTTCGCAACTCCGGTATCAGGACGGACCGTTCCTCTGTTCGAGAATGTGATGCGCGTAGACCGACTGTCCGTTTTGGCTGCTCTGTCCGCGAATGTCCAGTGCAATTGCATGTCCGATAATCGGACGCTACCGCTTTGTTGAGGGCTACGGGGAATTTGGGGTCCAACGGCCCAAATCAGCGGGTGTTGTTGTCACGCACCGTTGCTGGCAAATTCACGCCACTGGCGAGTTTTCGCCGCAGTGGCCGGGGGCCGGAAATGCCGCGGGGCCGGTACCGGATCATCCGGTACCGGCCCCGCGTGCTGTCAACTGGCCCCGTCTCAGGCGAACTTGTAGGTGCGGTCCTTGGCGGCGGTCTTGTCGAGCACCGAGGCGATGCCGTCCGCGACGTCCTGGGCGGTGATGGCCACCGAGGCGCCGCCCTTCTTGGTCTTCACCTTGTCGAAGGTGCCGTTCAGTGACTCCTCCAGCTTGGCCAGGTCCCAGCTGAGCGCGACCTTTCCGGAGGCATCCGGGGCCAGCGTGAGGACCTTGGCGGCGGTGGCCTTCCCGAAGGTCCAGGTCTTGCCGCCGGCCTGCACCGTGACGTTCCCGGCCAGCACCTGCTTGCCGAGGCCGTCGGCGGCCGCCTGGAGGGCCTCGGCGGAGACCTTGGGCTGGGCGGCCGTCACCGGCACCGCCAGCTCCGCGTCGGGCTGTCCGGCCGCCCTGGCCCGGAAGGCCTGCTCGACCCGGTCGATCGCGGCGGCGGCGTCCACCGTCTGCCCGGCCCGGCCCGGTACGACCTCGGCCTTGCCGTCGGCGGTGAAGCGGACCACGCCCTCCTGGAGGCCCTGGCTGGTCTTGGCGCCGAGGCCCTCCAGCGCGGCCTTCAGCTTGGCCCGGTCCACCTTCACCTGCGGCTCCACGGCCTTGTGGCCGCCGGCCAGCGAGCCGATCACCTCGACCGGGTTGTAGGTGTGGTCGGTCAGCCCGTCCACCGTGGCGGTGGTGTCGAAGGCCAGGCCGGCGGTCACCGGGTCGAGCTCCACGGCCTGGTCGCCGAGCTTGAGCTTGAGCGGCTTCTGGCCGGTCTTGGCCACCGAGGCGTCCAGCGCCGTCACGGCCTGGTCGCGGGTGTCCCCGCCGATGTCGGTGCCGAGCACCGTGGTGCCGCGGGGGATGTCGGCCTGATTGAGCATCAGGCCGGTGCCGTACGCGGCGGCGCCGGCGAACAGCAGACCGCCGACCGCGTAGGTCGCGAGCTTCCCGGCCTTGCCACGCGGGGCGGGCTCGGCCGCCTTGGGCTTGGCGGCGGCCTTGGGCTTCGCGGGCGCCGCCGGGGCCTCCTCGGCGCCGTCGGCTCCGTGGGCGGTCCCGGGCTGTCCGGCGGCCGGGGCGGTGCCGAACGGGTCGGCGCCGGGCGCGGGCCGCTCGCCCGGGCGGGCGGCGCCGCGCGGGCCGGTCGGACGGCTGCCCGGGAACGGCTCGGCGGGCTCGTACGGGACGTTCGCGAAGCGGCCCTCGGGGCGGGCGCCCGACGGGGCGTCGGCTCCGGCCGGCCGGCCGGCGGGACGGCCGCCGAAGGGGTCGGCGGGGGCGAAGGGGTCCTGCGGCGCGGCCTGGCCCGGCTGCCCGCCGCCGCCCGGGCGGCCCCCGGGAGCGCCGGCGAACGGGTCCGCCGGGGCGAACGGGTCGGCCTGGCCGTACGGCGAGGACTGGGCGGGGGCCGCACCGGCCGGGGCCGAGCCGGCGGCTATGGCGGCCTCGCCGGCCGCGTAGGCGTCGAAGTCGTCCCGGATCGGGTCGAAGCCGCCGATCTGGGTGTCCTCCGGCTCGCCCTGCGGACGCGGCCCGCCGGCCGGGGAGGCCGCGTACGGGTCGTTGGCGTAGGGGTCGTTCGCGTACGGCGATCCGCCGCCGGGGTGCTGCGTGGCGAACGGGTCGTCAGCACGCGGGCCGCCCGCGGCCGGAGCGGCCGCGAAGGGGTCGGCGGGGGCGAAGGGATCGGCCGGCGCGAAGGGGTCCGCGGGGGCGAACGGCGAGGCCGGCGCGCCCGACGGGGTGGGGTGCGCGCCGCCCGGTGCGGCCTGAGGCGCTGACGGGCGCGCGGCCGAGCGGGGGGCGCCCGCCTCGGACGTCGGCGCTCCGGCGGGGACCGGGGCGGGGGCGCCCTTCTGGCGCGGCCGGAACCACTCGCCGGTGGACTCGCCGTCCACCGGTGGGGTGGGCTCCTGGCGCCACTCCGGCGGAAGGTTCGGCGGGGTCCCGGCGGGGGCGGCCGCGTCCACCACCCCGAGCACGGGGGAGGACGGGGTGGCCGAGCGGTGCCGGGGCCCGCTGGGCGCCTCGGGCGCGGCAGCGGCGGCGGGCTCGGTCTTCACCGTGCTGCGCATCACCACCGGCGGGATCGGCCGGGAGCCCGGGATGTTGATCCGGACCCGGGTGGTGAGGGTGGTCTCGGTCTTGGGGACGTCCCCGCCCTCGCCCGGGCCCGCCTGGGCGGCCGCGGGCTGACCGGGCGTCACGCCGAACGGGTCGGCGGCGCCGAAGCCGCCCGGGATGCCGGTGCCGTAGGGCGGGGTGCCCGACGGGTAGGCGTCCGGCCCGGTGTGCCGGGGCGACGGATTCGCGCTGTCAGGTTCGCGGCTGCTCAATGCTGCTCTGCTCCGGGTTCGCGGCCAGCTCGTGTGGGACGGGCGGTCGCGGGTTGTGGGACCTCGGCCCGGCCGAGTGACCCTCCGACACCAGTTGCGCAGGCGGACCTCGGACCGCCTGTCGCGGCACCACCATACTGTGCGGTCCGGTGGACAGGTCGGGCATCTCCGGCAGAGGGGGCGCCCGGGAGGGTGCCCTGACGTGCCGTCACGGGTTCAGGAGACCGAAGCCACCCCGGGTCGGGAGGGTCGCGCAGACCACTCCGGAGACCGCGCCGAGGAAGAGGTAGGCGTAGGAGGTGAAGGAGGCGGCGAGCACGAAGTCGCCCTCCGGGCGGGGGGCCATCAGCACCAGCAGCACCAGGAACCAGCCCACCAGCGGCGCCCCGGCCCCCAGCTTGGTGCCGGTCACCCGCAGGCCGCCGTAGAAGACCGCCCAGGTGGCGGCCAGCGCCAGCAGCAGCCCGGCCGGCGGCCAGAGCGCCTGCACGAAGCAGCCGGCCAGCGAGACCGCCGCCCCGAGCACCAGCAGCACCAGGTAGGCCAGCACCCGGGCGCCGCGCGGCGGCTGAGGCTCCGCCAGCCGCCCGCCGCGGCTCCCGAGCAGCTTGGCGGGCAGGCTCCGCGCGGACGGGGCCTTGGTGGCGGCGGTGGTGCCGTCGGCGGGGCTGCCGGTCATCGCTGTGCCTCCGGGGCCAGGCCGGCGAACAGGTCGGTCTCCGGCCGCTCGGGTCCGGGCTCGCCGCGGACCAGCTGGTAGTACTCGGTGGCCACCAGCGGCTGACCGAGGTCGTTGCTGAGGGCGAACCACTCGCCCTTGACGGTGATCTGGGTGGCGTGCGCCGCCATCGCGGCCGCCTTCGCCCCGGCGTACGCCGTGCCGTCGAGCACCGTGGTGACCACCTCGGGGTCGACCACCCCGGGCACGTCGCCCGGCTCGGCCACCCCGGGGAAGGGGCCGGCGGCGGCGACGGCGGCCAGCCCGGCCTCGATCACCGGGCGGGGCATCCGGTTCCAGTACACCTTGGCGATCCGCCAGGCCGGGCCCAGCTCGGGGCGCCAGCCGGGATCGGCGGCCAACTCGTGGGCCCGCATCGCGACCTGATGGGCCTTGACGTGGTCCGGGTGCCCGTAGCCGCCGTGCTCGTCGTAGGTGACCAGCACCTGCGGCCGGACCTCGCGGACCACCGCGACCAGGTGCCCGGCCGCCTCGTCCAGACCGGCCTGCCAGAAGCAGTCCGGCCGGTCGTTCTCGGGCAGGCCCATCATCCCGGAGTCCCGGTAGCGGCCGGGGCCGCCCAGGAAGCGGTGGTCGGTGACGCCCAGCTCGCGCATGGCGGCGGCCAGTTCGCCGATCCGGTACTCGCCCAGCCGGTCCGTCCGGTCCGCCGTCAGCCCGGCCAGCTCCGGCGGGATCACCTCGCCGCCCTCGCCGAGCGTGCAGGTCACCAGCGTGACCCCGGCCCCGTCGGCCGCGTACCTGGCCATCGTGGTGCCGTTGCCGATCGACTCGTCGTCGGGGTGCGCGTGCACCAGCAGCAGCCGGCGCTCGGGCCGGTCGGAGGCAGCGGTCATACGGAGGAGCCTACCGACACTCGCCCGCTCGCCTCCGGAGCGCTCTGTGCCGCCGCCGACACTCGTCGCTCCCGCGGTCGCTTCGCTCCCTTCCTCGCTCCTCCCTTTCGGCGACGGCGCGCTCCTTCGGCTCGGGGCGGGGCAGACCGGGCCCGGACGCTCAGAGCTTCAAGCCGTTGATCATCCCGGCCACGTTGCTGGTGACCTGCTGGATCGACGGGGCGATCGAGCTGGAGGCGAGGTAGAAGCCGAGCAGTGCGCAGACGATCGCGTGCGCCAGCTTCAGGCCCGACCGGCGGATCAGCACCACCACGATGACCAGCATCAGCACGGCTGCGGAGATGGACAGAGCCATCAGGCTCACACCCTTTCTCGGGTGTGCCGCCCCGGGGACAGGACGGCAGGGGACGTGATGAGTCAAGGGATACCCGATTGGTGAGCGCCGCATTACTTTCCGTGAGCCCGCATGACTGCGCGCACGGCCGCCAAGATCGGCATCCGGGCCGGTGGGAGCGGCCCGTGACCCGCTTGACGGCAGGTCACGGGCGCTGCTCCGAACGGGTGATGACGTTCGTTCGTGGGCCTTAGAGTTCCTGCCATGAGCACTGAAACCTTCCCTCGTCAGTACGCGCGCACCCAGCGCTTCACGGTCGGCGCACCCCGCTCCTTCGCCGTCGCACCGGACGGTTCCCGGGTGGTCTTCCTGCGTGCCAGGGGCGGTGCGGAGCGGGCGAACCTGCTGTGGACGCTCGACCCGGCCACCGGCGAGGAGCGGGTCGCGGCCGACCCGGTGGAGCTGCTCGGCGGAGGTGGGGAGAGCCTCTCGGCGGCCGAGAAGGCCCGCCGCGAGCGCAGCCGGGAGGGTTCGGCGGGCATCGTCGGCTACGCCCTGGACGGCTCCGGCTCGCTGGCCGCCTTCGTGCTCTCCGGCCGGCTCTTCGTGGTGGACCTGGCCGGTGGCGGAGCGCCCCGCGAGCTGCCCGTCGAGGGCCCGGTGCTGGACCCGCGCCCCTCGCCGGACGGCAGCCTGGTGGCCTACGCGAACACCGCCGGCGAGCTGCGGGTGACCGCCTCCGACGGCAGCGGGGACAAGGCGCTGGCCACCCCCGAGCGCGACGGGGTGACGTGGGGTCAGGCCGAGTTCATCGCCCAGGAGGAGATGGACCGGGACCGCGGCTTCTGGTGGTCCCCGGCCGGTGACCGGCTGCTGGCCGCCCGGGCCGACGACGCCCCGGTGGCCCGCTGGTGGATCGCCGACCCGGCCAACCCGGACGCGGTGCCGGCCGAGGTGGCCTACCCCCGGGCCGGCACCGCCAACGCCGAGGTGGGCCTCTGGCTGCTCGGCCTGGACGGCGGCCGCACCCAGGTCGGCTGGGACGGCGCCGACGAGCCCTACCTGGCCCGGGTGCACTGGTCCGGCGCGGCCCTCACCCTGCTGGTGCAGGCCCGGGACCAGCGCTCCCAGCGCTACCTGACGGTCGATCAGGCCACCGGCGCCACCAGCACCGAGCTGGCCGAGCGGGACGAGGCCTGGCTCGACCTGTTCGGCGGCTCCCCGTCCCGGACGGCCGACGGCCGGCTGGTGCGGATCGCCGACCAGGACGGCGTCCGGGTCCTGGTGGCGGGCGACTTGACGTTGTCCGACGCCCGACTGCACGTACGCTCGGTGCTCTCGGTCGGGAAGACCATCCTCTTCACCGCCTCCGGCGGCCCCGCCGACGACTCCGCGGAGCCCGGCTGGACCGGCACCTTCGAGGTCGCCCCCGACGGCACCGGCCTGACCAGGCTCGGCACGGCCGGGGTGGTCACGGCCGTCCGGGGCGGCGACGTCACGGTGCTGCTCTCCGCCGACCCCTCCTGGAACGGCGCCCGGGCCGAGGTGCTGCGCGGCGGTGCGACGGTGGCCGCCATCGCCTCCCACGCGGAGACCCCGGTGATCACCGCCCGGCCCGAGTTCGTCTTCGCCGGGGAGCGCCGCATCCCCTGCGCGGTCTTCCTGCCGACCGGCTACGACCGCGAGCGCGACGGCCTGCTGCCCGTGCTGATGGACCCGTACGGCGGCCCGCACGGCCAGCGCGTGACGCGGTCGCAGAACCCGCACCTGACCTCGCAGTGGTTCGCCGACCAGGGCTTCGCGGTGGTCGTGGCGGACGGCCGGGGCACCCCCGGCCGCAGCCCGGAGTGGGAGAAGGCGATCGCCTTCGACTTCGCCGGGGCCACCCTGGAGGACCAGGTGGACGCCGTCCGGGCGCTCGCCGGGACATACCCGCTGGACCTCGGCCGGGTCGGCATCCGCGGCTGGTCGTACGGCGGCTACCTGGCCGCGCTCGCGGTGCTGCGCCGCCCGGACGTCTTCCACGCCGCCGTCTCCGGCGCCCCGGTGACGGACTGGCGGCTCTACGACACCCACTACACCGAGCGCTACCTCGGCCACCCCGACGAGCGCCCCGAGGTCTACGAGGCCAACACCCTGACCGGGGACGCGGCCAAGCTGGAGCGCCCGCTGCTGCTGGTGCACGGCCTGGCCGACGACAACGTGGTGGCCGCGCACACCCTGCGGCTCTCCTCCGCGCTGCTGGCCGCCGGCCGCCCGCACACCGTGCTGCCGCTTTCCGGGGTCACCCACATGACCCCGCAGGAGGAGGTCGCGGAGAACCTGATGCTGTTCCAGGTCGACTTCCTGAGGAAGTCGCTCTGACCGATGTGACGGACCGTCGGGTGTTCCGCATGACAGCTGTCATGCGGAACACCCGACGCGCCGCACTGCCCGTGCTCCGCCGTTCTCGCGATTCTTGAGGAGTCAGAGCGAACGGGGAGAGAGGGAACCGCGATGAGCACCGCGACAGAGACGGCCACCGAGGTCGCCGCCTTCCGGCAGGTGAGCAAGAGCTACGGCACCGTCAAGGCGGTCGAGGACCTGGACCTGGTGCTGCGGCCCGGCGAGACGGTGGCCCTGCTGGGGCCGAACGGGGCGGGCAAGTCCAGCAGCCTGGACCTGCTGCTCGGCCTGCGGGAGCCGGACACCGGCAGCGTCTCGCTGTTCGGCGGCAGCCCCCGGGCGGCGATCGAGACCGGCCGGGTGGGCGCCATGCTGCAGAGCGGCGGCCTGCTGGGCGAGGTGAAGGTCCGCGAGCTGGTGAAGTTCGCCTGTGACGTGCACCCCCGCGGCCACCGCCCCGAGCAGGTGATGGAGCGGGCCGGGATCACCGAGCTGGCCGAGCGCAAGGTGGACAAGCTGTCCGGCGGCCAGGAGCAGCGGGTCCGGTTCGCCCTGGCCATCGCCGGGGCCAACGACCTGATCGTGCTGGACGAGCCCACCACCGGGATGGACGTGTCGGTCCGCCAGCAGTTCTGGGCCGCCATGCGGGCCGAGGCCGAGGCCGGCCGCACCGTGCTCTTCGCCACCCACTACCTGGAGGAGGCGGACTCCATCGCCGACCGGGTGCTGGTGCTGCACCGCGGCCGGCTGATCGCCGACGGCACCGCCGCCGAGATCAAGGCCAAGGCCGGCGCCCGCCGGATCTCCTGCGAGCTGCACCCCGAGGACGGCCCGGTCGAGGAGGCCGTGCTGCGCGCCCTGCCGGGCACCGTGGGCCTGGACCTGACGACCCGTCCGGACGGCGTCCGGGTGGTCCGGATCCGCACCACCGACGCCGACGCCGGCGTGGCCGGTCTCTACCGGGCCGGGTACTTCCCCCGGGCCCTGGAGGTCACCGGTCTCGGCCTGGAGCAGGCCTTCCTGACCATCACCGGCGAGGCCGACGCCTCGGAGAGCACCGACACCGACGGGGAGAACGCGCGATGAACACCCTGATCCAGCTGGAGATCCTGCGCACCCTGCGGAACAAGCGGTACCTGATGTTCACGGTGCTCTACCCCGCCCTGCTCTACGTCTTCTTCATCAACGCCTACGGCACCTCCCCGCTGGCCAACGGCATGCAGGTGAAGACCTACTTCATGGTCTCGATGGCCACCTTCGGCTCCGTCGGCGCGGTGCTCACCGGCAGCGCTCAGCGGATCTCGCTGGAGCGCAAGAGCGGCTGGGTCCGCCAACTGCGGCTGACCGCGCTGCCCGGCCGGGCGTACACCATCGCCAAGATCGCCTCCTGTGCGGTGACCACGCTGCCCGCGATCGTGGTGGTCTTCGCGATCGGCGCCGTCGAGGGCGTCTCGCTCTCCGCCACCGAGTGGGCCGGCCTGGTGCTGGCGCTCTGGGCCGGCAGCTTCGCCTTCGCCGCGCTCGGCGTGGCCCTCGGTTACGCGGCCCAGCCGGACGCGGTGCAGCCGATCGTGATGATCGTCTACATGCTGATGGCGCTGCTCGGCGGGACCTGGTTCCCGGTCGGCGGCTCGCTGGAGAAGTTCGCCCGCTTCAACCCGGTCTACCTGTACAACCAGCTGGCCACCTTCGTGCAGCCGGGCCACTCCTTCGACTTCGGCGCGGCCGCCGGGCTGGGCGCCTTCCTGGTGGTCTTCGTGGCCGCTGCCGCCCACCTCTACCGCAGGGACACCAAGCAGGCATGATGTGGCCCATGCCGAAGCAGCTCCCCGCCCCCTCCCGCACCGGCACCGAACGGACGGGAGGAGGCGGGGAGTTCCGCGTCGTCCCGGGCGCACCGGTGGACAACCTGCGCCAACTGGTCGTCAAGGTCTGCTGGATGTCGCTGTGGATGATCTACCTCTACTACCCGCTCGAGGACCTGACCGGCGACGAGCACACCACCGCCGGCAAGGTGTTCGGCTGGTGCGCGCTGAGCGTCTTCCTGGTCTCCTACCTGGGCATGGTCGCGGTCCGCTCGCTGGCCCACGACCGCTGGTGGATCGGCCTCCCGGTGGCCGGCACCATGCTGCTGATCGCGGTGGTCACCTCGTTCGGGCTGGGGGAGGCCTGGCTGACCCTGTTCACGTACACCTCGGTCTGCTTCGGTGCGGTGCTGCCGCCCAAGTTCGGCATGTACGGGGTCGGCAGTGTCACCCTGCTGGCGCTCGCCACGGCCCTGCTGATCCACGCCGAGCACGGCACCCTGGCCGCCATCCTGCTGCCCTGCTTCCTCAGCGGCCTGGCCATGGTCGGGCTCCAGCGGCTGGTCGGCACCATGCGCGAACTCCGGGAGGCCCGGGCCACGGTGGCCCACCTGGCCGTCGCCGAGGAGAGGCTGCGGATGGCCCGCGACCTGCACGACCTGCTCGGCCACTCGCTCTCCCTGATCACCATCAAGGCCCAGCTCGGCGGCCGGCTCATGGACGCGGGCAAGGAAGAGGCCGGCCGGGCCCAGTTCAGCGAGATCGAGCAGGTCGCCCGGCAGTCGCTGACCGACGTCCGGGAGGCTGTCGGCGGCTACCGCCGCCCCACCCTCCCGGTCGAACTCTCCGCCGCCCGCACCGCCCTGACGGCGGCCCAGATCCGGTTGGAGGCCGACCCGGCGATCGGCGACCCCCGCCCCGGCCTCGACGGCGAGGAGGCCGGCGTGCTCGCCTGGGCCCTGCGCGAGTCGGTCACCAACATCGTCCGGCACGGCGAGGGCGCCACCCGCTGCACCGTCACCCTGGACGAGAACTGGGCCCGCGACGGCATCCGCTACGCCGTCCTCACCGTCACCGACAACGGCCGGGGCCCCGGCAAGTCCCCTGCGGGGAACGGCCTTTCCGGCCTGCGGGAGCGGCTGGCCCTGGTCGACGGACAGCTGGACACCGGGCCCGGCGAACGGGGGAGGGGCTTCCGGTTGCAGGCCTCCGTACCGCTGCGGGCGGTGGCCGATAGGGTGCCCGAATGATCAGGGTGCTGCTGGCGGAGGACCAGGGGATGGTGCGGGAGGCGCTGGCGGCGCTGCTCTCGCTGGAGGGCGACATCGAGGTGGTCGCGCAGGTCGCGCGCGGCGACGAGGTGGTCGCGGCGGTGACGGCCCATCAGGTCGAGGTCGCCGTGCTCGACATCGAGATGCCCGGGATGACCGGGATAGAGGCGGCGGCGGCGGTGCGGAAGGCCGTGCCGGGGGTGCGGATCGTCATCGCGACCACCTTCGGACGGCCCGGCTACCTGCGCCGCGCGATGGAGGCCGGGGCCGACGCCTTCCTGGTGAAGGACGCCCCCGCCTCCGAGTTGGCCGAGGCGATCCGCCGCGTCCTCCGCGGCGAGCGGGTCATCGACCCGACCCTCGCCGCCGCCGCCCTCGCCGAAGGCGCCAACCCCCTGACCGCCCGCGAACGCGACGTCCTCGCGGCGGCGGCCGACGGCGCCCTCAACTCCGAGATCGCGGCCCGGCTGCACCTCTCCGAGGGCACGGTCCGCAACTACCTCTCGATGGCGATCCAGAAGACGGCCACCCGTAACCGCGCCGAGGCCGTCCGCCTGGCCCGCGAAAAGGGCTGGCTGTAGGGGAGTTCGCCTGCGGCGGGCTCCGGGGGTACTCGGGTCGCACGGTCGGCTCGCTCCGGGGACTTCGCCTGCGGCGGGCTCCGGGGCTGCGCCAGGGGCGAACTCGGGCCGCCCTGCCGGTCCGGGGGGAAGGATCGGCCGCAGGCGGAGCCCTCGTACCTCCCCGCGAGCCCGCCGCAGGCGAATCCCCTACCCCGCGAGCGCGCCGCAGGTGGAGCCCTCGTACCTCCCCGCGAGCCCGCCGCAGGCGAATCCCCTACCCCGCGAGCCCGCCGCAGGTGTCAGTTGAGGCGGTGGCGGGCGGCGCGGGCCTCGTGGCGGGTGCGGGCGGCGGCCTTGGGGTCGAAGGTGTCGAGGATCTCCGCGTAGGCGTCCATCTCGGCGGCTCCGGAGAGGAAGTCGCCGGTGCGGACGAGGAGTTCGGCGCGTTCCAGGCGGAGCTGGGCGGGGTGGCGGGGGAGCAGGAGGGCGAGTTCGGTGGCCCAGAGTTGGGTGCGGGCGTGTTCGGGGCGGTCGGCGGCCCAGCTGCGGATGTTGCCGAGGACCCGGTGGACGGTGTCCAGGGGGGCGGCGGGGCTGAGGAGTTCGGGGGAGAAGTGGTGGCCGGTGGCCCGGGCCAGTTGGGCGGCGTCGGGGAGGTCGAGGAGGCGTCCGCCGTGGTACGGGTCGGCCAGGACGTAGTCCTCGCCGCCGCCCGGGCCGCCCACCGCGACGATGAAGTGCCCGGGCAGGGCGACGCCGTGGACGGTCAGGCCGGCCCGCCGGGCGACGGCCTGCCAGACCAGCGAGAGCATGATCGGCAGGCCGCGCCGCCGCCGCAGCACGTCGGGCAGGAGCGAGGACTCCAGCCGCCGGTAGTCGGCCGGCCGGCCGTGGAAGCGTTCCCGGCCGGCGAGCACGGCCGCGAGCAGCGCGGCCACCTCGTCGGGGGTGCCGGGGGCGCGCTCGGCGACGGCCAGCCGGACGGCGGCGGCGTGCCGGTCGAGGGCGGCCTGACAGGCCGCCACCAGCTCGTCCAGGGTGGGTGGTTCCGGGTTCTCGGCCGAGGGCGCGAGGATGTGCTCGGCGGCGGCGAGCACGCAGAGCAGCACCGGGTCGGGCTGGTCGGCCCTGGCCTCGGCGCGGAAACGTGCACGGCTCTGTTCGGTCAACAGTCCACACTCTCCGGTGACGCTACCGCCGGGGCAGGCGGGCGTAGTGGTAAGTGTGACTGGTGGTGAAGCCCAGGCGGTCGTAGAGGGCGATCGCGCCCGCGTTCTCGGCCTCCACCTGGAGGTAGCCGCCGGTGGCGCCCTCCTCCGCGGCGCGGGCCGCGAGGACCGCCATCAGGGTGCTGGCCAGCCCGGACCTGCGGGCCTCGGGGGCCACCTCGACGGCGCCGAAGCAGGCCCAGGCCCCGTCGATGACGCACCGTCCGATCGCCAGCGGCGCGGCCCCGCCGGGCCCCGGCACGGTGGCGAACCAGACCGAGGGCCCGCCGTGCAGCACCTGGTGGGCGGCCCGCTCCAGCGCGGGGTCGTCGCCGACCCGGCGGTAGCGGGAGAGCCAGGAGGCGTCCGCGGTCCGGGACAGCCGTACCCGGTCGTGGCCCTGACCGAGCCTCACCAGCCCGGCGAGCGGCGCGGTGCGGACCAGGGTGGGGGCCAGTTCGGCGCCGCTGCGGGCCAGCTCCTCGGCCAGCCCCTCCGGCGAGCCGGGCACCGAGACCTCGACGTAGCCGGGCAGCCCGCGGGCCTCGTACCAGCGGTCCACGGCCTCCAGGGCCTGCGGCAGCGGCAGGCCGGGGTCGCCCAGCGCCTGCACCGAGTTGGCCCGCCGGGTGAAGCCGGCGGAGGCCCGCAGGGTCCACTCGCCGAGCTGCTCCCGCTCGACCGCGGGCCAGCCCCGGGCGGCGGTCCGCTGGAGCTCCAGCGGGGAACTGACGGGCAGTGGGCCGCGGCGGGCGGGGAAGAGCGGCACGGGCTTGCCGGCCACCAGCAGCTGCTGGGGGATCGTCACCGCGGCGCCGTCGCGGGGTACCACGGTGAGCCCCTCGCCGTCCCAGGAAGTGAGCACGCCGATCACATCGCGGAACACCGGCCGGTCGTCCACGACCTCGGAAAGCCGGCGCACGGAGACCCGTCGTCCCACGTCAGAGCCGTCCAGGCGGACTTCGGGACGGCGTCCGGCAGTGGCTCCACCCGTCATCAAGGGCACCTCCTGTGCATTTGCTGTCTCTGACCCGCGATACTAGGGGCGGGCATCGACGACGCCGCGCTCACCCGCGCACAAGCCAATAGTTTGGGCAGCTGCCCAACCGAGGAGGAACGACAGCGTGACTTACGTCATCGCGCAGCCTTGTGTAGACGTCAAGGACAAGGCGTGCATCGAAGAGTGCCCGGTCGACTGCATCTACGAGGGCAAGCGATCGCTCTACATCCACCCGGACGAGTGCGTCGACTGTGGTGCCTGTGAGCCGGTCTGCCCGGTCGAGGCGATCTTCTACGAGGACGACACCCCGGAGGAGTGGAAGGACTACTACAAGGCGAACGTCGAGTTCTTCGACGACCTCGGCTCGCCCGGTGGTGCCTCCAAGCTGGGTGTCATCGACTCGGACCACCCGTTCATCGCGGCCCTCCCGCCGCAGAACGCCGACCACTGATCGGTGGCCGACCAGCTGTGAGCAACGACAGCACGCACGCGCCGCTCCCGGGCCACCCGGGGGCGGCGCGCCGCGTCTCCGACCTGCTGCCCGTCTTCCCCTGGGACAAGCTGGAGCCGTACAAGAAGACGGCCCTCGCGCACCCGGACGGGCTCTGCGACTTCTCCGTGGGCACCCCCGTCGACCCGGTGCCCGAGCTGATCCAGAAGGCGCTGGCCGCGCACACCGACACCCCGGGCTATCCGACCGTCTGGGGCCCGGTGGAGCTGCGCGAGACCATCGCCGGCTGGCTGCGCCGCCGCCTCGGGGCCGAGATCGGCCCGGAGGCGATCCTGCCGACCGTCGGCTCCAAGGAGCTGGTGGCCTGGCTGCCGACCCAGCTGGGCCTCGGCCCGGGCGACCAGGTCGCCTACCCGAAGCTGGCGTACCCGACCTACGAGGTGGGCGCCCGGCTCTGCGGCGCCGAGCCGGTCGAGTACGGGGAGCTGGACGAGCTGGACCCGAGCCGGGTCCGGCTGCTCTGGCTCAACTCGCCCTCCAACCCGACCGGCCGGGTGCTGACGGCCGATCAGCTCCGGGCCGCGGTGGCCTGGGCCCGGGAGCACCGGGTGCTGCTGGTCAGCGACGAGTGCTACCTGGAGCTGGGCTGGGAGGCCGAGCCGGTCTCGGTACTGGACCAGGCGGTCTGCGGCGGCGACCACGAGGGCCTGCTCGCGGTGCACTCGCTCTCCAAGCGCTCCAACCTGGCCGGGTACCGGGCCTCCTTCGTGGCCGGTGACCCGGTGGTGGTCAAGGAGCTGCTGGAGATCCGCAAGCACGGCGGCATGATCGTGCCCGCCCCGGTGCAGGCGGCCACCGCCGCCGCGCTGGCCGACGACGCCCACGTCGAGGAGCAGCGGGGCCGGTACGCGGCCCGGCGCTCGGCGCTGCGGGCGGCGCTGGAGGGCTACGGCTTCCGGGTCGAGCACTCCGAGGCCAGCCTCTACCTCTGGGTGACCCAGGGGCGGCCGTGCTGGGAGACGGTGGCCGAACTGGCCGGGCTGGGCATCCTGGTGGCGCCCGGCGACTTCTACGGGCCGGCCGGGGCCGAGTTCGTCCGGGTCGCGTTCACCGCGACCGACGAGCGGGTGGCCTCGGCGGTGGAGCGCCTCAAGCGCTGACGCACCGACGGGAAGGGGCGCGCACTCCACGGAGTGCGCGCCCCTTCGGCGTTCCTGCGGTCAGCGGATGACGGGGTGTCAGCCGCCGAGCAGCGGCAGCTTGCCGCCGAGCAGGCCGCCGACCGGGCCGAGCGCGCCGGTGGCGTCGCCCAGACCGGGGGCACCGCCGAGCCGGTTGGAGTGGTCGGTCGGGTCCTGGGTGTCCACCGGCAGCTTGCCGGTGTCCGGCAGCAGGTGGCCCAGGCCGCCGGGGAGGCGGTCGGTGACCATGCCGAGGTCCGGCACGCCGCCGGTCGGCAGCGCGCTGGCGGCGGTGCCGGTGAGCGAGCCGGAGGTGAGGTCGCCCAGCGGGAGGCCGGTGCCCGGCAGCGAGCGGGTGGCGGCGGGGGAGCCGGGCAGGTGCGGCACCTTGTCGGTGACGGCGGGGGCCAGACGGTCGACCAGCATCGGGGTGGCCTTGCCGGCCACGGCGGCCAGCGTGCCGGCCGTCTCGGTGGTCTTGGCGGCCGGGCCGGCCACCTTGCCGAGCGCCTGGTCGGCGTCGGGCAGCGCGCCGGCGACGGCCTTGCCGGCCACGTCGGCGGAGGCCGGCACGCCGGTCTGCACGGTGGCGGCAGCGGTGTCGGCGGCGGCCACGCCGGCGTCGTGGGTGGCGCCCTGGAGGGTGTTGTTCGGGTTGTCGAGCTGGCTCAGGCCGGCCCCCAGGTCGGTCTTCGGCAGCAGGTCGGCGGCGGACGCCGCGCCGGCGGCGGCCAGCGGGGTCGCGGCGGCGGCGACGAGGAGCGCGGCCTGGGCGATCCGGCGCGTGAGGGGACGAGACATGGTGCTCCTGCTCCTGAGAGGTGGGCCCCCGGCATGGGTCGGGTGTTCGGGGCGCCAGGGGTCGTCCGTCGGGCGGACGACGTGATTACCGCCGCAGGGCCGAGAAGGTTTCGCCGGGCCAAGGTCAAGGGTCGGCAAAGATCGGACGATCCTCTTTCCGACATTCAGGACATTTCACCCAGGGGCCGGAGGGTCTGACGAAACGTCACGGCGCCCGTCCCGCAAGGGGAGGGGCGCCGTGCTCCACCGTCCGGCCGGGGGTGTCCCGGGGCGGCCCGCAGCGTCCACCGTGGTTGACGCGAATCACCCGGTCGGCCGGTACTGGCTCACCAGTGCGTCAATCCTCGTTCCTGGTGCCGAGGGTGACCAGCACCCGCTCCGCCCCGGCCGCCTCGCCGCCCGCCGCCTTCCAGCCCTCGGTCGGCCGGTCCACCCGCCAGACCTTCCCGTCGAAGGCGACCTGGCCGATCCCGAGGTCGGCCGCCTGCGACACCGCCCACTGGGCCAGCGCCCAGCCGGTCTGCCGCTGCGCCGGCCCGGCCTGCGGGGAGAGCACCAGCACCGTGCGCGGGTCCTTGGCGGCCGGGGCGGCCGGGGTGGTGGTGACCAGCTTCCCGAACTCCCGCCGGGCCCGGTCGGCCAGACCGGGCAGCGGCTTGCCGTCGTCGTCGAGCGCGGCCTCGGCCGCCGTCTTCGCGGGGTCGTGCACCACGCAGCTGAGCGCGGCCTGCTCCCGGCCGGTGAGCACCGAGGCGAGCAGGGTCGCGTTGGTCTCGTGCTTGGCGTACGCCTGCGGGAAGCCGCTGCGCTGGACCTCCTGGGCCGCGTCGGTGAGCGGCATCCTGGCGTAGCCGTTCACCTTCACCAGGCCGTCCAGGAACTTGTTGGTGGCGTACACCGGGTCCTTGATCTGCTGCACGGTGCCCCAGCCCTGGGACGGCCGCTGCTGGAACAGGCCGACCGAGTCGCGGTCGCCGCCGTCCAGGTTGTGCAGCTTCGACTCCTGCATCGCGGTGGCCAGCGCGATGGTGACGGCCCGTTCGGGCAGCCCGCGGGAGAGCGCCACGGCGGAGATGGTGGACGCGTTGGCGGCCTGCGCCAGCTCCAACTGTCCCTGGCCGGAGGCGGTGTTCACCGTGCAGCCCTCCGGCGGCGGGATCAGGGTGTCCCGGTTGAAATAGACCACGGCGCCGCCCACGATCGCGAGCACGGTCAGCCCGATCAGCACCCGGCGCACCGGCCGCTTCCGCCGGCCCGCCGTCTCCTCGGCCGTAGTCTCCGCCACGTCCCGTCCTCTCCTCGCCCGACCTGCCCGGACACCGTACCCACTCGGACGGCTGTGCGGTGCCCGCGGTTGCGCGGGCCCCACTACGCTGACCGGCATGACCAGCTCCGACACCTCCGCGGCCCAGCAGCTCGACCTCACCCTCGACGGCGGGGCGCTCACCGCGCAGCTGGTCGACTTCCCCTCGGTCAGCCGCTCCGAAGGGCCGCTGGCGGACGCGGTGGAGGCCGCCCTGCGGACCCTGCCGCACCTGCGGGTGGACCGGTACGGCAACAACGTGGTGGCCCGCACCCAGCTGGGCCGGGCGGAGCGGGTGGTGCTGGCCGGGCACCTGGACACCGTGCCGATCGCCGACAACGTGCCCTCCCGGATCGAGGGCGACCTGCTCTACGGCTGCGGCACCTCCGACATGAAGTCCGGCGTGGCCGTCCAGCTCCGGCTGGCCGCCACCCTGCCCGAGCCCAACCGCGACCTCACCTTCGTGTTCTACGACTGCGAGGAGATCGAGGCCGCGCACAACGGTCTCGGCCACCTGGCGGAGCGTCACCCGGACTGGCTGGCCGCCGACTTCGCGGTGCTGATGGAGCCCAGCGGCGCCATGGTCGAGGGCGGCTGCCAGGGCACCCTGCGGGCCGACGTGAAGCTCACCGGCACCCGGGCCCACGCGGCCCGCAGCTGGCTGGGCGACAACGCGATCCACAAGGCCGCCGAGGTGCTCCGCCGGCTCGCCGAGTACCGGCCGCGCCGGGTCGAGATCGACGGCCTGGAGTACCGCGAGGGCCTCAACTGCACCCGGATCAGCGGCGGCGTGGCCGGGAACGTCATCCCGGACGAGTGCCTGGTGCACGTGAACTTCCGCTACGCGCCCGACCGTTCGGAGGCCGAGGCGGCCGACCACGTGCGCGAGGTGTTCGCCGGCTACGACATCGAGGTGACCGACACCGCCCCCGGCGCGCTGCCCGGCCTGGACCAGCCCGCCGCCCGCGCCTTCCTGGAGGCGGTCGGCGGCCAGGCCCGCGCCAAGTTCGGCTGGACCGACGTGGCCCGGTTCTCCGCGCTGGGCGTCCCGGCCGTCAACTACGGCCCCGGGGACCCGAACCAGGCCCACAAGCGGGACGAGCACTGCTCGCTGAGCGCCATCGCCGAGGTGGAGGAGCGGCTGAGGGTCTGGCTCACCGCCAACTGACCGTCACCTGGCGTACCGCCCGTTTTTCCCCGACAAAGGGGATCTACGGGCGTACTGTTCCGTCATGACAGGCACAGGAGACGAGAACACCACGTACGGAACCGACGAGCACCCCGAGAAGAAGCACGTGCCGGAGAAGCGCAAGGGCCCGGTGCTGCTCCGCCGGGACCAGGTCGGCACCGGCACCACCGACCAGCGGCTGCTGGACACCACCGGCCCGACCGACTGGCTGCACACCGACCCGTGGCGGGTCTGGCGGATCACCTCCGAGTTCGTCGAGGGCTTCGGCGCGCTGGCCGAACTCCCGGCCGCGATCAGCGTCTTCGGCTCCGCCCGGACCCCGGTCGACTCGCCCGAGTACGCCGCCGGGGTGGCCATCGGCCGGGCCCTGGCGGAGGCCGGCTACGCGGTCATCACCGGCGGCGGCCCCGGCGCCATGGAGGCGGCCAACCGCGGCGCCTCGGAGGCCGGCGGCCTCTCCGTCGGGCTCGGCATCGAGCTCCCCTTCGAGCAGGGGCTGAACGAGTTCGTCGACCTCGGGCTGAACTTCCGGTACTTCTTCGTCCGCAAGACGATGTTCGTGAAGTACGCCCAGGGCTTCGTGGTGCTGCCGGGCGGGCTCGGCACCCTGGACGAGCTCTTCGAGGCGCTCACCCTGGTGCAGACGAAGAAGGTCACCCGCTTCCCGGTGGTCCTCTTCGGCTCGGCCTACTGGGGCGGCCTGGTGGACTGGCTGCGGGACACCCTGATCGCCCAGGGCAAGGCCAACCCGAAGGACCTGGAGCTCTTCCACGTCACCGACGAGATCGACGACGTGCTGAAGATCCTGGCGGAGAGCCGCCGCCCGGCGGACGAGATCTGACGGGCCGCCCGGAGGCGAGTGGGCGAGTAGCAGCCTCACGCGAGCCCCCGGCGGGCCACCGCCGGGGGCCGGGTGCCGCGGATCGAGGCCACCATGTCGAGCACCTGGCGGGTCTCGGCGACCTGGTGCACCCGGTAGACCTGGGCGCCCAGCCAGGCCGAGACGGCGGTGGTGGCCAGGGTGCCGAGCAGCCGCTCGTCCACCGGCTTGTCGAGGGTCTCGCCGACGAAGTCCTTGTTGGAGAGCGACACCAGCACCGGGAATCCGGTCGCGGTCATCTCCGGCAGCCGGCGGGTGGCCTCCAGCGAGTGCCGGGTGTTCTTGCCGAAGTCGTGCCCCGGGTCGATGATCACCGCGTCCCGCCGCACCCCGAGCTCCACCGCCCGCTCGGCCAGCCCCACCGTGACGTCCAGGATGTCGGCCATCACGTCGGCGTACCCGACCCGGTGCGGCCGGGTGCGCGGCTCGGCCCCGCCCGCGTGGGTGCAGACCAGCCCGGCGTCGTACCGGGCGGCCACCTCGGCCAGCTTCGGGTCCACCCCGCCCCAGGCGTCGTTCAGCAGGTCGGCGCCGACCTCGCAGACCGCCTCGCCGACCTCGTGCCGCCAGGTGTCCACGCTGATCACGGCCCCGGGGTGACGCTTCCTCAGCTCCGCCACGAAGGGCACCGTGCGGCGCAGCTCCTCCTCGACGGTGACCTCCTCGCCGGGCCCGGCCTTCACCCCGCCGATGTCCAGGATCGCCGCACCCTCGGCCACCGCCCGGTCGGCGGCGGCGAAGGCGGCCTCGTCCGCGAAGGTCGCTCCCCGGTCGAAGAAGGAGTCGGGGGTGCGGTTGACGATCGCCATGATCACGAGTTCGTCGGCGCCGAATTCGCGCGGGCCCAGACGCAGTGCCACCGGTGTCTCCTCCACGGCTCGGCCGGGTGCGATGATGGGCCCCGGTCTGTTCGGGGACCATGATCCCATCTCTCTCGTCTCGTGCCGGGCCCACCGGAGTACTGGAGGACAGCTCGTGTTCTGGTTGGTCGTGGTGGCGATGGCCGTGGTGATCGGCGGGACGGCCCTGGTGGCCCTCGGCGGGGGCGGCACCCTGCCCGAGGCGGAGCACGACCGGATCGCCGCCCGGCTGCCGCAGGACCGGCCGCTGAGCCGCTCCGACGTGGACGAGATCCGCCTGCCGATGGCCGTGCGCGGCTACCGGATGGACGAGGTGGACGACGTGCTCGACCGGCTCGGCGCCGAGCTGGCGCTGCGCGACACCCGGATCGCGGAGCTGGAGGCCGCCGCGGTTCCGGCCGGTGCCGCCTCCGCCGCCGCTGAGGCCGGCGCTGCTCTCGCCTCGGCCGTCGAGCTGACCAAGGACCGGGACGGGGACGGCCGATGACGTCCGGTGCGGTGCTCGGCGCGGACGGTCTGAAGCGCTGCGGCTGGGGCGACTCGGCCGACGACTACCGGGTCTACCACGACACCGAGTGGGGCCGGCCGGTGCACGGCGACGACGCGCTGTTCGAGCGGGTGGCGCTGGAGGCCTTCCAGTCCGGGCTCTCCTGGATCACCATCCTGCGCCGCCGGGAGGGCTTCCGGGCGGCCTTCGCGGGCTTCTCGATCGAGCGGGTCGCGGAGTTCGGCGCCGAGGACGTGGAGCGGCTGCTCCAGGACGCGGGCATCATCCGGAACCGCGCCAAGATCGAGGCCACCATCGCCAACGCCCGGGTGGCCCGCGAACTCGAGGGCGGCCTGGACGCCCTGATCTGGCGTCACGCCCCCGAGCCCGGCCCGGCCCCGCACGCCCTCTCCGACGTGCCGGCCGTCACCCCGGCCTCCACCGCCCTGGCCAAGGAGCTCAAGAAGCAGGGCTTCCGCTTCGTCGGCCCCACCACGGCCTACGCCCTGATGCAGGCCTGCGGCCTCGTCAACGACCACCTCGCCGACTGCCACGCCCGCTAGGGCCTGTTTCAGAAGTGGATCAAGGTCATGCGATGATCTTGATCCATGGCTCGGGGAGATCTGACGGACGCCCAGTGGGCAGTGCTGG
>NZ_JBVJLD010000081.1:0-24181 GCF_055584905.1 Kitasatospora sp. NPDC088742 | reverse complement strand
GGTTGGCGGACCTTTCAGTGTGTCTTTAGACATGGGCCAGTACCCCAGCGTTTCACGCGTAGAGCAAACCACCAGTTAGACTGGTGGTTCTGATTATTGGAGGGGACAGAGTGTTGTTAAGGTAAAGGTAAAATAGTTCGCTATAAAGTCATCATAACTGTATTTTAATCAAAATATTGCTATAATACTTAGGGCATTCATCTTCGAATGTCTGTTTCTTTTTGTAAGGATGTGATGATAAATTGGGAAGCATTAAGCGATATATGCGCTTTGTTAAACCATATACATGGGAAATTATTTTAACGATTATCATTGGTATAGTAAAATTTGCTATTCCACTATTTATTCCACTGCTCATTAAGATTGTGCTAGACGATATTATTGCAGCAGATGACTTAACAGATGTAGAAAAAACAAAAGAACTATTTTATTGGCTAGGTGGAACTATTATTGTGTTCTTTATTATTCGTCCACCTATTGAGTATTATCGACAATATTTTGCACAACACGTAAGCAACAAGGTACTATTTGATATTCGTAAGGAAATTTATGCACATTTACAGCGTTTAAGCTTAAGGTATTATGCCAATACACGGGCAGGGGATGTTATTTCAAGGGTAATTAATGACGTTGAACAAACAAAAACCTTTGTCATGACGGGGTTAATGAATGTTTGGTTAGATTTGGCGACGATTGTAATTGCGATTGCCATTATGCTAACCATGGATGTGAAGCTAACACTAGTAGCGTTGATCGCATTTCCATTTTATGCTTTCAGTGTGAAATACTTCTTTGGCAAATTGAGAGATTTGACACGGAAACGTTCCCAAGCACTTGCAGGTGTACAAAGCTATTTACATGAACGTGTAGCTGGTATGAGCATTATTAAAAGCTTTACTTTAGAAAAGCATGAACAAAAATTGTTCGATTCAGCAAACGGTGAGTTTTTAGAAAAAGCGCTTGATCAAACAAAGTGGAACGCAAAATCATTTGCTGTCGTGAATACCATTACAGATGTAGCACCATTACTAGTTATAGCCTATGCGGGCTATCAAGTAATAAATGGGTCACTTTCAGTTGGAACAATGGTTGCTTTTATTGCTTATATTGAACGTTTATATGGCCCACTTCGTCGACTTGTTAGCTCGTCCACAACTTTAACACAGTCAATCGCTTCAATGGATCGAATGTTCGATTTAATAGATGAGCCTTATGAAGTCAAGGATAAGGACTATGCTGGTGAACTACCACATGCAAATGGGCAGGTTCGCTTTCACAATGTATCCTTCCAATATGAAGAAACTGGCTCACCTATTATAGATGCTATCGATTTAACGATAAATCCTGGGGAGACTGTTGCCTTTGTAGGGATGAGTGGTGGTGGTAAGTCAACGATTATCAGTTTAATTCCTCGCTTTTATGATACAACAAGCGGGCAAGTGACCATTGATGGAAAAGATGTACGGGATGTCACTTTACATTCCTTACGATCTCAAATTGGTATTGTCCTGCAAGATAATATACTTTTTAGTGATTCTGTCAAAGAGAATATCTTAATGGGGAGACCGGATGCAACAGATGCACAAGTCATCGAAGCTGCGAAAGCGGCAAATGCCCATGACTTTATTATGAGTCTACCTAATGGTTATGACACAAAGGTTGGAGAAAGAGGAGTAAAGCTCTCTGGCGGACAAAAACAACGAGTTGCTATTGCGCGTGTATTTTTAAAAAATCCACCGATTCTAATCCTGGATGAGGCTACTTCTGCATTAGATTTGGAAAGTGAGGCACTGATTCAAGAATCATTAGACAAGCTTGCTCATGAACGAACAACTATTATTATTGCGCACCGTCTTTCTACAATTACCCATGCTGACAAGATTTTCGTCATCGATCATGGTCAATTAATCGAAAGTGGAACACATGAACAGTTAATGGACAGTCAAGGAACATATTATAATTTATTCCAAGTACAGCACTTAGATTAAAATTTTCCGAAAATTACACGGTTTAAGAAATTTTTTCAAAAAAAGCCTTTCATTTATTCGAAAATGGAAGGCTATTTTTTTTTGAAAAATGTAAAAAATTATCTCTTTATAAGATTTTATTATTATGGAAGGCGATTATTGTAGAAATTCTATGTAATTTGCAGAATATTAATGATTGAAAGAGCAATGATTTTTAGTTAGAATTATCTGAAAATAAGGAATTTAACGAAAGTTATAGTATTCTATTAATATTATTATACATTTAAGTAAAATATAGGTAGGGTGGGGCGTTACACATGAGGAAAAAACTACTAGAAATAAAAGGTTTGAAAACAACCTTTTTCACAGATAATGGGCAAATTCCTGCTGTAGACGATATCGATTTTTCTGTCCATGAAGGGGAAATTTTAGGGATTGTAGGAGAATCGGGAAGTGGTAAAAGTGTTACGTCGCTGTCCATCATGGGATTAATTCCATCACCACCAGGTAAAATAACGGGTGGAGAAATTTTGCTAGATGGCAAAAATATTGCTAAATGTACGGATAAACAAATGCAAAAAATACGTGGAAAAGACATTGCAATGATTTTCCAAGAGCCAATGACTTCGCTAAACCCTTTGTTCACGATTGGTGACCAGTTAAAGGAAGCTATATTAATCCATAATCCAAAATGGTCAAAAAAGGAAGCGTTTGCAAGAGCGGTTGAAATTATGAAATTGGTAGGTCTACCACGTGCTGAGGATTTGCTAAAGGACTACCCACATCAGCTGTCTGGCGGTATGCGTCAACGTGTGATGATTGCTATGGCACTTGTCTGTGACCCTCAAGTATTGATTGCGGATGAGCCTACAACTGCATTGGATGTTACAATACAAGCCCAAATTTTACAGCTTATGAAAGACTTAAATAAACGATTGAATACAGCTGTGTTGTTAATTACACATGATCTGGGGGTTGTCGCGGAAACCTGTGAGCGAGTGATTGTTATGTATGCAGGACAAATAGTGGAAGAGGCGCCGATTCATGAAATTTTCACTAATCCTAAACATCCCTATACACAAGGACTTATTCAATCAGTACCTGACATGCGTTATAAAAAGGAAAATTTATACTCTATTCCTGGAAGTGTACCGAAACCAGGAAGTATTCAGGTAGGCTGTCGTTTTGCAGCACGCTGTCAATATGCAATGGAACGTTGTTTACAGGAAACACCACCTTTATTTGAAGCAGCAGAGAATCATAAATCAAGATGTTTTTTACTAGAAAAGCAGGAGGTGGAGCAACGTGTCGAAAGCGTTATTAAAGGTTGAGGGGTTAAAAAAATATTTTCCGATTCGAAAAGGAGTCCTTAATTCACATGCCGGGGATGTAAAGGCTGTAGATGATGTTTCCTTTGAAGTATTTGAAGGAGAAACATTAGGAATTGTTGGCGAATCAGGCTGTGGTAAATCCACAACGGGTCGCTTATTAATGCGTTTACTAGAGCCCACTGGAGGTAAGATAGAATTCGCAGGTAAAATGATTTCAGAATTATCCAACAACGAAATGAGGAAGGCACGTAGAGATATTCAAATGATTTTTCAGGATCCCTATGCCTCACTAAATCCTCGCCATAACATCGGCAAAATTTTAGAGGAGCCTCTTATTGTTCATGGGATAGGTAATGCCAAAGAGCGAAAACAAAAAGTGTTGGAGCTACTTGAGATTGTTGGATTGAATGAATATCATATCAAACGCTATCCGCATCAATTTAGTGGAGGGCAAAGGCAACGTATTGGCATTGCTAGAGCCCTGATGACCAATCCACGCTTAATTATTGCGGACGAGCCAGTATCTGCACTTGATGTATCCATCCAGGCACAGGTTTTGAATTTATTGCAAAAGCTGCAAAAGGATTTAAGGCTAACTTATATTTTTATTTCCCATGATTTAGGGGTTGTGCGTCATATTAGTAATCGAGTTGGCGTTATGTATTTAGGTAAATTAGTTGAGCTGACAGCGAGTGAGGATTTATATGCTGAACCGCTTCATCCATATACACAAGCACTTTTATCTTCGGTTCCTGTTCCAGATCCTACGTTTGAACGGGAACAGATCATCATTTCTGGAGATATTCCAAGTGCATCAAATCCGCCAAGCGGTTGTACTTTCCATACGAGATGTCCGTTTAAAAAGGATCAATGCTCACAGGTAGTACCTAAAATGCAAGAAGTGAAACCAGGTCATTATGTTGCTTGCCATCTTTACGAGGCACTCCAACATTAAATGATATAAAAACTCATAGGGGGAAATTCGATGAAGAAAAAGAAGTTTTGGACTTTAGGTGTAATGCTACTCCTTATTCTCTCGACAATCTTAGCAGCTTGTGGCGGCTCAGATACTAAGGATACGGGTAGTAAAGATACTTCAACTGGTGGCGATACAGCTAGCAGTGGAGAACCAAAAATTTTAGTGTATGGTCGTGGTGGAGATTCTGTAGCACTTGACCCTGCTGTTGTTACAGACGGTGAATCCTTCACGGTGACAGCTAATATTTATGAAACACTTGTAAACTTCGGAGAGCAAGATGTAACAATTCAACCAGGCTTAGCCAAATCATGGGAGGCATCAGAGGATGGTTTAACGTATACTTTCCAGCTACAAGAAGGTGTGAAATTCCATGATGGCACAGATTTCAATGCTGAGGCTGTTGTTAAAAATATTGAACGTTGGAAAACAGGTGCAGATAAACACCCTTACTTTAGTTCGCAATTTGTCGTTGGTGATAAGCAAGTAATTGAATCAGTAACTGCAGAGGGAGACTACACAGTTGTCTTTAAGTTAAGTCAACCTCAAGCACCATTCCTGAAAAATTTAGCAATGTCACCATTTGCGATTGCTTCTCCAACAGCATTTGAAGCAGATGAAGAAGGTTTATCTGCAAATCCTGTAGGAACAGGTCCATTCAAATTTGTTAGCTGGGTACGTAATGATTCAATCACAATTGAGAAAAACCCGGACTACTATATTGATGGCTATCCTAAATTAGATAAAGTAATTTATCGTTCTATTCCAGAAAACTCAGCACGTTTAAATGATTTATTAGCAGGCAATATTGATGTAGCTGATGGCTTAAGCCCATCTGATAAAGCAACAATCGAAGGTGATGCTAATTTACAGTTAATCGAACGTCCATCTATGAACGTTGGTTACCTTGGTTTAACTGTTACACGTCCTCCTTTTGATAATGTAAAAGTGCGTCAAGCAGTCAACTATGCAATTGATAAACAAGCATTAGTAGATGCATTTTATGAAGGGCTAGCTGAGCCAGCGAAAAACCCAATGCCACCAGTAATTTCTGGTTATAACGATGAAGTGACAGGCTATACGTATGATCCTGAAAAAGCGAAAGCATTACTTGCTGAAGCAGGCTACGATGGCAAGGAAATTGAGCTATGGGCAATGCCAGTACCACGTCCATACATGCCAGACGGACAAAAAGTGGCTGAAGCGATTCAAAAGAACTTAGAAGACGTGGGTATTAAATCTAAAATTGTGTCATTTGAATGGGCTACGTATTTAGAAAAAGCTCAAAACGGTGAAGCGGATGCATTCCTACTTGGCTGGACAGGCGATAATGGGGATGCGGATAACTTCCTATACACGTTATTAGACGGCGATAATATTGGTTCTAATAACTATACGTTCTATGATAATCCAGAATTACACAAGATATTAACAGCTGCTCAAACTGAGATTGATGAAGACAAGCGTAATGAACTTTATAAGCAAGCTCAAGTAATTATTTCTGAAGATGCTCCATGGGTTCCACTTGCTCACTCTATTCCAATTTTAGCTGCTAACAAGAAAGTTACAAATTACATTGCGCATCCTACTGGTTCTGACCGTTTAGATGCAGTAGATATTCAATAGTAAATTTCATCATTTTTAATTGAACAAAGGAATGTGAAGAATCTGCTTGCTTTTCTGCGGGTAAGCCGTGGAAATCTCGCAGATTCTTTTCAAGTAAAGATAATGATTATTTCCTGTATGAAAGAATTCAACTAAACATTCAAAACCGTTTAGTGAAGGCTCAACCTTTCAACAGTATATAAAGACTTCACAGTAGATTATGAAAATCATAGAGAGGTGATGAAAATGCTTCACTATATGGGGAGACGTTTACTTCAACTAATCCCAGTTTTGCTTGGAATGACTTTTATCGTCTTTATGTTGATACGGGCAATTCCTGGAAATCCAGCACAAGTTATTTTAGGACAACAGGCAACAAAAGAGGCGGTCGAGGCGTTAAACGCAAGTTTAGGATTAGATAAGCCTTGGTATACACAATATTTTAGTTACTTAGCAGGTATTTTTCAGGGAGATTTAGGGGTTTCCCTACGTACGAAACTACCTGTATCAGAAGAAATTTTCCCATACTTAGCAGCAACGGCCGAACTTGCACTATTTGCGATGATCATTGCGATTGTTATTGGTGTGAATGCTGGCATTATTTCTGCGTGGTTCCAAAATTCTTGGTTTGATTATACAGCAATGATTATAGCGTTAATCGGTGTATCTGTACCCGTGTTCTGGCTTGGATTGATGGAGCAATGGACATTTAGTAGTAAGCTTGGATGGCTGCCTACATCTGGTCGAGAAGATGTGCGAAATCCAATTACCGCCATAACCCATTTCTATTTATTGGATACGCTTATTCAAGGCCGCTTTGATCAATTCATCGAAGTTATAAAACGATTAATATTACCAGGAGTAGCACTTGCAACGATTCCGATGGCTATCATTGCCAGAATCACAAGGTCCTCCATGCTGGAAGTTATGCGTTCAGATTATGTAAGGACTGCAAGAGCAAAAGGACAAAAAATGTTTATTGTTGTTTATAAGCATGCATTAAAGAATGCAGTTATTCCTGTGTTAACGGTAATTGGTCTACAAACTGGATTACTGCTAGGTGGTGCCATTTTAACAGAGACGATTTTTAGTTGGCCAGGAATTGGTCGTTATATTTATGATGCGATTGGCTTCAGGGATTATCCCGTTATTCAATCAGGTATTCTCGTCGTTGCATTTATTTTCATCATGATTAACTTAATCGTGGATTTACTGTACACAGTAGTCGACCCACGGATTAAATACAAATAGAAGGGAGTTGCAATGATGACTGGAGCAATCGATATAAAAAAAGAAGTATCACCAGTTCGAGAAAAGGCAGTAGGTCCATGGCTCGAAGGGTGGCGTAGTTTTAAAAAGAGTAAAGTATCCCTTGTTGGAGCAGGAATTGTTATATTTTTTATTATACTAGCTGTCATTGGTCCGTTCATTGCACCACAGGGCATCAATGAACAAGATTTAACGAAGCGTTTACTGGCACCATCCGCTGATCATTGGTTTGGAACGGATGATTTTGGACGGGATATTTTTTCCAGGATCATTCACGGTGCAAGGATTTCGCTATGGGTAGGCTTTTTCTCTGTTATTTTGTCCGTGATAATTGGTAGTTTACTTGGCATCATTGCAGGTTATTATGGAAAATGGATCGATACGATAATTTCACGTATTTTTGATATTATGCTAGCTTTCCCTAGTATGCTACTAGCGATTGCAGTAGTATCAGTGCTTGGTCCATCTTTACAAAATGCATTAATCGCCATTGCTATTATTAACGTACCGAATTTTGGGCGCTTAATCCGTTCTAAGGTTTTAAGTGTCAAGGAAGAGGAATATATAGTAGCGGCAAAAGCAATTGGTATGCGTGATGCACGAATTCTATTTTCGCATATTTTGCCGAATTCCATAACCCCAATAATTGTACAGGGAACACTAGCAATTGCGACAGCCATTATTGAAGCGGCAGCATTAGGTTTTCTTGGGCTAGGGGCTCAAGCTCCAGCACCAGAATGGGGAAAAATGTTAGCGGATGCACGGAAGTTTTTATTAAATGCTCCGTGGACGATGATTTTCCCTGGTTTAGCTATTATGTTAACAGTTTTAGGCTTTAATCTAATGGGTGATGGACTACGAGATGCACTTGATCCAAAAATGAAAAGTTAGTAAATAAGACAATAGCCTTCTACAAGTTAGAAGGTTTTTTTAGCTGCTTGGACCATTGGATATAAAAGGAACATTTTTACTACAAAAACGTTTTATAGTATAGAACAAGACGTGAGGGGCTTTCAAAAATAAGAGAAAACACCTTTTTGGAGCCATTAATTGAATTTTTTGTCACGTTATTTTAGACTTAATTTAAGTAGAAATCTTTTAGCTTAGTAGATTATTGCTTACCATAAAATCTTTCGACTGAAATACATATTTTAGGAGGGTGTTAGAATTGGGGATTAATTTACAAAAAGGACAAAGAGTTGATTTAACAAAGGGTAACGCAGGATTAAATAAAATTAAAGTTGGTTTAGGGTGGGACCCTGTAGGCCAAGAGAAAAGTGGCGGCTTTTTAGGTGGTTTATTTTCTAGCAGAAATAGTGGCAGTGGCAGAAGTATCGACTGTGATGCTTCGGTATTAATGTTACAAGATGATAAGGTTGTAGCGGGTGACGATGTTGTTTATTTCGGAAAATTAACAAGTAGCTGCGGTTCTGTTCGACATTCAGGTGATAATTTAACAGGTGATGGTGATGGTGATGATGAGGTAATTACAATTGAACTATCGTCTGTACCTTCGCAATATAACAAGCTTGTGTTTGTTGTAAACATTTATGATGCGGCAGGTCGCAATCAACACTTTGGTATGATTCATAATGCATATATTCGTGTGTATGATGACAGGACAGGAAGCGAACTAATTCGCTATAATTTAACTGATAATTATTCGAATTTAACGACGTTAGTATGTGGAGAAATTTACCGTCATAATAACGAATGGAAATTTGCTGCGGTTGGTACGGGAACAAATGACATAAAGCTTGGCGACGTTGTTCGAAGATATCAATAAATAATTGACTAAATAGGAGGAATAAAAATTATGGGCATTTCACTACAAAAAGGTCAAAAGGTAGATTTAACTAAAACAAATCCAGGATTAACGAATGTGGTTGTAGGTTTAGGCTGGGATACAAATAAATATGATGGTGGTCATGATTTTGACTTAGACTCCTCTGTGTTTTTACTTGCTGATACAGGTAAAGTTGCAGATCAAAATGATTTTATTTTTTATAACAACACTACAGGTGGCAATGGTTCAGTTGAGCATTCAGGCGATAATTTAACAGGTGTAGGCGAAGGTGACGATGAAGTGGTGAAAGTGGCATTAACTCAAGTACCTGCTCATGTTCAGCGACTAGCCTTCACAGTAACCATTCATGATGCAGAGTCTCGCAGTCAAAACTTCGGTATGGTGTCTAATGCCTATATTCGTATTATGAATGCTACTTCCAACGAAGAAATTATTCGCTATGATTTAGGCGAGGACTTCAGTATTGAAACAGCTATTGTTGTAGGGGAATTATATCGTCATAACGGAGAATGGAAATTTAATGCGATTGGTGCAGGCTATCAAGGTGGCTTAGCTGCTTTATGTAATGATTATGGCTTAAGTGTAAACTAAAATTTCATCTTTGGACGGAAAGGGAGATTTTTGAATGGCTATACAATTAAGTAAAGGGCAACGCATTGATTTAACAAAGCAAGATCCAGGCTTAAATAGCATTGGCATTGGTTTAGGATGGGATGTAAAGCAATTTGATGGTGGACAAGACTTTGACCTGGATGCATCTGTATTTTTACTAGATGCTTCAGGTAAATGTCGTAATGAACAGGACTTTATTTTCTATAATAATCTAGCCAGCCCAGACCAGTCTGTTGTCCATACAGGAGATAATCGTACAGGTGCAGGGGATGGGGATGATGAAAAAATTCTTGTCAACTTAAAGCAAGTATCACCTCAAATAGAAAAAATTGTAGTGACAGTTACTATTTACGATGCCGAGGGACGTCATCAAAACTTCGGGCAAGTCTTAAATGCCTATGTACGATTGACGAACGAAGAGTCGGGATCAGAGGTATTGCGTTACGATTTAGGTGAAGATTTCAGTATTGAAACGGCTGTAGTATTTTGTGAGCTGTACCGACATAATGGTGAGTGGAAATTTGCTGCAGTAGGTTCAGGTTACCAGGGTGGACTAGCTGCTTTAATCAATGCATATGGCCTACAGTAACTATGGGACATAGGTGCATGGTGGAGGATCTGATGTGGATGTATTAAATGAGATATTAAATACATATGCACAGTTTTTAAACTAGCAGATGTAACAGGGGCTTATCATAATACACTGAAAATGTGTGTTAGTATATTGGGGCTACCATCCTTCGCATGAAATTTTCGTTATTATTTTAATAGCTGCATTCTTATTGACATTTGTTATTTACAAGTTGAAGAAGAAAATAGCAGTGTAAACAAGGCACTGTATTAGTCTGTATGGAACAGGCTGATACAGTGCTTTTTTCACAAAAGGCATAGTTACTGGGGAGAGGATTAGATGCAACATTTTGCAACAGAAGCAGAGATGATTTTTTATAAGAAGCCACAGCCGTTTACAAAATGGGAAACGGCGGATATTTTGTCATATGCCCTAGGTGCGACTTTGTATATGCCAGCTTCCATGCCTACGATTGTGAGCTTGATCCGATCACAAAAATATAAGGAACTCACATCACTTGTCATTGATTTGGAGGATGCAGTTGGAGATGCAGAGTTAGTAGATTGTGAAGCTAAGCTGATAGAGGATATTAGTGAATTATATGCACTCTATCAGCAAAAACAGCTATTACTTCAGGAGCTCCCTTTACTTTTTGTTCGTGTACGTCATGTTGAGCAATTTCAAAGGCTAACAACTGTTTTAGGGAAAAAGCAAGAAATATTAACTGGCTATGTCTTTCCAAAGTTTACAGCAGAACAGGGTGCCCGTTATTTCGAGTTGCTTGAACAAACCATTTTAGAAAATGATTTAATTTTATATGGTATGCCAATTTTAGAAAGTCGTGAGGTACTATATAAGGAATCTCGCATGGAAGCGTTATTAGACATTAAAGCGGTTCTACATCAATACAAAGCCCGTGTATTAAATGTACGAATTGGTGCTACCGATTTTTGTGGTATTTACGGAATTCGCAGGCGTATGGATTCTACCATTTATGATATTAGTGTCATACGAGATTGTATTGCAGATATTGTCAATATCTTAGGTCGTGAGGAAGATGGTTTTATTATTTCTGGGCCTGTGTGGGAGTATTTTAATAATCAGCGTGTATTAAAGCCCGCGCTTAGAGTGACACCATTTAGTGAGAAAGGCGCGCTTGATACAAGGAAAGCGTTATTAGACGATTGTTTAGATGGATTAATGAAAGAAGTTTTAATGGATAAACAAAATGGCATAGTGGGAAAAACAATTATTCATCCGAGCCATATCCGTGTTGTGCATGCCCTGTATGCTATTTCGTATGAGGAATACTTAGATGCGCTAAGTATTATAGAAAATAATGATGGACAAAAAGGTGTTATGAAAAGTCACTATGCTAATAAAATGAATGAAATTAAGCCACATATGAGATGGGCACAACGGATTTTAAAACAGGCTCATGTCTATGGTGTTTATCATGAATCTGTCGATTTTGCCTCACTTTTATTACAGTCTGAAATAGGTGGTAGTGTATATGCAACAACAAATGAGTAAATTAAGCATTTTACCGAATTATTCAATTGATATTGAAATTACCTACAATCCCCATAATTTTGCGCTAACCGATTTGTTTAGAATGGCGGCTCGGATTAATAAAAAGAGACAATTTTTGTTTGTAAGCACGGTACTAGGCAAACATTTGGCTGTCCGTCCACAAATCCCTTTACTGACAGGAACTCTTTTAGCAATGATGTATCAGCAGCATCTTACGGGACAAAAGGTAATGGCTTCGTCTGTCGTTAAAGCTTTAAAAGACGGAGCTAATTTGGATGAAGTACAAAAATCCATAGAAGGAACCCTAGAATTAACGGATGAAACATTGTTTATTGGCTTTGCTGAGACAGCAACAGCACTTGGACACGCAGTATTTAATGCCTTTCACTCGAATGCTATGTATATCCACACAACACGTGAAGTGTTACCCGATTTTGAGCCATTTGTTACGTTTGAAGAAGAACATTCACATGCGACAAGCCATAGAATTTATACGGAGGAACCAGAATTTTTACTGCAAACTAAGCGCATTGTGTTAATTGATGATGAGATTACTACTGGAAATACGGTCATTAATATTATTGAGACTTTAATACAGAAATTTCCTTTAGTGAGACAATATGCGGTACTATCTATTTTAGATTGGCGTTCCCAACAGCAGCAAACAATCTTTCAGCAATTAGAAGTACAATGGGGTATCTCTATAGAATTCATCTCCATTATGTGTGGGAATTTTAGCTGTTCAGGCATTCCAAGCTTAACCAGTACACAACCAAACTTACTAACACAGGTTGCACGAGATATGGACATTTGTCCGATTCAAGTATCTGTTGATCGCAAATTCTATCGTTCTGTTTCGGAGAATGGGTTAATAAATAAGTACCCCTATTTGCTAGCAACAGGGAGATTTATGCTCACGTCAAAACAGCATGTTGACCAAAAGCAAACGATACAAGCTATTGCTATGCAATTACAAGAGCTAAGAACAAATGGACCAGCGCTTGTTATTGGCTCGGGTGAGTTCATGTATGTTCCTATGCAAATTGCCTCTTATTTAGGAAATGATGTTTATTTTCAGTCAACTACTCGTAGTCCAATCTATTGTACGGATGATTTAGGATATACGATTAACGATAAAATAGCCTTTGAAAGTCCAGAAAATAACGGGGTCACTAATTTTTTATATAATCTTCAAAGCCAGTCTTACACGGAACTTTTTTTCATAGTGGAACGTATAGCAAGTAAAGAGGTAGTTGCTCGTGTGGTAAAGGCATTACAAGAAGCCACTAACGCCAAAGTATATGTAATTAGTATGCATGAATTGGAGGTAGAACGATGATATCGACTTTGCAGCCAGATAAAATGGGGAGTTATGCACCAGAGGACGTTATTTTTTTATTGCGTGATATTGGAAGTGCATTCCTTGAAATGGATAATGAGAAACGTGAACAACTCATTCAATCGGGTATACATTATTCGGAAATGCTGCCAGTGGAGAAGCAACCATCGGATACCTACATGAATCTTTTTTATAAAGCGCTAGATGTTCATGCAGAAAGAATAGCAATCGCCGTTGGAGTAGTGGCAGAGCAAATCGTTGAAAATAGAGGATTAGAAAATTTAATTCTTGTGAGTTTAGCTCGTGCAGGTACACCCATTGGTATTTTAATCAAACGGTATATAGCCATGCATTATCATGTGAATGTTCCACATTACTCCATTTCTATACTGCGAGGTCGTGGGTTTGATGAAGCGGCAATTCGTTATATTTTGACACAGCATCCTCTAGGAAGTCTGCAATTTATTGATGGTTGGACAGGAAAAGGGGCAATTACCAATGAATTAATTCAATCCTGCCAAAAGTTTAATTTACGATATCAAGAACAGTTAAGTGCCGATTTAGCTGTTTTGGCTGATCCTGGCCATTGTGCAGCTATTTATGGAACTCGTGAGGATTTTTTAATACCATCTGCTTGTTTAAATTCCACTGTATCTGGATTAGTAAGTAGAACGGTATTAAATTTGCAGTTTATGGATGCAAACGATTTTCATGGTGCAAAATACTACAAAGAATTAGAGGCAATAGATGTCTCCAATCTGTACATAGAGCGTATCGTCACATGTTTTGAACAAGTACAGAGTAAAATTGTGCAACAAATTCAAGAGCAAGAAATCTCTCCAATTACATGGGAGGGTATGAAGTCCGTGCAAATAATTCAACGAGATTTTGGTATTGATAATATACATTTCATTAAGCCAGGTGTTGGGGAAACGACAAGAGTTTTGCTGAGAAGGATACCTTGGAAGATTTTAATTAATCCACAGTACATGCATGAATTGAAACATATTTTATTATTAGCGCAGGAAAAAAATGTATTGATTGAAGAGTATTCGAATATGTCCTATGCATGTTGTGGTTTGATCAAAGAATTATAGAGGAGAATATGATGATATTATTTACATCTGATTTAGATAGAACCCTTATTTATTCTAAACGCATGATGGAGATGTTTCCGCCAGCTACAGAGACAATCGTCGTTGAACACAAGGACGAAACAGCAATGAGTATGATGACACAGGCAACAGCACCCCTATTGCAACAGGTACACCAACATACTTTATTTGTACCTGTTACGACAAGAGCTTTACATCAATATAAAAGAATCCATTTTATTCATGATTTATGCCCTGCTTTTGCAATTACAAGCAATGGGGGTACAATAGTAGAAAAGGGTCAGCCATATGAAAAATGGACACAAACATTATCTAGACGTATTGAAGATTCCTCGATCCCTCGTATGGATATGCTAAAGCTTTTTCAGACAATTAAATCTGATACATGGCTACAACGATCTCTGTATATAGATGAGCTTTTTTATGTACATCATGTAGATATTGATATTTTACCATACGATGAATTACAAGCGATGATTCAAGAGTTTGATATGCATGGTTGGCATGTTCTGCTACAAGGAAAAAAATTGTATTTTATGCCCAAGGTGCTGACAAAGGAAGCGGCTATAGAATATATAAAAGAGTTCTGTACATACGATGTGCATATAGCAGCAGGTGATTCTATTATGGATTATGGCATGCTTGCAATGGCTGATTTAGGTTTTACACCAAATCATGGAGACTTAAAGGATAAACAGCCAAAATTTTTACAAAATACAACTTACTCGCCTCACAATGGTGAAGCATTTACAAAGAATTTATTGGAAACAGTTTTACAGATGGCATCACAACAAACGATCGTATAGATGTTCAAATATTTTTGTTGTCATTAGGTGAGACGTCCTATGACAAATGAATGCTTTAGCATAGGCTGAGGATGATTTTTAGGAGGTGCGTTTGTATGCAAACAATCACAATTAAATCAGTGTTGGAGCGTCATCCTGATGATTGGCTACAGGCGTTTCAAGATTCACCAAAGGATCGTGCATTTTATGAAACAACAGAGCAGCAAGTGAGCTTTAGTAGAATTGCTGTTCGTGTATTGGGCGTACCAATCGAAGAAGATGATTATTTCAATTCGTTATTTACATTGTCACAGAACACTAACATCCATATTTTAAGTGAAGAATTAAATAAACATATTGAACCAAAAGACTTTCAGGCAATACAAACAATCCTTTCGCAGCATCAACAAACTCCACAAGGTCTATCTATTAATCGTTTAGTGGCAATGATGTATGGTTATCAATTAATTCCTAAGCATGATGACAGTGTAATGAATCGCCATTTACAGTTAGCAACCATTAAAGTAGTAGAGCTCTTTCAAAAACAGCAATCGTTAGGTTTGCTAGCAAATGACTTTCGCCGTTTTTTAATTGATATGGTGAAATGGCTAAAAAACCATTGGATTCTATGGACAAAATCCATGAAACCAACAGATGATTTTCCTAAAGTAGTTTGGTATGGGGAAGCAACTCTAAGTCAGCGCTATTTCTTATTGTTATTAATGGAGCTCGGTTGTGATGTGTTAATTTTTCATCCAGCTAAAATAGATGAATTTGCTGAGATTGATCCTAATGATACTTTCTCTATCACATATGCGTACGCCAATCAAACAACTTTACAGCCATTTCCTGATAAGTTGCGTGACCGGCAGGCAACGGTTGGATATCGATCTAGTCAGCATTTTGAGCAATTAATGCATGATCAGCAATCAGGTGTCTATAAGCCTTGGCAGTTTAAAGATTTTATGCCACGCTCCTTAACATTACGGATGACATATGATGATATTTTTATTTATGCAAAAGAGAAAGCTTTGGTTCGACCACAGTTTGAAGTAATTGGGGATGAGATTGTCATTCCAGTCATATTTGCCAAAATTAGTGGGGTTTCGAGCAGACGGGAAGAATACTGGTATTATATGCATCAGTTATTAGCAAATCCGCAAACTGTTTTTGTCCAGAAATTCCCCTATGCACCAACGAGTAGAGCAAATTTTCACTTTCACTATAAGCATTGCCTAGTAAATGGAGAACTATCAGTAGAGCGTATTATGCAAAGTGATTGGTGGCAATACGGTGAGTTAACATTGGAGCTACAGCGTGCGATTGCACACACGATAAAAACTTCTTGTGAGCAGCCCATGTTGAAACAGCAGCCAAATGAGACCTTATATGATTTGCAGTTATTTTTATTTAAACAAATGTCGATGATTCCACTGGAGATCCTAAGATTACTACAAAGCTTTGACTATTCCCAAGAGGTACCGAAGCTGGTATTATATCAAGCACCTCAACAACCAGCTTTATCACGTGAAGATATAGCATTATTGGCCTTTTTAAATCGATTTGGTGTGGATATTGTTTTTTATAATCCGACAGGACAACTAGATTTAGAAAAGCATTTGCAAGAGGATAGTTATGATGTACACCGTTTAGAGCATATGCTGTTTGACTTGCACTATGAAGAACCAAAGCCACAGAAAACTGCACCCGACAAAATCATAAAAAAAATCTTTAATCGTTTTTTCTGATGATAGGAAGGAGGCGGCACGAATGTCGAATAACTCGTTGACGCTGAAGCAGCTGACACTGGAAACAGCAGAAGCCTTCAAAGAACAGTTAAAGGATCATGCAGAGGTACGGCAAATTGCCAATCAAATCAATATAAAAAATCAGATAGAGCTATTAGCTTTGGGAAAAGAGCCGTCTACAAAATTAGCTACTTTTGCAGATCAAATTGTAGCCATCATCACCCAGTCAACAACTTTCGAATCAAATGAATTATTTAAGCAGCTTGAAGCCCTTATGCAGACATTCGACAAACAAGATTTTACAGAGCAAAAGGGCTTTTTTAAAAAGCTGTTTGCACGTAAGACCAAAAATGATGGCGATTTATTTACGAAATATAATGGACTGGGGAGAGATATTGAGAAAATCCATTATCAATTTGTACTGATGGAAGAGGAATTAGCGAAGGATAACCGAGTACTTGCACGCTTATATCAAGAAGACCTCATGTACTATCTTGAGCTAGAAAAGTATATCGTAGCAACTGACATGAAGCTTCATGAGGTCCAAACAACATTGATTCCGATGTATGAAAAACAGAGTGAAGCAGGAAATCAGCTGGAAAAAATGGAGCTAAATCGTTTGCAAGGTATTGCAGAGATGCTTCAGCAAAAAATAGATGACTTAGAAAAATCGCGTATGGTGGCTATTATCACAGCCCCTCAAATCGATATGCTACGTAATGGTAACAGTGAATTGATAGAACAAATTAATGGGGCTTTTGTTAAAACCATTCCTGTTTTTAAAATGGGTTTGATGAATGCAGTTAATGAAAGACGTCAACAATTACAAAGTCAATCAGCCTCTGCCTTTGAAGATCGTATGAGGCAATTTGGGGGAGCTAGCAAGGAAGCGGTGCAATTAAGTACTGCCATGGCTCAACAATCCAGCACTACCAAGACTCTTGAAGAAATGTGGGATACTATTGTATCAGGCATTGCCAATTATCAGCATTTACGTGCTGAACAAACGGTCAAACGCCAACAAGCAGAGCAACAATTGCTAACATTGCGTTCTTAGCTCCTTTCCTCTAAGTAGATTACTACTTGGAGGTTTTTTGTATAAAAAAAGCCGACAGACTTATCTTATTCAATGGGTGATCAAAATCCCCCTGAATCAAGGTAATCTGTCGCCAAAATGTTAGCTATATGAATTCTTCTTCAAATTCTACATTGATTTCATGTCCATGATAGCTTTGGTAAGAAACAATAAGTGTATCAAGATGTTCTAAGTTTTCCTCATAATCTAAAATACGCGATAAAATATAGAGTAGGTGATAGCTAGAAAACTCCGTATCGCCTTCTTCACGAGCAAAGTTGATTTGCTTGATGAAAATTTCCATCAGCTCATTACGTTGGACATAGTCAATGCTTTTACTCCACTCCGAATGCTCAGGCTTTAGCTTCCCTGTATATTTTAAGAGCAATTGCTCATGGTACGTTAGCAAGGAATCAAGTCTCTCCTGAATCATTAAATGAAATTGGGTAGGGAGCTGAGCTAATTCATTTTCGTGATTATGCAAACGCTGTAGCAATTCCAAGCTTTTCTTGGAAGTTAAAATCATTTGACGATAGACTACTAGTTTGCGAGCTTTGACATATTTTTTATTTTTAAAGTAATTACGCTCTTCCTTATATAAATCATACAGCGTATCCACTCGTAGCATACGGTTTTTAAACTTACTTAATGCTGTTTTTGTGGATGTATGCTCAGAAGCTTGCCGTACAGCCAGTCGTGTCCAACGAATAATATCATCTTGTAAAATATAAATTTTGCGAAATAGTTTTACCTCGTATTTAGGTGGTAAGAACACAAGATTTACGACAAATGCTGCTAATACCCCAACTAATATCGTAACAAAGCGTATCAAACCAAATGTTAAAAAGTCATCCCCTTGAAATTCCATAATAGCTACAACTGATACCAACGCTAGCGAAAGTGATTTTTCGAGTCTAAACTTTAACATTAAACCGATAGCTATTATGACAGCTATACCAATGGCAACGACATGGTGGCCAAAAAGTAAGCCAAAAATGACGGCAATTGTCGCACCTATAATATTCGCTTGTACTTGCTCCACAATGGTTTGGTAAGAACGATAAATAGAAGGCTGAATAGCAAAAATAGCTGCAATTCCAGCAAAAACAGGTGAAGGTAGTTTCAACAACTCTGCAATAAATAATGCAAATACGATAGCTACACCAGTTTTAAATACACGGGCACCTAATTTCATAAAGATGTCCTTTCTGTCTAATATTTTTTAGCTTCTTTACATTATAGAAGGAAGTGCTCATAAAATACATAGATTTGCATGGATGAATAAGAAAAAGGCGACTTCTACTTGCAAGTCGCCTTTTTCTTGTCAAGATTATAATTGAGAAAACGCAATATCTACTGCTTCAATTGTTTCCTGAATATCTGCTTCTGTATGCTCAGTTGTTAAGAACCATGCTTCATATTTAGAAGGAGCTAGATTAATACCTTGCTCAAGCATGTGTTTAAAGAAGCGTCCAAATATTTCACCATCAGAGCTTTCAGCTTGCTCATAGTTTTCTACCTTCACATCTGTAAAGTAAATAGTAAGCGCTCCTTTAAGACGATTTAACGTGATGGTTACGCCATGTTTTTTAGCAGCAGCTAAAACACCTTCTTCTAAAATTGCGCCTAATCTATCCATTTCCTCGTATATACCTGGTGTTTGTAGAACTTCTAGGCAAGCAATACCAGCTTGCATAGATGCAGGATTTCCAGCCATCGTACCCGCTTGGTATGCTGGGCCGAGGGGTGCCACAGTATCCATAATCTCTTTACGTCCGCCATAAGCACCGATTGGTAAACCACCACCAATAACTTTACCAAGTGCAGTTAGATCAGGTGTTAGGCCAAGTAAATTTTGAGCGCCACCATAGTGGAAGCGGAAGGCCGTGATGACCTCATCATAAATCGTTAGGGCCCCTTTTTCCTTTGCTGTAGCATGTACTAATTCAAGAAAGCCTGGCTTTGGTTCAACGATACCGAAGTTTCCTACTATTGGCTCGATTAAAATAGCTGCAATCTCCTCGCCCCATTTATCCATGGCTTCTGTAAAGGCTTCAGGGTTATTAAAAGGTACAGTAATAACTTCTTCAGCAGTCGAAGTTGTCACGCCCGCTGAATCTGGTGTTCCTAATGTTGCTGGACCTGATCCGGCAGCCACTAATACTAAATCAAAGTGCCCGTGGTAGCAACCAGCAAATTTCATGATTTTTGTACGTCCTGTATAGGCACGTGCCACACGAATCGTTGTCATAACAGCTTCTGTACCAGAGTTGTTAAAACGTACTTTATCCATCGACGGAATGGCTTCCTTTAACATTTTTGCGAAAGTAACTTCATACTCAGTCGGCGTCCCAAACAATGTACCATTTTCAGCTGCGTGCGTAATGGCCTTTGCAATATGAGGATGACCATGACCAGTAACGATTGGACCATATGCTGCTAGATAGTCGATATAACGATTGCCATCTACATCCCAAAAATAAGCGCCTTTTCCTCGCGCCATGGCTACAGGAGAACCGCCACCTACTGCTTTATATGAACGAGAAGGGCTGTTTACACCACCAACAATATGCTGTAATGCCTCTTCATGTATTGCTTCAGATTTTGCATGATTCATAGAATTGCCTCCTAACTTTTTATACGTAATCTATTGTAGACCTATCGGTGTAAGAAATCCAAAGAAATTAAGAGATATGACTTGATTTGTTACTTAGAGTAAAATAGGACCTACAGAGGAGGAGATTGTATGACATTACTAGAAGGACAAAAAGCGCCGGATTTTTCTCTATTGAACGAAAAGGGCGAGATGGTGCATTTAGCTGATTTTAAAGGAAAAAATGTTATTTTATACTTTTACCCAAAGGATATGACACCAGGCTGCACGACGGAGGCATGTGATTTTCGCGATAAGTTTGAGGACTTCAGTCATTTAAATGCTGTTGTTCTGGGTGTTAGCCCAGATAACGCAAGCAAGCATACAAAATTTATTGATAAGCATGGTTTGCCATTTTCATTATTAGTGGATGAGGACCATGCTATTGCTGAAGCTTATGATGTATGGGTTTTAAAGAAAATGTATGGACGTGAATATATGGGCATAGAGCGTTCAACGTTTTTAATTGATGCTGAGGGGAAGCTTGTAAAAGCTTGGCGCAAAGTTCGAGTGAAAAATCATATTGAAGAAGTATATGCTTATTTAGCAGAACAGGAGGCAAAACAATGAGAATCTATTTTACATTTGAACCTAGACCAGATTTACGAGAACCATTAGTAGCAGAATTTCCACAGCTTGAATTTATCTTTGAAAAGAGCATATCAAATGAAGAGCTTCAACAAGCGGATGTATTAGTTACATATGGTGAAGATTTAACAGAAGAGAGTATTCAATCTGCTACAAAGCTAAAATGGATTTTTGTTGCATCGGCAGGTATAGAAAAAATGCCAGCTCAGGCTATTATTGAACGCAGGATTCTAGTTTCAAATGTTCGTGGCATTCATAAAACGCCTATGGCTGAATCGATTCTTGCTCATATTTTAGCCATTAAACGAGCTTTGCCTTGGATGTATGAGCAGCAAAAGAAAAATGAATGGTCGAAAAAAACACAACAAACGGAATTACGAGATAGTACGGCACTTATTTTGGGGCCAGGTGCCATTGGTTCGGAAGTTGGGCGTTTATTGCAAGCTTTTGGTGTTACAACAATTGGCTGTAACCGCTCTGGTAAAGAAGCGGCCTATATGAATACGATGATTAGTTTTACCAATTTGAAAGAAGCACTACCTCTTGCAGATATCGTTATTTCTGTATTACCAAAAACAACAGAAACGACCCATTTATTAAAAGAAGAGCATTTTGTTGCGATGAAAAACAATGCGATCTTCATGAATTTTGGTCGAGGTAATTTAGTTGATGAAAACGTACTCATTCAAGCGATTGAAAGAAAGCAAATAGGACACGCAGTTTTAGATGTATTTGAAGAGGAGCCTCTGACATCCGACAATCCATTATGGACATTACCAAATGTTATAGTATCACCTCATGTATCCAGTCATTCTTCTCGTTATGTTGAGCGTAGCTTAGAAATTTTCAAGCCAAGCCTAACAAAATGGCTAAAGGGTGACACGGATTTAGAAAATGTTATGGATTTATCAAGAGGATATTAAGGAAAAAACCATTGATTTATTGAGGATAAGCAATGTGTGATTGTTGACGAAGTAGTACGAATTGGATACACTATTTATAACAATTATAAATTAATAATACTTATGGAAGAGGTGCATGACGATGTCTGCAACGCATTTACAAGATGCACTGGACACGTTGAAAACAACTGGTGTACGTATTACTCCTCAGCGTCATGCTATTTTGGAATATCTAATTCAATCAATGGCACATCCTACTGCCGATGAAATTTATAAAGCTCTTGAGGGTAAGTTCCCTAATATGAGTGTAGCGACTGTTTATAACAACCTGCGTGTATTTCGTGAAGTAGGTCTTGTGAAAGAGCTAACTTACGGGGATGCTTCAAGTCGCTTTGATTTCGTGACAAACGATCATTACCATATGATTTGTGAATGCTGTGGTAAGATCGTCGATTTCCATTATCCTGGACTCGACGAAATAGAGCATTTTGCATCACAGGTAACAGGCTTTGATGTGCATTCGCATCGCTTAGAGATATACGGCACTTGTCCATCATGTAAAGTTGCTACTGCTAAAGTACAATAAAAATCCTAGCTCTTAAAAAGGGCTAGGATTTTTTTGTTTTATTATAGGATTGATCGAACTCTTTACCTTCTAGAGTAGGATCAAGTGTTAATGGCTCATTGCAGTACATGCACATATCTACTCGGCCTAAAACCTTTGTATGTTTATGGCAATTAGGACACTCTACTTGAATAGCTCTTGTTGACAGTAATCCGATCCACGCATATACAACTGTGCTACCGATAATACAAAGAACACCTAGTGACATGAAAATTAAAACTAATATCGGGCTGTTTTTAAAGAAAATGCCTCCGTACATGACAATAAAACCAAAAAAGATTAGTGCTAATGCGAATGAACGAATTTTATTAATTTTACTTTTATAAGGTTTCATATTTCATCTTGCCTCCCAATCTAAAATCTACTATAACATATAAGGGCAAAGTATTTTAGCTTTGAACTGAATGAAAGAAGGAATACTTTTAGAGTATGTCGAATTTTTAACGGAACAAAACAACCTATATGAATAAAGGAGGGCTGAACATGGAGCAAGTACTGCGTCCGATATATCAAGAACGTGCGAGTCAGTCGAATACATTAGGCGTAATTTTAGTGGAAAAGCGTGAAGAACAAAGTAACGTTACAGATACATTTGATACGGTTTTACTCATTATCGTAAAAGAAGCAGAGCAACCAGTCTTTTCAAAACATTACTTATATGAAGGAAATAAAATCGCTCTACATACTGTTACGGAGAAATTAATTCGAAAATGGTTACTCATCGGTTCAAATAGAAAGGTTGTTGATTGGATATTCTTCGGTAGAGTATTATTTGATCGGAATGAATTTCTGCATAAACTAAAAATAGAATTGCAGGAATTTCCGTATAGTGGTCGTAAAATTAAAACAGGTATTCAATTTTCAAAGTTAATTCGTCGCTATTTGGAGGGGAAAGAATACTTTGATAAAGGAAGTTACTTAGATGCTTATAATCATGTTGTGGATTCGCTACATCATCTAGGCCGCCTATCTATTATCGATAGTGGCCTGTATCCTGAAGTAACTGTTTGGGCACAGGTGAAAAAAATCGAGCCAGCCATCTATAAGCTGTATGAAGAGCTAGTGACAAGTAATGAGCCAATAGAAAAGCGCTTAGAATTATTGTTTTTAGCAAGTGAGTTTTTAATCCACTCTCGTACACGAGATGGGGCACAGCATATATTAGAAGTCATGCAAACAAAAGAAATGTGGACTATTCAGGAATTACATGATCATCATGAACTTGTTAACTACTCAGTGGATTTAGAAGTGTTTGTTGAGTATCTAGTGGATAAAGGCTATATTCAAATTGAACCCATTGCAGCGAAAAATGATAGGATATTTCACCGTCATTACAAGGTAAATAAAGATGCTCTAGAAATGGGGCAATGACTGTAGTATGCTTGTAATCGAGGTATCTAAAAAATACCTCGATATTTTTTTAGAAAAGTAGTTGACGAATAATATCTTAGTATTGTATTATATTAATTGTCGCTAAGACATAAACGAATAACTCAGAAAAACACAAAAAACTTTTTTAAAAAAGTTGTTGACATGTTTTGAATGAGATGTTAATATAAAGAAGTCGCTGAAAAACGACTTAAATAATGAACCTTGAAAACTGAACAAGCAAAACGTAATCAATAAAGTTTTAAGTAGCTAGCTTCGGTTAGTGAACAAAACAAAAATTTTGGACATCAA
>NZ_JBVJLD010000080.1:0-24895 GCF_055584905.1 Kitasatospora sp. NPDC088742 | reverse complement strand
AGCTAAGCCTCATAGCGCCGATGGTACTGCAGGGGGGACCCTGTGGGAGAGTAGGACGCCGCCGAACAATCTTTCAGAGAAGGCCTCCCGGCTTAGCCGGGGGGCCTTTTCGCATTTCCGGACACAGCGCCGCCGGAATTAACCGCGTGCACACGGAGGAAATGATCTTTAGTGTTGCGCGCATGACTATCTCTTACGACACCACCGGTGCCGGCCCGGCAGTGCTCCTCCTCCACTCCACCGTCTGCGACCGTCGTATGTGGGACGGTCAGGTCGCCGCGCTGGCCGCGGCCGGCCACCAGGTGGTCCGGGTCGATCTGCGCGGGTTCGGGGAGAGCCCGGCCGCCGGGCAGCCGTACAACGACGCGGACGACCTGGTGGAGGTGCTGGCCGAGCTGGGGGTCGAGCGGCTCGCGCTGGTGGGGGCGTCAGGTGGTGGTGCGGTGGCGTTGGAGTTCGCGGCGCGGTTCCCGGAGCGGGTCGGGGCGCTCGGGCTGTTCTGTACGGCGGCGGCCGGGCTGGAGCCGGGGGACGGGCTGCGGGCGTTCTGGGGCAAGGAGAACGAGCTGCTGGAGGCGGGGGACGTCGCGGGGGCGACGGAGCTGAACGTCACCACCTGGCTGGGGCCGGACGCCGGTGAGGAGACCCGGGTGAAGGTCCGTCAGATGCAGCGGCACGCCTTTGACGTGCAGCTGGCGGCGGGGGACGTGGAGGGCGTCGAGTACGAGTCCGACCCGGCCGACATCACCGCGCCGACCCTGCTGGTCACCGGGGCGCACGACTTCCCGGAGTTCGGCCGGGTCTCGGACAAGGTGGCCGGGCTGATCCCGGGTGCCCGCCGTCTGGACCTGGCGTGGGCGGGGCACCTGCCGGCGTTGGAGCGGCCCGAGGAGATCGCCGCCCTCCTGGTGGAGTTCCTGGCCGAGAGCGGCTGGACCGCGTAGCGATCAAGCGCTTGAGCGCTTGAGCGATCAGGCGAGTGGGAGGTCGACCAGGCCGAGGGCCGGCCGGTCGCGGTACAGGGCCAGGGCGACGTCCACCAGGTCGGCCCGCCGCAGGTCGGCGATGTCGCCGATGGGGATCCAGGCCGCCAGGTCGGTGGAGCCGTCCGCCTCGGGGCGGAGTTCTCCGCCGACCACCCGGGCGGCGTAGACGATCCGCAGGCTGTGGAAGTCGCGGGCGGGCCCGGTGAGGAACGGCGGGTCGATCAGGTGCCGGGAGTCGACGCCGAGCAGGGCGTCGAGCTCCACCAGGTAGCCGGTCTCCTCCTCGGCCTCGCGGACGGCGGCGAGCTGCGGGGGTTCGCCGTGGTCCAGGCCGCCGCCGGGTACCGTCCACTCGTGGGTGCCGTCGCCGAGCAGGCCCCGGGCGAGCAGCATCCGCCCGTCCTGGTCGATGCAGACCACGTACGCCGCCACCCGGGAGCGCTTCACCATCTCCGTCACCTCGGACACCTCCGCCGCTGGGAACAGACCGGACCTGACACTCAATCAGGACCGCCCTCCCCGGACCACCGCTTTACCGTGGCCTCGCCGCGTAAGGTCGGCTGCATGGAGATCCTGACCAATGCTGCCCTGACCGAGGACGAGCTCACCGCCGCCCGGGCTGTCCTGACCGCCGCCGCCGAGGCGGACGGCCGCGACGCGGTGTCGGAGGCGGGCCGGCTGCGGCTGCGGGTGGCCGAGCCGCGGGCCGGGGTGACGCACCTGGTGCAGCGCGGCGAGGACGGCGGGCCGGCCGGGTACGCGCAGCTGGAGACGGGGGAGGGCGCGGCCACGGTGGAGCTCGCGGTGCACCCGGCGGTCCGTCGGCGCGGGTTCGGGCGGGCGCTGCTGGACGCGGTGCTGGCGGCCGCGGGGCCGGGGCGGACGGTGGACTTCTGGGCGCACGGTGGTCACCCGGGTGCGGCCCGGTTGGCGGAGGAGCGGGGGGCGGAGCTGGTCCGTGAGCTGCGGCAGATGCGCAAGCCGGCCGAGCCGGTGCCGGCGGCGCCGGTGTTCCCGGCGGGGGTGACGGTGCGGACGTTCCGGCCGGGGCGGGACGAGGCGGCCTGGCTGGCGCTGAACGCGCTGGCCTTCGCGCACCACCCGGAGCAGGGCAGCTGGACGGAGCGGGACCTGGCGGACCGTCAGGCGGAGCCGTGGTTCGACCCGAGCGGGTTCTTCCTGGCAGTGCGCGGGGACGGTCAGGAGGAGCGGGTGGTGGGCTTTCACTGGACGAAGGTGCACCCGGACGGCCTCGGCGAGGTGTACGTGGTCGGTGTGGACCCGGCCGAGCAGGGGAACGGACTCGGCAAGGCGCTGACCGCGACGGGCCTGCGCCACCTGGCCGAGGACCGCAAGGTGCCGACGGTGCTGCTGTACGTGGACGCCGACAACCACGCCGCGGTGCGGGTCTACGAGGGGCAGGGGTTCACCGTTCACGAGGTGGACCTGATGTACCGCCTGCACACGGAGCAGACGCCGCGGGACTGAGTCCGGCCACGGGGCGACGGACTCAGCTTTCCTCCTGGCCATGCGGTGTTTACCGTGGATTAAATTCACGCCGCGAAGATCACAGGATGAAGTCAGCAGTGCCCAGCCCCCGGGCGACCGGTCGCTCGGAGACCGTCCTGCTGGAGGAGCTGGCCTGCTGGAGGAGCTGGAGCCCATGAGCATCCCCCGTCCCGTCTCCACCACCCCGACCAAGGAGTCCACCGCTCTGCCGCCCTCCCTGGTCCTGGCCGAGGGAGAGCCGTTGAAGGACGAGGAGTTGGACGAGCTTCCGCAGGGCCGTTTCCTGGACCGGGAGCGAAGCTGGCTGGCCTTCAACGAGCGCGTCCTGGAGCTGGCGGAGGACCCGCAGATCCCGCTGTTGGAGCGGGCCAAGTTCCTGGCGATCTTCGCCTCGAACCTGGACGAGTTCTTCATGGTCCGGGTGGCCGGCCTGAAGCGCCGGATCGCCACCGGGGTGGCGCAGCGTTCGGCCTCGGGTCTGCAGCCGCGCGAGGTGCTGGACCAGATCTGGATCCGGTCCCGCGAGCTGATGGCGCGTCACGCGGCCACCTTCCAGCAGGAGGTGCTGCCGGACCTGGCGTCCGAGGGCATCGAGCTGGTGCGCTGGGCGGAGCTGTCGGAGAAGGAGCAGGCCCGGCTGCACTCGCTGTTCCGGCAGAAGATCTTCCCGGTGCTGACGCCGCTTGCGGTCGATCCGGCGCACCCGTTCCCGTACATATCGGGGCTGAGCCTCAACCTGGCCGTGGTGGTGCGCAACCCGGTCTCGGGGCACAAGCACTTCGCCCGGGTGAAGGTGCCGCAGTCGCTGTTCCGTTTCCTGGAGGCGGCGCCGCAGCGGTACGTCCCGCTGGAGGACGTGATGGGGGCTCACCTGGAGGAGCTCTTCCCGGGGATGGAGGTGCTGGCGCACCACGCCTTCCGGGTCACTCGCAACGAGGACCTGGAGGTGGAGGAGGACGACACCGAGAACATCCTGAAGGCGCTGGAGAAGGAGCTGATGCGCCGTCGGTTCGGTCCGCCGGTCCGGCTGGAGGTGGAGGAGTCGATCGACCCCTACATCCTCGACCTGCTGGTGCGCGAGCTGAACATCACCGACGCCGAGGTGTTCCCGCTGCCGGGGCCGCTGGACCTGACCGGGCTGTTCGGCATCGCCGACCTGGACCGGCCGGAGCTGCGGTACCCGAAGTTCGTGGCGGGGACGGCCCGTGGGCTGATCGACGTGGAGTCGGCCTCGCAGCCGGACATCTTCGCGGCGATGCGCGAGCGGGACGTGCTGCTGCACCACCCGTACGACTCCTTCTCGACCTCGGTGCTGGCCTTCCTGGAGCAGGCGGCCAATGACCCGGACGTGCTGGCGATCAAGCAGACGCTGTACCGCACCTCGGGTGACTCGCCGATCGTGGACGCGCTGACCGACGCGGCCGAGTCCGGCAAGCAGGTGCTGGTGCTGGTCGAGATCAAGGCGCGCTTCGACGAGCAGGCGAACATCAAGTGGGCCCGCAAGCTGGAGGAGGCGGGCTGCCACGTGGTGTACGGCCTGGTCGGCCTCAAGACGCACTGCAAGTTGTCGCTGGTGGTCCGTCAGGAGGGCGACACGCTGCGCCGGTACGCGCACGTGGGCACCGGGAACTACCACCCGAAGACGGCCCGGATGTACGAAGACCTGGGGCTGCTGACGGCGGACCCGCAGGTCGGCGCGGACCTCTCTGACCTGTTCAACCGGCTCTCCGGGTACTCCCGGCGGGAGTCCTACCGCCGGCTGATGACGGCGCCGCGCGGGCTGCGGGACGGTCTGGTGGGGCGGATCCACCAGGAGATCGCGCACCACCGGGCGGGCCGTCCGGCGCATGTGAAGCTCAAGGTCAACTCGATCGTCGACGAGGACCTGATCGACGCGCTGTACCGGGCCTCGCAGGCGGGGGTGCCGGTGGACGTGTGGGTGCGCGGGATCTGCGCGGTGCGGCCGGGTGTCGAGGGGCTGAGCGAGAACATCCGGGTGCGCAGCGTGCTGGGGCGCTTCCTGGAGCACTCGCGGATCTTCGTGTTCGGCAACGGGGGCGACCCGGAGGTGTGGTTCGGCAGCGCGGACATGATGCACCGCAACCTGGACCGCCGGATCGAGGCGCTGGTGCGGGTGACCGACTCGGCGCAGCGGGCGGAGCTGTCCGGGCTGGTGGACCTGGGGATGTCGGACGAGACGGAGTCCTGGCACCTGGGGCCGGACGGCCGTTGGACCAGGCATTCGCAGGACGCGGAGGGGCGCCGGCTGCGGCACGTGCAGAACCTGTTGATCGACTCCCGGCAGCGCCGTCGCAGCCTGTCCTGATCTGCTCGGCCCGGTGCGGTCGCGGCCCTGCCGCGGCCGTGCCGGGTACCACCATCCCCGGTACGGCGGGGACTTGCCTCGGGGGGACGAGGAACCAGCATGACCGATCTGCCGACGACCGCCCGGACCGACCAGCCGGCGGGGGAGGCCCTGACGGGTTACCTGACCGCCCAGGCGGGTGCCTTCCTGCGCGCGCTGCCGCTGGTGGTGGGGGAGGCCGGGGCCCGGGCGGGCACGCTGCCGGGTGGTCCGGGAGGGCAGGCCGCGGCGGGGACGGCCGAGCTGCTGCGCGCGGTGCGGCGGATCGGCGGGGCGCTGCACACGTACGCGGCCGGGTTCGAGCCGGAGTGGGCGGAGCGGACCAGGACGGAGCTGCGCTGGCTGTTGGGGCTGCTGGCGCAGGAGCCGGGCTGTCTGCGGCGTTCGGCGCGGCTGTTGGCGGCGTTGGACTCGTTGAGCGAGACGGATCCGCGGCGGCCGGGGATGCTGGCGGGCCATCAGGGGGCCCCGAAGGCGCGGGCGCTGCTGGAGCGTCAGCTGACGCTGGCCCGGACCAGGGCGCACTCGACGCTGTTGCAGGAGCTGCGGTCGGCGCGGTTGCACGCGTTGGCGGACCGGATGACGCTGCTGGCGGGTGAGGTGCCGTTGGCGGCGTCGCAGCCGGAGTTGGCGGGGCAGGCGGTGCGGGCGTTGGAGCTGCTGTCGGCGGGGGTGGCGGCGCTGCCGCCGGCCCGGGCGCCGTACGGGGGCGAGGGGTTGCACCGGTTGAGCGTGGTGCCGTCGCAGGGCCAGCCGTCGCAGGGCCAGCCGCCGGCTCCGGTGGCGGAGGTGGGCGCGGACGCGGCGCTGGCGGCGGACGACGCGCCGTGGGGGCGGGTGCGGATCCTGGTGAAGCGGGCCCGGTACGCGTTGGAGGTGTGCGGGGATCGGCTGGTGGGGCTGGACGAGGTGGACGAGGTGCTGGACCGTCACCAGGACGCCGCGGACGCGGCGGTGACGGTGGCGACGGCGGCGCGTACGCCGCGGATCACCCCGGCGACGGCCTACGTGCTCGGTGTGGTGCATGCTGATCAACGGCTGGAGGTGGAGGCGGCGAGGTACGCCTTCGGCCGCCGGTGGCCGAACCTCCAGCAGCACGGATGGCACGAATGGGCGAGTTCCTGACGATGGCGGTCCCCCCGGTGCGGGGCCGTGCGCCGCGGCACGGGCAGACGGTGCTGGCGGCCGGGGTGGTGCTGTGGCGGCCGGGTCCGTTGAAGAAGGACGGGGAGCGGCGGAAGAAGCCGCGGATCGCGCTGATCCACCGGCCGAAGTACGACGACTGGTCGCTGCCGAAGGGGAAGCTGGAGCCGGGTGAGGGCTGGCGGGCGGCGGCGCTGCGGGAGGTCCGGGAGGAGACCGGGCTGAGCTGTGTGCTGGGGGCGGAGCTGCCGGCCCAGCACTACCTGGCGCAGGGGCGGGCGAAGGAGGTCCGGTACTGGGCGGGGGAGCTGACGGGTGGCTCGTTCCTGCCCAACCGTGAGGTGGACCGTCTGGAGTGGCTGTCGCCGCGGAAGGCGCGGGCCCGGCTGTCGCACCGCCGGGACCGGGAGCTGGTGGACGCGCTGCTGTCCGTACTCGGTGTGACGCACCGTCACGGGTGACCTTGCCGCGCCCTGCCTGTGACGCAACCGTTACTACCGATCGGTGTTTCCCGCCGTCCGTCGTCGGTTCACTCTCCGTTCATTTGTGACCGGCTGACGCGTCACCTACCCGGCCTAACTTCGGAGTCACCGGAGGGCCGGACGGGCCCTTCCACAGAAAGGGACACCCCTGTGAAGCTCCAGCGGAACGGCCGCTCCAAGGCCCTCGCGATCGGTGCCATGGCGCTCGTTGGCTCGCTGTCGCTCGCGGCGTGCGGCTCGGACGACAACACGACCCCCGGCACGGGCGGCTCCTCGGCGGCCGGTGCCTCCAAGGCCGCGATCGACTGCGGCAAGGCGGGTCAGCTGCTCGGCGCCGGTTCCACCGCTCAGCTCGGTGCGATCGACGTGTGGAAGGTCGCTTACGGCAACGCCTGCTCCGGCTCGACCATCACCTACGGCGGTGGCGGCTCCGGTGCCGGTGTGCAGCAGTTCAACCAGGGCAAGGTCGCCTTCGCGGGCACCGACTCGGCCCTGAAGCAGGCCGACGTCGACGCCTCCAAGGAGGTCTGCAAGACCGGCCAGGGCATCAACCTGCCGATGGTCGCCGGCCTCGTGTCGATCATCTACAACGTGGACGGCGTGGACAACCTGGTCCTCGACGGCCCGACCACCGCGAAGATCTTCGACTCGCAGATCACCAAGTGGAACGACCCGGCGATCGCCGCGCTGAACCCGGGCGCCAAGCTCCCGGACGCGGAGATCCAGGCGATCCACCGCTCGGACGACTCGGGCACCACCGAGAACCTCACCAAGTACTTCGAGAAGGCCTCGGGCGGCGCCTGGACCTACAAGCCGGCGAAGACCTGGGCGGGCAAGGGCGGCCAGTCCGCTGCGCAGAGCGCCGGTGTCTCGGCCCAGGTGAAGCAGAACAAGAACACCATCAGCTACGCCGAGCTCTCCTACGCGCAGACCAACAACCTCAAGTCGGCGGCCATCGCCACCGGCGCCTCCAAGCCGGTCGAGGCCACCGCCGCGAACGCCGCCACCACCTTCGCCAAGGCGAAGATCGTCGGCACCGGTGCGGACCTGGCCCTGGGCCTGGACTACGGCATCAAGGACGAGGGTGCCTACCCGATCGTCCTGGTCACCTACGAGGTCGTCTGCGACAAGGGCAACAAGCCGGAGACGCTGGACACCCTGAAGTCCTTCCTGAACTACGCCATCAGCGACGGCGGCCAGAAGGCGATCGAGGCCAAGGGCTACGTCGCGCTGCCGGCCGAGCTGAGCGCCAAGGTGAAGGCCGCCGTCGGCGCCCTCGCCTGATCCCTGTGAACCACCGGCCGGGCAGCCCTCGAAGAGGGGGGCGGGGCTGCCCGGCCGGATCCAGCTGAGAGCACGTCAAGTCCGGGGCACCGCCGCCATGGTGCCGCCCTCCTTGGGCAGCACCACCAGACCGGAGAAAGACCATGACCACATCACCCCCTGTCACAGACCGGGGCAGGGCCCGCCGGCGCGACAGCCGCCGCGGGGACAACCTGTTCTTCAACCTCTCCCGTGGTTCGGGCATCCTGCTGCTGGTCATCATGGCCGCCATCGCGGGCTTCCTGACCTACCGCTCGGCGCTCGCGTTCGGGCACAACGAGGGCAACTTCTTCACCACCTTCGAGTGGCAGCCGGACGCCAAGGACCCGGTGTTCGGCATCGCCGTCCTGGCCTTCGGCACCATCGTCAGTGCGATCATCGCGATGGTCATCGCGGTGCCGGTGGCGATCGGCGTGGCGCTGTTCATCTCGCACTACGCCCCCCGGAAGATCGCCCAGCCGTTCGCCTACCTGGTGGACCTGCTGGCCGCGGTGCCCTCCATCGTCTACGGCCTGTGGGGCGCGCTCTTCCTGGTGCCGCACATGAAGGGCCTGACCAGTTGGCTGGACGAGTACCTCGGCTGGACCTACATCTTCGACTCCACCAAGACCGGCGCCGCCCCGCGTTCGCTGTTCACCGTCGGCATCGTCCTGGCGATCATGATCCTGCCGATCATCACCGCGGTCTCCCGCGAGGTGTTCAAGCAGGCGCCGCGGATGCACGAGGAGGCGGCGCTCGCGCTCGGCGCGACCCGCTGGGAGATGATCCGCACCGCGGTGCTGCCGTTCGGCCGCCCGGGCGTGATCTCCGCCTCGATGCTCGGCCTCGGCCGCGCGCTCGGCGAGACCATCGCGGTCGCCACCGTGCTCTCCGCCAGCCCGGTGCTCTCGCTGCACCTGCTCGACCCGGGCGGCGGCACCTTCGCGCAGAACATCGCGCTGAAGTTCGGCGAGGCCGGTGAGAACGGCCGGAACGCGCTGATGGCCTCCGGCCTGGTCCTGTTCGTGATCACCCTGCTGGTGAACGGCGCGGCCCGGATGATCATCGCCCGCCGCAAGGAATTCTCGGGGGCCAACTGATGTCCACCACCACCGCGACCTCCGTGGCCGACGGCCCCCGGCTCAGCCGGCGGCTGACCGCCAACCGGCTGCCCTCCTGGGCCCCCGGCGGCATCGCCGTCCTCTCGGTCGTCCTCGGCATCGTGATCGGCCTGGCGGCCGGCCTGCAGAGCAGGATCCAGTGGGGCCTGATCGCCGGACTGCTGTTCGTCGGCATCACCTACGCCGCCGCCACCAAGGTGGAGGGCGCCCGGCAGGCCAAGGACCGCCTCGCCACCTCCGTGGTCTGGCTGGCCTTCGTGCTCGCGATCATCCCGCTGGCCGCGCTCGTCTACTACACCGTCCAGCAGGGCATCGGCGTGGTGAACGGGAACTTCCTGAGCCACTCCATGAAGGGCGTGCTCCAGACCGAGGCGGGCGGCGGTGTCTACCACGCGCTGATCGGCACCCTGGAGCAGGTCGGCCTGGCCACCCTGATGGCCGCCCCGATCGGCCTGCTGACCGCCGTCTACCTGGTGGAGTACGGCCGCGGCCGGCTCGCCCGGGCGGTCACCTTCTTCGTCGACGTGATGACGGGTGTCCCGTCCATCGTCGCCGGTCTGTTCGTCCTGTCGTTCTGGATCCTGCTCTTCGGCTTCCAGTACTCGGGCTTCGCGGGCTCCCTCGCCCTGGCCATCCTGATGATGCCGGTCGTGGTCCGCTCCACCGAGGAGATGCTCAAGCTCGTCCCGAACGAGCTGCGCGAGGCCTCGTACGCCCTCGGTGTGCCCAAGTGGAAGACCATCCTGCGGATCGTCCTGCCGACCGCGATCGGCGGCATCACCACCGGTGTGATGCTGGCCGTCGCCCGCATCACCGGCGAGACCGCTCCGGTCATGATGCTGGTCTTCGGCGCGGACATCATCAACGAGAACCCGTTCGAGGGTCCGCAGCAGTCACTGCCGCTCTACATCTGGCAGCAGTACCAGAGCAACAACGACTTCGGGTACGCCCGGGCCTGGGGCGCCGCGCTGGTGCTGATCGCCTTCGTGATGGCGCTCAACCTGGTCGCCCGGGCCATCGCCCGCTGGCGCTCGCCCAAGTCCGGCCACTGACACGCCGACTGACGCACGAACAGACGAGAGAAGACGAAGGATCATGGCCAAGCGCATCGACGTCAGCGGACTGTCCGCCTACTACGGGACCACCAAGGCCATCGAGGACATCTCGATGACCGTCGAGCCCCGCTCCGTGACGGCCTTCATCGGCCCCTCGGGCTGTGGCAAGTCGACCTTCCTGCGCACCCTCAACCGGATGCACGAGGTCATCCCCGGCGCCCGGGTCGAGGGCAAGGTGATGCTGGACGACGAGAACCTCTACGGGTCCGCGGTCGACCCGGTGGCCGTCCGCCGCAGCGTCGGCATGGTCTTCCAGCGCCCGAACCCCTTCCCCACCATGTCGATCTACGACAACGTGGTGGCCGGCCTGCGGCTGGCCGGTGTGAAGAAGCGGTCCGTGCTGGACGGCGTGGTGGAGAAGTCGCTCCAGGGCGCCAACCTCTGGAACGAGGTCAAGGACCGCCTCAACAAGCCCGGCGCCGGTCTGTCGGGTGGTCAGCAGCAACGGCTGTGCATCGCCCGCGCCATCGCGGTCGAGCCCGAGGTGCTGCTGATGGACGAGCCCTGCTCGGCCCTCGACCCGATCTCCACCCTCGCCATCGAGGACCTGATCGGCGAGCTGAAGTCGCAGTTCACCATCGTGATCGTGACCCACAACATGCAGCAGGCGGCCCGCGTCTCCGACCGCACCGCCTTCTTCAACCTGGCGGGCGTCGGCCAGCCGGGCAAGCTGATCGAGCTGGACGACACCCAGCGGATCTTCTCCAACCCGTCCGTGCAGGCCACCGAGGACTACATCTCCGGTCGCTTCGGCTAGACCGCACGGACCCCCTGACTGCTTCGCGGTGCTGCATGGCGGTGCCGCCGCGGAGTCAGAGAAGGCCCGCCCCCGTGATGTGGGGGCGGGCCTTCGCCTTGCCCGGGTGCTGAAGCCCGAGGCGCTGACGCGCGGGTGGTGACGGAGGGTCAGCCGAACAGCAGGTGGACGATCCCGTACATCGCGGCCGCCACCAGGGCGGCGGCCGGCATGGTGATGAACCAGCCCATCACGATGTTCTTCGCCACGCCCCAACGGACCGCGCGGATCCGCTTGGTGGCGCCCACGCCCATGATCGCCGAGGTGATCACGTGGGTGGTGGAGATCGGCGCCTTGAAGACGAACGAGGTGATGTACATGATCGTCGCGGCGGTGGCCTCGGCCGCGAAGCCCTGCGGCGGGTCCAGCTCGATGATCTTGCGACCGAGGGTCCGCATGATCCGCCAGCCGCCCGCGTAGGTGCCCAGCGAGAGCATGGTGGCGCAGGAGATCTTCACCCAGAGCGGGATCCCGGAGTCACCCTGGTGACCCGAGATGGTGAGCGCCATCACCACGATGCCCATGGTCTTCTGGGCGTCCTGGACACCGTGCGCCAGGGCCATGGCGGCGGCCGAAGCGGTCTGGGCCACGCGGAAGTTGCGCTTGGCGCGGTGGGGGTTGGCCTTCCGGAAGATCCACAGGATGGCCAGCATCACCAGGAAGCCGGCCACCAGGCCGACCACCGGCGAGATGATCATCGGGATGACCACCTTCTCCAGCACGCCGCTCCAGATCACCTCGGTGCCGCCGGCCAGCGCCGCGCCCACCATGCCGCCGAACAGCGCGTGCGAGGAGGAGGAGGGGAGACCGTAGTACCAGGTGACCAGGTTCCAGGCGATCGCGCCGACCAGGGCGGCGAACAGGATGCCCATCCCCTGCTGGCCGGTCGGGGTCGCGATCAGACCTTCGGAGACGGTCTTCGCGACGCCGGTGCCGAGGAAGGCGCCGGCCAGGTTCATCACGGCCGCCATCGCGAGCGCGGCCCGGGGGGTGAGCGCCCGGGTGGAGACCGAGGTGGCGATCGCGTTCGCCGAGTCGTGGAAGCCGTTGGTGTAGGTGAAGAAGAAGGCCACGCCGATGACGGCGATGAGTGCAGCCGTGTCCACGGTGGTCAGGACTCCTTGACCGCGATGGTCTCCACGGTGTTGGCCACGTGCTCGAACGCGTCCGCCGCCTCTTCGAGGACGTCCACGACCTGCTTGAGCTTCAGCACCTCGATGGCGTCGTACTGACCGCTGAACAGGTGGGCCAGCAGCTTGCGGTGGATCTGGTCCGCCTGGTTCTCCAGCCGGTTGATCTCGATCCAGTACTCGGTGAGCTTGTCCATCGTCCGCAGCTTCGGCATCGCCTCGGCGGTCAGCTCCGCGGCCCGGGCCAGCACCTCGATCTGCTGCTCGATGCCCTTGGGGAGGGTCTGGATGTCGTAGAGGACGACCAGGTCGACCGCCTCCTCCATGAAGTCCATGATGTCGTCCAGCGACGAGGCGAGGGAGTAGATGTCCTCGCGGTCGAAGGGCGTGATGAAGGAGGAGTTCAGCTGGTGGAACACCGCATGGGTGGTGTCGTCACCCGCGTGCTCGGCGGCGCGCATGCGCTCGACGATCTCCGCGCGGGCCGACACGTCTGCACCCAGCAGTTCCAGCAGGAGCTTCGATCCGACGACCAGGTTCTCCGCTGCGGCGGCGAACATGTCGTAGAAGCTCGTCTCCTTCGGGGTCAGGCTAAAACGCACGGAATTCTCCGATGTGCGGGGGAGGGACTGAACGATGCTAGGCGCAAGCCGTCAGAACTGCGCAAACGGGGTGATGGTCACGATCCCTCAGTCTGACGGAAGCCGGCCGGATTGCGTCCGTCCTGCGCACGGAGATCCGGTCGCGCCGCCCGGACGGCGGAACACCCGGCGGGCCCGGCGTGTTGGACACTTGAGCCCAGTGGACGGGTGAGGACCGAGACCTAGGCGGGCCGAATGACCAGCATCGAGACGCACGACCAGACCACCGCCGCGGCGGCCGGGGAGCCCGCCGGAGACGGCGGCCAGTGCTGCGACAACCACGGCCCGCACGGCTACACCGCGCGCAAGGCCGAGCACCTCAAGCGGCTGCGCCGGATCGAGGGCCAGGTCCGCGGCCTGCAGCGGATGGTGGACGAGGACGTCTACTGCATCGACGTACTCACCCAGGTCTCGGCCGGGACGAAGGCGCTCCAGGCCTTCGCCCTCTCGCTGCTGGAGGAGCACCTGCGGCACTGCGTGGCGGCCGCCGCGGAGCAGGGCGGCGCAGAGCTGGACGCCAAGGTGGCCGAGGCCACGGCCGCGATCTCCCGGCTGCTGCGGACCTGACCGGACTTGGCCTGACGCCGATGGTGGCCGTCGGGTGCCTTCCTGACGGCCGCTCAGCTGTCGGCGGCTCAGTTCTCGCCGGCGAGCAGGACTTCGTCGATCAGCTCGGGCGCCAGCCGCTCGCCCTCGCCGGCCGCGGCGGCGATCATCAGCTCACCGGCCAGCTCGATCTCGTCCAGTGCGTCCTTCTCGTGTCCGCCACCGTCATGGGGCGTCGAGGACACCATCCGTTCCACCCCCATGGACCCGTCCGACCGGCAGAGCTGCCGCCCCCTACTCAAGCGTAGGCAGACGGGGCGTCAGACCCCATGGCACCAACGGGTCATCTCTGCGCACCACCCGGGCGCACTACCCCCGTCATCCGTTACTTGCCCGGGGTGGCGGACGGCTTCATCGAGTAGATCTCGGTGACGGCCGGCTCCGCCGCCTGCACCGGCTGCCCGAACTCGGAGAGCACCACCGAGGAGACCACCCTGACCTGGTCCTTCGGCTGCTTGGACCCGGCCACCCCGGCGAACGAGAAGGTCTCCGTCACCTTGTGCAGCCGCCCCTGCCCGTCCAGCCAGGCCTCGTACGGCACCTCCTTGACCGTGAAGGTCTGGGCCGCCATCCGCAGCCCGTCCCCGCCCCGGCCACCGGTCGCCTCGGCCGCCTTGGCCAGGTCCAGGGTGCCCTTGTAGTGCTTGAGCTCAGCCCCGCCCGCCGTCTCGGTGCCGACCAGCTCGGCGGTGAGCGCCCCGCGCAGCGCCCCGGCCGCGCTGGCCGGGTCGGTGGCGCCGCTGCTCACCAGGTTCCCGTCCGGGAGCTGGCGGATGTCGAGCTTGACCCACTTGCCCTCGGGGATCTTCGCCCCGCTGTTCTGCAGGTAGACCGCGCCGGGCAGCACCACCTCGACGATCTTGCCGGTGGTGGCGGCTCCGGGCGGTACGTCGATGTCCAGCCGGCCGATCCGCTTCACGTAGTCGTAGCCGCCGGTGCCCTTGAAGACCGCCTTCTTGTCGGCGGACTCGGTGGTCAGCTCGGTGACGGCCTTGGCGGAGCCGGTGCGGCCGGTGATGTCCGCCGCGCTGCGGACGGCGGTCAGCGGATCGGCCGAGAGCTGGTCGGCCGAGCTGCCGGGCTTGTGGGCGTCGCCGGCGCCGCAGGCGGTCAGGGCGGCGACGAGCAGGGCGGCGGTGGCGGCGGCAGATGTGATGGTGGTGGTGCGGACGGTGTGCTTCACGATCGGGTACAACCCCCTCAGAGCTCTTCCGGAGCAAACGAGTTGAGGGTCCGTGAGGTTACGGGTGGACCGGCGTGCGGCTTTCGTTTCACGCCGGTCGGTTGAGCCGTTACGGTGAGGAGCGTGAACGTCGAGCACCGGGTGACGATCGAAGAACGAGGCTCCTTCTCCACCGCCCGCTGCACCTGCGGCTGGCATGCCCCCGCCCGACGAAGCCGCGACAAGTCCCGCCGTGACGCGGCCGCGCACCTGGCCGAACATTCCGCGGACGGTCACCAGGCAGCGACCTGAGGGGCGCGAGGAACTGCGCGCGGGGGAACGGGAGCACGTGCAACTGGCTGACGTGCCCCGACCTCACGCTGGGCCGCCTTCCGGTTCGCGCAGTTCCTCGCGCCCCTGACCTCCCTGCGGGAGGCCTCAGGCCGCGAGGTCGCGTTCGATGCGGCGGCGGCCGGTGCGGCGGGGGTGGGCGACGAACAGCGGGCGCAGGGCGGTGCGGCCGAGGGCGTGGGTGAGCGGGACCAGGACGGCCATCGCGAGCGGTGCGAGCAGGAGCACCACCGCCGCCGCCAGCGCGAAGCCGCCGAGGACGTCGGTGGGGTAGTGCACCCCGACGTACATCCGGGCGAAGCCCTGCAGCACGGCGAGCACCCCGGCGAGCAGCCCCAGCCGCTTGTTCACCAGGTAGAGCGCGACCGCCACCCCCATCGCCATCGCCGAGTGGTCGCTGACGAAGGAGAGGGTGCCCTCCTTGCCGTGCACCAGCACGTCCAGCTCGGGGTGGTCGACGAACGGCCGGGGGCGGTCGACGATCGCGGAGATCGGCAGGTTGGCCAGCTCGCAGAGGGCCACCGCGAGCGGGGCCCAGAGCAGTCCGGCGACGGCCACCGGGGCGTCGGGGCGGCGGCGGGCCTGGAGCCAGCCGACGGCGAAGAGCAGGGCGAGGCCGAGCAGCAGGCCGTACTCGCCGAACCAGGCGACGGTGGAGTCGACCCAGGAGGGGGCGGATCCGGCCAGGCCGTTCACGGCCTTCAGCAGGTCCAGGTCGGGCCCGGCGGTGTCGCCCAGCAGCGTCGACACGCCGCACCTCCGTCGTGGCCCTCGCGGCCCCTTGATCATCTGACTGACAAGGGGCACAACGCGGGAATCACGGAAGCGGTTTCACCTTTCACGCACCGTTATGAAAACTTGACTGACCGTCCACTGGACGTCCACGGCGAACGGTGGGCCAGGACCGACCGGCGAAACCCCGTGGCGGACGGTCCGTCAGACGTCCTTCGGGTCCCGCCCGGTGCCCTGGCCGCCGCTGGCGATCTGGCCGTCCGCCTGGTGGGCCGGGAGGGAGAGGGCGCCGTCGGGGGTGACCCGGGTGGCGCCGTAGTACTTGGCGCGGTCGATCTTGTCGTAGCGGATCACCGCGCCGGTGTGCGGTGCGTTGATCATGTAGCCGCCGCCGACGTAGATGCCGACGTGGTCGATGGAGCGCGGGTCGCCCTGGTCGGTGGCGAAGAACACCAGGTCGCCCGGCCGGAGTTGGCTGCGCTCGATGTGCGGGCCGGCGTTCCACTGGTCGTTGGCGACCCGGGGCAGCTTGATGCCGACGCTCTCGAAGGCCGCCACGGTGAGGCCGGAGCAGTCGAAGCGGCCGCCCTGGGAGGGCCAGCCGTTCCCGCCCCACTCGTAGGGGGTGCCGAGGGTGGTCTGGGCGAAGTAGATCGCCCCCGAGGCCTGCGGGGAGAGCGCCTGGCTCACCAACGGCGCACCGGAGGCCGCCTCGGCGGGCGCGGTGAAGTTGGCCGCGAGGGTTTTGATGTTCTTCACGTACCCCTGGGTCTCCCGGTACGGCGGGACCCCGTTGTACTTGATGACCGCGTACGGACCGGCGTTGTAGGCGGCGAGCAGATTCGACTGCCGGTCACCGGGGATTTTCGCGATGTCCTTGGCGAGGGCGCAGTCGTACACCGCGGCGGAGGCGATTGCGTCGGCCGCGTTCCAGACGTCCTTGGTGCCGTCGCCGTCGCCGTCGGTGGCGTACCCGGGCCAGGTGCCCGGCATGAACTGCGCCATGCCCTGGGCGCCGACGGGGCTCTGGGCGCGGGGGTTGAAGCCGCTCTCCTGGTAGAGCTGGGCGGCCAGCATGGGGGGTGAGATCTCCGGGCAGAGGGAGCCCCACTGCTGGAACATCGGCTGGTAGACGGCCGGCACGGTGCGGCCCGCGAGCTTGGGCTGGACGGCCTGCGGGGTGCCGCTGGCGGCGAAGGTGCCGAGCACCACCACGCCCACGAAGCCGACCCCCACCAGACCCGTCGCGGCGGCCGCCGCGCCCGCCTTCCGGAGTACCATCAGCACCGTCCCGACGAACCGTCAGTTTCCCGTGTCCCAGAAGGCATTGCTCATCGCAATCATCGCAGATACAAAGGGTGAGCGGTATCCTTCGTACGGTGGACATCCTGGCGTACGGGCCCCGTGCTCCACGACCAATCCGCGAGAAACAGCCAAGTCGAAGTCGGATCTGGCCAAGAATGGGGTACGGCCCTTCGCGCCACCCCGGTCCTGGGCCTTGAATTTGCCTGATCGGGCGGTGAGATGAATGAACCTGAGCAGCGTGATGCAGAGTGACCGGGTCCGGCTCCTGGCGGAGGACCCACCCAAGAAGGCCAACATCGACACGATCATCGGTGGCATCGCGCCGGACTGGGGCCCGTTCTCCAGCCTGGGGGCCGAGGCGCGGACGATGATCCAGGTGGTGATGGCGGTCGCCATCCTGGGGTGCCTGGGCATCGCCGTCTGGGGGGCGGCCAAGCAGCGGATCGGTGCCACCGCGATGCGGGACAGCTTCAGCGCGGAGCAGGGCAAGGGGCTGATCGTGGCGGGTCTGACCGGCGTGTTCATCATCGGTTCGCTCACCACTCTGTTCACCATTGTGTACGGCATGGCCATCTGACGATCCGACAGAATTGCCCCGGCGGAGCGGCCTCGCAGCGGCCGTCCCCGCCGGGGTGTCGCGCTTCCCGCGCGGACCGCTCGTACCAGCTCGTACCAGCCAGGGGGCCCAGGGGGCTCCCCGTACCAGGAGGGCCGCCGTGCCGGTGTCCGACGACCAGCCGCACACCCGGACGCGGCTGCCGGTCGGCGAGCAGTCCGTCTACCAGACGGGGCGTCAGGCCCGGCCGGTGCGGACGCTCTTGACGGTCCTGGTGGTGGTGGCCCTGCTGGTGGTGGCGGTCTCCATCGCGAACCGGGACAAGCCGGATCCGGGGGGCGGCGCTCCGGCCGGCTCCTCGGACCGGGCGGCCTCGGCCTCCCCCAAGCCCGCCACCACCGCGCCGAGCGGGCAGCTGCCGGTGGCCACCGCCTCGAACGGGATCGGCGTCGGCCACCCGCACACCGCGCAGGGCGCCCAGTCGGCGGCCGCCAACTACGCGGCGGCGCTGGGCTCCGAGCAGATGTTCCGGGCCGACACCCGGGCCACCCTGCTGGCCACGGTGGCCGACCCGACCGCGCTGCCGGCGCTGAAGGCCGGGCTGGACGCGGCCTTCGGCCCGCAGCAGCTGGCCGGCTTCGGCCTGGACGACAAGGGCAAGCCGGCCAAGGGGCTGACCTTCGTCAGCCGCACCGTGCCGGTCGGCACCAAGCTCACCAACCAGGCGGACACCGCGACCGTGGTCGAGGTCTGGTGCACCGGCCTGCTCGGCCTGGCCGGCCAGGGCTCCACCCAGCCGGTCTCCGAGAACTGGTTCACCCTCACCCTCACCATGCGCTGGACCGGCAGCGACTGGAAGCTCACCGACTTCGCCCGCCGTTCGGGCCCGGCCCCGCTCCCCGGCGACCAGCAGGCCGCCACCGCCGACGAGATCACCGGCGCCGTCCAGGACTTCGGAGGCTTCCGCTATGCCCGTTGACGCTGCCACAGCCACCGGTCGCCGGTTCGCCCGGGCCGGTGCGGTGCTCGGATCGCTGCCCGTCCTGGTGCTGCTGACGGCGGCCCGGGCGCTGGCCGACCCGACGCCCTCGCCCTCGGCCTCCGCCAAGTGCAACCTGCCGGTGCCGGGCGCCGACCGGGCCTGCGCCCCGGACGCCCCCGGCGTGGTGGTCACCGGGCCCGGCGGCGGCACCCTCGGCGGCGTCACCGATCCGCTCGGCTCGCTGGCCAAGGGCTGCGCCGAGGCGGCCGCCTGGGTCACCCGGAAGCTGGCCACCGCGATCGACTCCACCACCCAGGTCGACTTCACCAACGCCTCCTTCCTCCAGCAGTACGCGGTGGTCTTCGCCGGCTCCACGGTGATCACCCTGGTGCTCTGGCTGCTCGCGGTGACCAAGCGCGCGGTCCGCGGCGCCTCGCTGTCCACCGCCATCTCCGAGGCCATCGGCTTCCTCTGGCTGACCGTCATCGCCTCGGCCTTCACCCCGCTGGCGCTCTTCACCCTGGTCTCCGCCACCGACGGGCTGACCGCCGCCATCGCGGCCGGCACCAAGTCCGACACCGGCACCTACCTGGGCGGCTTCGCGGACACCCTGGAGAAGGGCTCGCTGGGCGGCGGCCCGCTGATCCTGATCATCGTCTCGCTGGTCGCGGTGCTGGCCTCCGCGGTGCTCTGGATCGAGCTGCTGATCCGGGCCGCGATGCTCTACGTCGGCGCGCTGCTGGGCACCGCGGTCTACGCCGGGCTGGTGGACAAGCAGCTGTGGAAGCACGTCCGGCGCTGGGCCGGGGTGATGCTCGCGGTGGACCTGGCCAAGCCGATCATCGTGATCATCCTGGGCCTGGCCGGGGCGGTGGCCACCGGCGCCGGGGCCACCGACGACTTCGCCAAGGTGCTCTCCGGGCTGGCCATCCTGTTCCTGTCGATCTTCGCCAGCGCCGCCGTCTACCGCTTCGTGCCGGGCTTCGGCGACGAGCTGATGCAGATGCGGCACGCCCGGGCCAGCGCCGTCTCGGCCGGCTCCGCGATGATCAACGGCCCGGCCAACCTGGTCAAGCAGGGCATCTCCACCCACGGCGCCCGCGGCGGAGGGGGCGGCACCGCGACCGCCAACGCCACCACCGGCTCCGGCTCGGCCGCCGCCGGCATCGCCGCCCACGGCTCGCGCAACTCGGCACCCCCGCCGCAGACCCCCGCCCAGGCCCCGGCCGCCAACCCCGTGAAGGGAGCGTGAGACGCGCATGAGCAGCGACCAGCTCGGCCAGTACGGCGCCCCGTACGCCCATCAGCGCCGCACCTACCTGATCGGCAAGGCCCGGCCGAACGCGCCGATCGGGCGCAACCGGGAGTCCGGGGAGATCGTGCTGATCATCTTCGGGGCCTTCCTCGGCATGGTCTGGGGCCTGGCGCTGCCGATCCTGCCGCTGCGGATCGCCGGCCTGATCGGTCTGCCGCTGCTCGCGATCGCCGCGGTCTACGTGCCGTACCGGCGCCGCACCTTCTACAAGTGGGTGGAGATCAACCGCACCTACCGCCGCACCCTGCGCAGCGGCCGCGCGGTCTGGAAGTCCGAGGTGGTGGACGCCGGCACCCGGTTCGACGGCCGCGAGGTGGAGATCGGCCCGCCGCCCGGCGTGGGCCGGCTGCACTGGCTGACCGCGCCGTTCGGCCCGGACGAGGTCGGGGTGCTGATGCACCTGGAGCGCCGCACCGTCACCGCCGCGATCGAGATCGAGGGCCCCGGCGTGGGCCTGCGCGACTCGGAGGACCAGGAGGCCCTGGTCGACCGCTTCGGCACCCTGCTCAAGCACGTGGCCAACGGCGACGGCTTCGTGACGCGCCTTCAGATCCTGGCCCGCACCCTGCCGGCCGACCCGGACGCGCACGCCAAGGACGTGGAGCGCCGCGGCGACACCGCCTCCCCCGGCTGGCTCCAGGACTCCTACGACCAGCTCCAGTCGATGGTCTCCACCTCCTCCGAGCAGCACCGGGCCTACCTGGTCGCCTGCATGCACTACAACCGCGAACTCGCCGCCGAGGCCCAGGCGATGGGCCGTACCGCGGGCGGCGCCAAGGCCCGGGACGACGACGGCCTGGCCGCCGTGATGGCCCGTGAGCTGACCGACATCTGCGCCCGCCTCGCCGAGGCCGACATCCGGGTCCGCCAGCCGCTCGGCCAGGCCCGGCTCTCCTCGCTGCTGCACTCGATGTACGACCCGGACCACCCGATCGACCACATCCAGGCGATGTCCCGGCGGAACGCCTGGCCGGCCGAGCTGGACGCCACCCACCCGCAGTACCTGGCGGCCAAGACCCGCGAGTCCACCACCCGGGAGCCGTGGTGCCACGCCACCGCCTGGGTCAAGGAGTGGCCGCTCACCCCGGTCGGCGTCAACTTCCTGGCCCCGCTGCTGGTGCACACCCCGGACGTGATCCGCACGGTGGCCGTCACCATGGACCTGGAGCCGACCGACGTCGCGATCGAGCGGATGCTCACCGAGAAGACCAACGACGAGGCCGAGGCCAGCCGGGCCGCCAAGATGAACCGCACCATCGACCCGCGCGACCTGGCCCACACCGGCCGGGTCGACCAGCGCGGCGACGACCTGGCCTCCGGCGCGGCCGGGGTCAACCTGGTCGGCTACATCACCGTCTCCGCCCGCTCGCCCGAGGCGCTGGCCCGGGACAAGCGGACCATCCGCGCCTCGGCCGGCAAGAGCTTCCTCAAGCTGGAGTGGTGCGACCGCGAGCACCACCGGGCCTTCGTCAACACCCTCCCGTTCGCCACGGGCATCCGCCGCTGACCCGCTAGGAGTCCTTCCCATGGCCATCGGCAGCATCTCCGACGCCTTCACCAGCCTGATGTTCGGCAAGGTGGAGACCACCCGGCTCCCGGTCCGGACCTCCACCGGCCAGGCCCAGGCGGTCTACCTCCCCACCGCCGCACCGGGGTTGGGCGACTCCGGCGTGATCATCGGCCGGGAGGTGTACTCCGGCAAGGGGTACGTCTACGACCCGTTCCAGCTCTACGGCCAGCAGCTGCCCGCCCCGCACTGGCTGGTGCTGGGCGAGTCCGGCAACGGCAAGTCCGCCCTCGAGAAGACGTACGTCCTGCGCCAACTGCGCTTCCGCGACCGGCAGGTGGTGGTGCTGGACGCCCAGGGCGAGGACGGCGTCGGCGAGTGGAACCTGATCGCGGAGGCGCTGGGGATAAAGTCCATCCGCCTCGACCCGATGGCCGCCCGCGACGGCGGGGTCAAGCTCAACCCGCTGGACCCGGCGATCACCACCACCGGCCAGCTCTCGCTGCTGCGCACCATCATCGAGGTGGCGATGGGCCGCGGCCTCGACGAGCGGGCCGGTTTCGCCCTGAAGGCCGCCCACGCCCACGTCATCGCCACTGTGACGGGCCGTCAGCCCGTCCTCGACGACATCATCGACACCCTGCGCAGCCCCGAACTCACCTCGGTGGAGTCGCTCGGCGTCGGCGTGGACGAGGTGCAGGCCTGGGGCCTGGACGTGGCCCTGGTGCTGGACCGGCTGGTCGACGGTGACCTGCGCGGCATGTTCGACGGCTCCACCACCGACGGCATCGACCTCGACGCCCCGCTGATCGTCTTCGACCTCTCGCACATCGACCGCAACTCCATCGCGATGCCGATCCTGATGGCGATCGTCGGCGTCTGGCTGGAGCACACCTGGATCCGCCCCGACCGGAAGAAGCGCATCTTCCTGGTGGAGGAGGCCTGGCACATCATCAACAGCCCCTTCGTGGCCCAGCTCTTCCAGCGCCTGTTGAAGTTCGGCCGCCGCCTCGGCCTCTCCTTCGTCGCCGTCGTCCACCACCTCTCCGACGTGGTCGACGGCGCCGCCGCCAAGGAGGCCTCCGCCATCCTCAAGATGGCCTCCACCCGCACCATCTACATGCAGAAGGCCGACGAGGCCAGAGCCACCGGCCGCGTCCTGGGCCTCCCCCGCTGGGCCGTCGAGATCATCCCCACCCTCTCCCCAGGCATCGCCGTCTGGGACGTCAACGGCAACGTCCAGGTCGTCAAGCACATCATCACCGACGCCGAACGCCCCCTGGTCTACACCGACCGCGCCATGACGGAGGACGCCGTCGCCGAACGCCACCGCGCAGAACGCCAGTTGGCCTCGGAACCGGGGGTCTGACGGCCCGGGGCAATCGGGCAACAGCTGCTGCACAATTTCGCCGCCCCAGCACCGGGCCGCCTTCTGCATGTACATCAGCGAACGCCGGGAGAGGCCGCGTTGGGTGCGGAAGGACGCTCGTAGGTCATCTCGGCCTTGATGTCGCCGAGCAGCTCGGCGTAGCCGGGCGGGAGGTCGCCTATGGCCTGGGTGGGGAGGTCGGCGGAGGCCGCGAGTTCGTTGCTCATGCGACGGAGCCTTGCAGCGCGCTCGGATGATTCGAGTGCCGGAACGTTCCTGCTCACCCGATCGGGGGTGTGGAGCAGTGGCCCGGCGCGCGGTGTCTGACGGTTCTTCGGGGGATGGAAACCCTCTCGTTACGTGCGAGATCCTGACAGCTACGCGCGTTGACCCTAGGCTGCGGTGGTCATACACCTTCTCGGCTCCGGCCCCACGGCGGAGCCCCCAACGGTGCAGGGGAACCCTCATGTCCAATGCCGGCCGCACCGGCCGTTTCCGTCGCCCGGCGTATGCCGCGGCTGCTGCCATCGGTCTCTTCGGGACCCTGCTGGTGCCGGGCACTGCCTCGGCGCACGGGTGGGACTGGGACTGGAACTGGCACAAGCCGAAGACCGAGGACCTCCAGATCCTCGCCATCAACGACCTGCACGGGAACCTGGAGCCCCCGGCCGGCTCCTCCGGGAACATCAAGGAGGTGGACCCGGCCACCGGCAAGGTGGTCGACACCCCCGCCGGTGGGATGGAGTACCTGGCCACCGCCCTGCGCCAGGCCCGCGAGGGCCACCGCAACACCGTCACGGTGGCGGCCGGTGACCTGGTCGGCGCCAGCCCGCTGGTGTCGGCGCTGTTCCACGACGAGCCCACCATCGAGGCGCTCAACAAGGTCGGCCTGGACGTCACCTCGGTGGGCAACCACGAGTTCGACGAGGGCTACAAGGAGCTGCTCCGCCTGCAGAACGGCGGCTGCCACCCGACCGACGGCTGCTACGAGAAGGGCCGCAAGTTCCGCGGCGCCGACTTCGAGTACCTGGCCGCCAACGTCACCAACGAGAAGACCGGCCGCCCGATCCTCAAGCCGTACTGGGTGAAGAACGTCCACGGCACCAAGGTCGGCTTCATCGGCGCGACCCTCGAGGGCACCCCGAACATCGTCACCGCCGAGGGCATCAAGGGCCTGAAGTTCGGCGACGAGATCGAGACCATCAACAAGTACGCCAAGGAGCTCAAGCGCCAGGGCGTGGACTCGATCGTGGCGCTGATCCACGAGGGCGGCTACCCGGCCTCCTCCACGTACAACTACGACTGCGGCGCGGCCGGCGAGGGCATCTCCGGCCCGATCGTCGACATCGCCAAGGGCCTGGACCCGGCGATCGGCGCGATCGTCACCGGTCACACCCACAACGCCTACGCCTGCTCGATCCCGGACCCGAACGGCGTCCCGCGTTCGGTCACCAGCGCCGCCTCCTTCGGCCGCCTGTACACCGAGATCAACCTCAAGCTGGACAAGCGCACCGGCGCCATCGTCCGCCCCTCGGTGACCGCCGCCAACAAGGTGGTCCGCCGCACCGCCGACAAGGCGCCGGACATCACCGAGCTGATCGGCCGTTACAGCAAGCTGGCCGCCCCGATCGCCAACCGCCCGCTCGGCTTCATCGGCGCGGACATCAACGGCCGTGGCTCCTCCGCCTTCGAGAAGCCGCTCGGTGACGTGATCGCCGACGCCCAGCTGGCCGGCATAGCGGCCGCGGACAAGGGCGGTGCCCAGATCGCCTTCATGAACCCCGGCGGCATCCGCTCCGACCTGGTCTTCAAGGCCAGCGGCGCCGAGGGCGACGGCGTGGTGACCTACGGCGAGGCGTTCACCGTTCAGCCGTTCACCAACATGATGCAGGTCAAGACCCTGACGGGTGCTCAGGTCGTCAAGATCCTCCAGGAGCAGGTCAGCGGCCCGAACCAGGCCGCCCCGAAGATCCTGCAGAACTCCAAGGGCCTGACCTACACGCTCAACCTCAACAAGACCGGCGCCGACCGGATCGCGGACGTCAAGTTCAACGGCGCCCCGATCGATGTCAACGCCAAGTTCCGCGTCGCGGCCAACGAGTTCCTGCACGGTGGCGGCGACGGCTTCCCGACCTTCACGGCCGGCACCGACAAGCTGGTCGGCGCCTCCGACCTGGACGTCTTCGCGGCCTACCTCGGCGCGAACTCCACCGCCTCGGCCCCGCTGAAGGTCCCGGCCCAGGACCGGATCAAGGTCATCGGCGTCGGCGAGGACGTCAACTGACGCTCTGTCGAAGCTGGTTGCGGGGCTCCTCTCCTTCCGGAGGGGAGCCCCGCTCCCGTTCTACGGCGCGATGGACTGCCCCGGCAGGCGGACGGTGGCCACCGTGCCCGGGCCGCCGTCGGTCGCCGGGCCGAGG
>NZ_JBVJLD010000079.1:0-25461 GCF_055584905.1 Kitasatospora sp. NPDC088742 | reverse complement strand
CTCGCCCTGGTGGCCGGCGGACTCCTCTGGCTCTACGACGCCGACGTCACCAGCCTCATCCACCTCTACATCCTCGGCGTCTTCACCTCCTTCACCCTCTCCCAGACCGGCATGGTCCGGCACTGGAACCGCACCCTGGCCACCGAGACCGACCCGGCCGTCCGGGCGGGCGCCCAGCGCGCCCGGGTGATCAACGCGCTCGGCGCGCTGACCACCGCGCTGGTGCTGGTGATCGTGCTGGCCACCAAGTTCACCCAGGGCGCCTGGCTCGCGGTGCTCGCGGCCGTCGCGCTCTGGGTGATGATGCGGGGCATCCGCCGGCACTACGACCGGGTCTCCGCGGAGCTCTCGGTGACGGACCCTCAGGAGGTCTCCGTCCGCCCGGCCAAGGTGCACGGGATCGTGCTGGTCTCCCGCCTGCACAAGCCCACCCTGCGCGCCCTCGGCTACGCGGAGGCCTTCCAGCTGGACAGCCTGGAGGCACTCACCGTCGCCGTGGAGCCCGAGGCCGTCAGCGAGCTGCGCGAGCAGTGGGAGGCGGCCGGACTGGAGGTCCCGCTGAAGCAACTGGCCTCGCCCTACCGGGAGATCACCAAGCCGGTGACCGCCTACGTCCGCTCGGTGCGGCAGGCCAGCCCCGGGGACGCGGTGGCGGTCTTCATCCCCGAGTACGTGGTCGGCCGCTGGTGGGAGACCCTGCTGCACAACCAGTCCGCGCTCTGGCTGAAGAGCCGCCTGCTCTTCACCCCCGGCGTGATGGTCATCTCCGTCCCCTGGCAGCTCAACTCCTCGGCCAGGGCGGACCGTCCGGCCCGCCGGGCCCCGGGCGCGGTGCGGCGCGGGGAGCCTGGTCAGCCGGCCCGCGCGCCGGAGCCCGCTAAGAGGCCGTAAGGAAAACCCGCCCACCCGTATGGACGGCGTCAGCGAGGTCTGACGCCGTCCATACGGCTGTTTGAGTGGCAGCGCCGGCCCGCCGCCGGAGCCGTCCGAGCCTTCGGCGGCCAGCTACGCAACCACCTTGGTGGAGTCATGTCCGATTTCGTCTTCGTCGGGATCACGGTCGCCGTGTTCGCCGTCATCGCCCTGATCGCGCGAGGGGTGGAGAAGCTGTGAGCGCCGAGAACGTCGCAGGTCTCATCGTCGCCGTCGCCCTGGTCGGCTACCTCGTCGTGGCGTTGATCTACCCGGAGAAGTTCTGACATGACTGGCTGGATCCAGGCGATCGCCCTGGTCGGTGCGCTGGCCCTGTGCTACCGCCCCCTTGGCGACTACATCGCCCAACTGCTCACCACCACGCGGCACCTGAGAGCCGAGCGGGTGCTCTACAAGGTGATCGGCGTCGACCCGGAGGCGGACCAGCGCTGGCCCGTCTACCTGCGCTCGGTGCTGGCCTTCTCGGCCGTCTCGGTGCTCTTCCTCTACGCGCTGATCCGGCTCCAGACCCACCTGCTGCTGAGCCTCGGGGTCCCCGAGATGGAGGCGCACCAGGCCTGGAACACCGCGATCTCCTTCACCACCAACACCAACTGGCAGTCCTACAGCGGCGAGGCCGCGATGGGCCACCTGGTGCAGATGGCCGGCCTGGCGGTGCAGAACTTCGTCTCGGCCGCCGTCGGCATCGCGGTCGTCGCCACCCTGATCCGGGGCTTCACCCGCAACCGGACCGACCGGGTCGGCAACTTCTGGGTGGACCTCGTCCGGATCAACCTGCGCCTGCTGCTGCCGCTGGCCTTCGTGTTCGCCCTGGTGCTGGTCGCCAGTGGCGTGGTGCAGAACTTCCACGGCTTCCACGAGGTGGCCACCCTCGCGGGTGACCCGCAGTCGATTCCGGGCGGTCCGGTGGCCTCGCAGGAGGTCATCAAGGAGCTGGGCACCAACGGCGGCGGGTTCTTCAACGCCAACTCCGCCCACCCCTTCGAGAACCCGAACGGCTTCAGCAACCTGCTGGAGATCTTCCTGCTGCTGGTGATCCCGTTCGCCCTGCCGCGCACCTTCGGGAAGATGGTCGGCGACCACCGCCAGGGCTACGCGATCGTCGCGGTGATGGGCCTGTTCTGGATCGCCTCGGCCGCGCTGATCACCTTCTTCGAGTTCCAGCACGCCGGCACCGCCTCGCAGGCCGCCGGCGCCGGGATGGAGGGCAAGGAGCAGCGCTTCGGCATCGCGGCCAGCTCGCTGTTCGCCGCCTCCACCACGCTCACCTCCACGGGTGCGGTGAACTCCTTCCACGACTCGTACTCGCCGTTCGGCGGCGGTCTGACCGTCTTCAACATGATGCTCGGTGAGATCGCGCCCGGCGGTACCGGCTCCGGCCTGTACGGGATGCTGATCCTCGCGGTGGTGGCGGTCTTCGTGGCCGGGCTGATGGTCGGCCGCACCCCCGAGTACCTGGGCAAGAAGCTCGGCGGGCGGGAGATGAAGTTCGCCTCCCTCTACATCCTCACCACCCCGACCCTGGTACTGGTCGGCACCGGCGTCGCGATGGCCCTGCCCGACCAGCGGGCCGGGATGCTCAACTCGGGTGCGCACGGCTTCTCCGAGGTGCTCTACGCCTTCACCTCCGCCTCCAACAACAACGGGTCCGCGTTCGCCGGAATCACCGTCAACACCGCCTGGTACGACACCGCGCTCGGCCTGTGCATGGTCCTCGGACGGTTCCTGCCGATGGTCTTCGTGCTGGCGCTGGCCGGCGCCCTCGCGCAGCAGCAGCCCGTCCCCGCCACCCCGGGCACCCTGCCCACCCACCAGCCGCTGTTCGTGGGCCTGCTGTCGGGCGTCGTCCTGATCGTCGTCGGCCTCACCTACTTCCCGGCCCTCGCCCTCGGGCCGATCGCGGAAGGTCTCCACTGATGTCGTCCACCCTTACCCCCGCTCCCGCTCCCGCTCCGGCCGGGCAGCCGCAGACCCAGCACAGAGCCTCCACCAATCTGCTGGACCCCAAGCTGATCGCCAAGTCCCTGCCGGATGCGGTGAAGAAGCTCGACCCGCGCGTCATGGTGAAGAACCCGGTGATGTTCGTGGTCGAGGTCGGCTCGGTGGTCACCACCGTCGCCGCGATCGCCGACCCGTCCGTGTTCGCCTGGTCGATCACCGTCTGGCTCTGGCTCACCACGATCTTCGCCAACCTCGCCGAGGCCGTCGCCGAGGGCCGCGGCAAGGCCCAGGCCGACACCCTGCGCCGGGCCAAGACCGAGGCCATGGCCCGACGGCTCGTCAACTGGCCCGCCTCGCAAGGCGAGGAGGAGGTGCCCGGCACCGCACTGCGGCTCGGCGACCACGTGGTCGTCGAGGCCGGGCAGGTGATCCCCGGCGACGGCGACGTGGTCGAGGGCGTCGCCAGCGTGGACGAGTCGGCCATCACCGGCGAGTCCGCCCCGGTCATCCGCGAGTCGGGCGGTGACCGCTCGGCCGTCACCGGCGGCACCAAGGTGCTCTCCGACCGGATCGTCGTGAAGATCACCTCGGAGCCCGGCAAGACCTTCATCGACCGGATGATCGCCCTGGTCGAGGGCGCCGCCCGGCAGAAGACGCCGAACGAGATCGCGCTCAACATCCTGCTGGCGTCCCTGACCATCGTCTTCCTGATCGCGGTGGTCACCCTCCAGCCGATGGCCACCTACGCCGGCGCCCCGCAGCCGACGGTGGTGCTCTGCGCCCTGATCGTGGCGCTGATCCCGACCACCATCGGCGCGCTGCTCTCGGCGATCGGCATCGCCGGCATGGACCGCCTGGTCCAGCGCAACGTGCTGGCGATGTCCGGCCGCGCCGTCGAGGCCGCCGGCGACGTCAACACCCTGCTGCTCGACAAGACCGGCACCATCACCCTCGGCAACCGCCAGGCCGCCGAGTTCCTCGCCGCGGCCGGCGTCGGCACGGAGGAACTGGCCGACGCGGCCCAGCTCTCCTCGCTGGCCGACGAGACCCCCGAGGGCCGCTCCATCGTGGTCCTGGCCAAGAGCGCGTACGGCCTGCGGGCCCGCGCCCAGGGCGAGTTGGCGCACGCCACCTGGGTACCCTTCACCGCCCAGACCCGGATGTCCGGCGTGGACGTGGACGGGCGGCAGGTCCGCAAGGGCGCCTCCGGCTCGGTCGCCCAGTGGGTGGCCGACAACGGCGGCACGGTGGGCACCGACGTCACCGACCTCGTCCAGCAGATCTCCGCCGCCGGCGGCACCCCGCTGGTGGTCGCGGAGCAGAACGGCTCCGCCCCCGCCCGCGCCCTGGGTGTCATCCACCTCAAGGACGTGGTCAAGGAGGGCATGAAGGAGCGCTTCGACGAGCTGCGCCGGATGGGCATCAAGACCATCATGATCACCGGCGACAACCCGCTGACCGCCAAGGCGATCGCGGAGGAGGCGGGCGTGGACGACTTCCTCGCCGAGGCCACCCCCGAGGACAAGATGGCGCTGATCAAGAAGGAGCAGGCGGGCGGCAAGCTGGTCGCGATGACCGGCGACGGCACCAACGACGCCCCCGCCCTGGCCCAGGCCGACGTCGGCGTGGCGATGAACACCGGCACCATGGCGGCCAAGGAGGCCGGCAACATGGTCGACCTGGACTCCAACCCCACCAAGCTGATCGAGATCGTCGAGATCGGCAAGCAACTCCTGATCACCCGCGGCTCGTTGACCACCTTCTCGATCGCCAACGACGTCGCCAAGTACTTCGCGATCATCCCCGCGATGTTCGCCACCGTCTACCCGGGCCTGGACAGGCTCAACATCATGCAGCTGCACAGCCCGCAGTCCGCCATCACCTCGGCGATCATCTTCAACGCCCTGGTCATCATCGGGCTCATCCCGCTCGCCCTGCGCGGCGTCAAGTACCGTCCGTCCGACGCCAGTTCACTGCTCCGCCGGAACATCGGGATCTACGGCCTGGGCGGTCTGGTGGTGCCGTTCGTCGGCATCAAACTGATCGACCTGATCGTCCAGTTCATCCCCGGCCTGAGCTGAAAGGGGCCCCTCACATGCCCACCATCGTGCGCAACCACCTCACCGCGCTGCGGGCCCTGCTGGTGCTGACCGTGATCCTCGGCATCGCCTACCCGCTGGCGGTCACCGGCATCGGCCAACTCGCCTTCGCCGACAAGGCGAACGGATCGATCGTCACGTCCGAGGGCAAGGAGGTCGGCTCCAGCCTGCTCGGCCAGAGCTTCAACCTGCCGAAGAAGAACCCGGACGACGCCGACGAGGCGGCCCGGCCGGACCCGAAGTGGTACCAGCCGCGCCCCTCGGCCGGCTCCTACGACCCGAAGGCCTCCGGCGCCTCCAACCTCGGCCCCAACAGCGAGGTGCAGCTCAAGTCGGTCGAGGAGCGCCGGGCCGCGGTCGCCGCCTTCGACGGCGTCGACCCGGCGAGTGTGCCCGCCGATGCCGTCACCGCCTCCGGCTCCGGCCTCGACCCGCACATCTCCGCGGCCTACGCCCGGCAGCAGACCGCCCGGGTCGCCAGGGAGCGCGGCATCCCCGCCGAGCAGCTCGACCAGCTGGTCGACCGCTGCACCGAGGGCCCGACTCTCGGCTTCCTCGGCCAGGCCGGGGTGAACGTGATCCTCCTCAACAAGGCGCTGGCAGAGACCAAGTGACGATCCCGCAGGGACGACGTGGGCGGCTCCGGGTGTACCTCGGGGCCGCTCCCGGCGTTGGCAAGACGTACCGGATGCTCGACGAGGCCGCCCGGCGGCAGGCGCGCGGCGCGGACGTGGTGGTGGGGTACATCGAGTGCCACGGCCGCCCCGGCACCGAGCGCATGCTGGCCGGCCTGGACCTCGTCCCCCGGGTCCGGCGGACCTACCGGGGGACCGAGTTCGAGGAGATGGACCTCGCGGCGGTGCTGGCGCGCCGCCCGTCCGTGGTCCTGGTGGACGAGCTCGCCCACACCAACATCCCGGGCGGGCGGCACGCCAAGCGCTGGGAGGACGTCGAGGAGCTGCTGGCGGCCGGGATCGACGTACTGACCACGGTGAACGTCCAGCACCTGGAGTCGCTCAACGACGTGGTGCAGAAGATCACCGGTGTCCCGCAGCGCGAGACCGTCCCGGACGAGGTGGTGCGCCGGGCCGACCAGATCGAGCTGGTCGACATGGCCCCGCAGGCGCTGCGCCGCCGGATGGCCCACGGGAACGTCTACAAGGCCGAGAAGGTGGACGCCGCGCTCTCCAACTACTTCCGGGTCGGCAACCTGACGGCCCTTCGGGAGCTCGCCCTGCTCTGGGTGGCCGGACGGGTGGACGAGGGCCTGCGCGACTACCGGACCACCCACCGGATCGACCGGGTCTGGGAGACCCGGGAGCGGGTGGTGGTCGCCCTCACCGGCGGCCCCGAGGGCGAGACCCTGATCCGCCGGGCCGCCCGGATCGCCGACCGCACCGCCGGCGGCGAACTGCTCGCCGTCCACGTCACCCGCAGCGACGGCCTGGCCGGCGCCTCCCCCGGCCAACTCGCCCAGCAGCGGCGGCTGGTGGAGACCCTGGGCGGCAGCTACCACGTGGTGGTCGGCGACGACATCCCGACCGCCCTGCTCTCCTTCGCCCGCGCCCACCACGCCACCCAGCTGGTGCTCGGCACCAGCCGCCGCGGCCGGGTCAACCGCTTCCTCACCGGCCCCGGCATCGGCGAGACCACCGTGGACGCCTCCGAGGACATCGACGTCCACATGGTCACCCACGAGTTCACCGGCCGCGGCCGCCTGCCCGCCCTGGGCCGCCGGCACTCACCCCGGCGGACGGTGGCCGGCTACCTGTCCGGCCTGGCCCTGCCCGTCCTGCTCACCCTGCTGCTCTCGCACACCTCGCTCAACCTCACCACCGACGCCCTGATCTTCCAACTCGGCGTCGTGGCCGTCGCGTTGCTCGGTGGAGCGGTCTCCGCCCTGCTCGCCTCGGTGGTCGCCTCGCTGCTGCTCAACTACTACTTCATCCCACCCGTCCACACCTTCACCATCACCGAACCCAACAACGTCCTCGCCCTCGCCGTCTTCGCCGCCGTCGCCCTCACCGTCTCCACCGTGGTCGACCGCGCCGCCCGCCTCACCACCCGGGCCGCCCGGGCCACCGCCGAGGCCGAGACCCTCTCCACCCTGGCCGGCAGCGTGCTGCGCGGCGCGGACGCGCTCCCCGCGCTGCTGGAGAAGTGCCGCACCGCCTTCGGCATGGACTCCGTCGCCCTGCTGGACCGCACCGGCGGCACCGTCCTGGCCTCCTCCGGCGCCGGGGCGGGCGAGGTCACCGAGGTGGGCGTCGGGGGCGGCGCCGTCCTGGTCCTGACGGGCCGTCGGCTGCCCGCCGCCGACCAACGGGTCCTGACCGCCTTCGCCGCGCACGTCGGCGCCGCCCTGGAGCGCGACCGCCTCGCCACCGCCGCCGCCGAGGTCGAACCCATCAAGGCCGCCGACAAGATGCGCACCGCCCTGCTCGCCGCCGTCAGCCACGACCTGCGCACCCCACTGGCCGCCGCCCTCGCCTCCGTCGGCTCACTGCGCAGCCCCGACGTCGAGTTCTCCGACGAGGACCAGGCCGAACTCCTCGCCACCGCCGACGAATCCCTCCTCAAGCTCACCCGCCTGGTCGACAACCTCCTTGACATGAGCCGCCTCCAGGCCGGCGCCCTCACCCTCCACCTCGCCCCCACCCACCTCGACGAAGTCCTCCCCCGCGCCCTCGACTCCCTCGCCGACCCCGACGCCCCCGTCCAACCCCTCGGCCTCTCCGAGGCACCACCCGTCCTCGCCGACCCACCCCTGCTGGAGCGCGTGCTGGCCAACGTCATCACCAACGCCCTGCGCCACAACGCCCCCGGCGCCCCCGTCCTGGTCACCGCCTCCACCCACGCCGGCCGCGTCGAACTGCGCGTCATCGACCGCGGCCCCGGCATCCCGCCCGAGGACCGCGACCGCGTCTTCCTCCCCTTCCAACGCCTGGGCGACACCGACAACACCACCGGCACCGGCCTGGGCCTCGCCCTCTCCCGCGGTCTCGCCGAGGCCATGGCCGGCACCCTGGAGGTCGAGGACACCCCGGGCGGCGGCACCACCATGCTCCTCACCCTCCCGGCGGCCGGGCCTGACGGGGCCTCATGACCTCTGCTCCCGCCCCGGAACGCGCGAGAGCCGTGACCCCCGGAGGGCCACGGCTCTCGTGCGTCGTGCGTGGTACTGCGTCAGATCGACTGCCAGGACGGCTTCGCGGCGTAGGTGGCGCGGAAGTAGTCGGCCAGCTTGAGGCCGGCGGCGGCGGCCTCGTCGACCACCACGGTGGCGTGCGGGTGGAGCTGCAGGGCCGAGGCCGGGACCAGCGCGGAGAGCGGGCCCTCGACGGTGGCGGCGACGGCGTCGGCCTTGTTGGCGCCGGTGGCCAGCAGGACCACGTGGCGGGCCTCCAGGATGGTGCCGATGCCCTGGGTGATGACGTGGTGCGGCACCTGCTCGATGTCGTCCTCGAAGAAGCGCGCGTTGTCGACCCGGGTCTGCTCGGTCAGGGTCTTGATCCGGGTGCGCGAGGCGAGCGAGGAGCAGGGCTCGTTGAAGCCGATGTGCCCGTCGGTGCCGATCCCGAGGATCTGGAAGTCCACGCCGCCGGCCTCGGCCAGCGCGTGGTCGTAGTGGATCGCCTCGGCCGCGACGTCCTCGGCGGTGCCGTCCGGGCCGAGGAAGGAGGCCTCGCTCAGGCCGAGCGGCTCCACCACCTGGCGGATCACGGTGGAGCGGTACGACTCCGGGTGCCCGGCGGGCAGGCCGACGTACTCGTCCAGCTGGCAGATCCGGACCCGGGTGACGTCCAGGCCGCCGGCCACCTTGGCGGTGAGCGCGGTGTAGATCGGCAGCGGCGTGGAGCCGGTGGCCACCCCGACCAGCGCGTCGGGCTTGCGCGCCACCAGCTCGGCGATGGCCGAGGCGATGAGCTCGCCGCCCGCTGCGGCGTCGGGGACGATCACGATTTCCATGGCTCCACCGTTCTGATTCGTACGCGTAGATGTGGTCTAGACCAGACTCCCAGATTCTACCGAGCCCCGTCCAGGTCCGTCGTCACCGTCCAGCCTCCGGTACATCCTCCTCGCGCGCCGAATCGGAGGCCACGAAGTAGGTGGGGCGGCGCTGGACGGCGGTGTAGATCCGGCCCACGTACTCGCCCAGCAGGCCGACGCAGATCAGCTGCACGCTGCCCAGGAAGAGCACCGCCACGAAGAGCGAGGTCCACCCGGGCACGGTGGAGCCGGCCAGGTGCACCCCGATGCTCCAGACCACCATCAGCAGGCAGAGCACGAAGCTGGCCACGCCGAGCCAGGTGGCCAGCCGCAGCGGGGCGGCCGAGAAGGTGGTGACGCTCTCCACCGCGAGCCGGACCATCCTGCCGAGCGAGTACTTGCTCGTCCCGGCGACCCGCTCCTCCCGTTGGTACGTCACCTGCCCGCTGGGGAAGCCCAACCAGGGCACCAGCAGCCGGTACACCTGCTGCTGGTCGGTCGGCAGCGCCTTGAGCGCCTCCACCGCGACCCGGCTGAGCAGCCGGAAATCACCCGCCTGGGCCGTCACCCGCTTGCCGACCAGACGGCGCATCAGCCAGTAGTACGCCCCCGCCGTCCGCCGCTTGAAGCTGGTGTCGGTGGAGCGGTCCGAGCGCACCCCGTAGACGATGTCCAGGCGCTCGGCCCGGGCGAGCTCCAGCATCTCCGGGATCTTCTCCGGCGGGTCCTGGAGATCGGCGTCGATGCTCGCCACGTACGCGCCGACGGCCGCGTGCAGCCCCGCGGTGAGCGCCGCCTGGTGCCCGGCGTTGGAGCGCAGCCGCACCACCCGCAGCTCCGGCCAGCCGGCCCGCTCCTTCTCCAGCAGCTCCGCCGTCCGGTCCGTGCTCCCGTCGTCCACCGCGACGACCTCGTACCGCACCCCCGCCCCGTCCAGGGCCGGCCGCAGCCTGGCCACCAGGGCCGGCAGCGCGGCCTCCTCGTCGTACATCGGGACGACGACCGAGAGGGTCGTCCTTCCGTCGGGTGTCGCCGCCATGATTACCGCCCGCGGTCCAGACCATAGGGAACGGCCGGGACAGTAGCACGGGGACACCGCGCGGCGGCCCGGACACCCGTTCACGCGTCGAGCCGATTTCCGGCGGCCGGCCGCACGGTTCATCCCGGTTCGCGGGGGTCATCTCGCCTGGTGGGACTCGCTGGTGACGAAGTCTCAGAGCCGCGATTGCCCCCCGGCGGCGGGGAGGGGGAGAGTCGGGGAGACGGGTGACCACTGAATCCCGAATGCCTGAATCTTCCGAAATGGAGCAGCGACCGTGACCAACGTCGCCATCATCTACTACTCGTCCACCGGCCACGTGCACAAGCTGGCGGAGGAGGCCGCGTCGGCCGCCGAGAAGGCGGGCGCCGAGGTCCGGCTGCGCAGGGTCGCCGAGCTGGCCCCCGAGGCCGTCATCGCCACCAAGCAGGAGTGGGCCGACCACGTCGAGGAGACCAAGCACGTCCTGGAGGCCTCGCTCGACGACCTCGACTGGGCCGACGTGATCCTGCTCGGCACCCCGACCCGCTTCGGCCTGCCGGCCGCGCAGCTCAAGCAGTTCATCGACACCGCCGGTGGCCTCTGGTTCCAGGGCAAGCTGGTGAACAAGGTGGTCTCCTCCTTCACCTCCACCTCCACCCTGCACGGTGGCCAGGAGAGCACCCTGCTGGCGCTGAACAACACCTTCTACCACTGGGGCGCCATCATCGTGGCCCCGGGCTACTCGGACGGGATCCAGTTCGCCCCGACCAACGGCAACCCGTACGGCACCAGCCACGTCTCGAACAACAACGTGGGCACCCCGAACGACGAGAACCTGGGCGCCATCGGCTTCCAGACCCGTCGCGCGGTCCAGATCGCCACGGCGCTGAAGGTCGGCCTCGCCGCCGCCTCCTGACCTGGCGTCACCCGCACGGCCCGCTGAAGGCGCGGGGAATCCGGAAATCCGGATCCCCGCGCCTTTCGCCTTTTCCCCGCGCGAACTGCGCCGATCCTGTGAGGAAATGGGGAAGGTGCCGCCTATTCCAAGGCGGCGCCTTTTTCGTTTCCACAGGGAGCAATTCCTTAGGGAAGCATGTCAAAATGACATACTTAATATGATCGAATTGCCGAGAAAGGTGGGGGGCCCGATGCTCGGGGCGCGGGGACAACCCTCTGGTGAAAAGCCTCAGCGAAGGGGACGCAGAGCATGGAACGACTCGGAGTCGTGACCTGGCCGAAGGAGGCCGAGGTCACTTATGTCGCCGAAGGCTACTGGCGAGAGCAGCCGCTCGGCGCGCTGCTCTGGCAGTGGGCCGAGAAGCGGGGGGACCGGATAGCCCTGGTCGACGGTGAACGCCGTTTGGGCTACCGGGAATTGGCGGAGACCGCCGATGCGCTGGCCGAGAACCTGGCGGCCCAGGGACTGAAGGACGGCGACAACCTGCTCGTCCAACTCCCCAACAGCTGGGAGCTGGTGGTCCTGCTGCTGGCCTGCTTCCGGCTGGGCGTGGCCCCGGTGATGATGCTGCCGGCGCACCGCGACTACGAACTCTCCGGCGTCGGAGGGCACACCAAGGTGGCGGCGATCGCCGTCCCGGACCTCTGCCGCGGCTACGACCACCAGGCGCTGGCGGCCCGGGTCGCCGCCGGCTTCGACTGGCCGTGTCTGACCCTGGTCTCCGGCACCGAGGTCAACCCCGGGAACGTGGACCTGCGTTCGCTCACCACCGTCACCGGTGACGTGGCCGCCCGCCGCGCCCGGCTGGACGCGGCCGCCCCGGACCCGGGCGACGTCGCGGTCTTCCTGCTCTCCGGCGGCACCACCGGTCTCTCCAAGGTGATCGCCCGGACGCACAACGACTACGAGTACAACGCCCGGCAGAGCGGTGCGGTCTGCGGGCTGGACGAGTCCACCGTCTACCTGGTGGCGCTGCCCGCCGGGCACAACTTCCCGCTCGCCTCGCCCGGCATCCTGGGCACCCTGATGGTCGGCGGACGGGTCGTCATGCTGCCCACCCCGTCGCCCCGCAAGGCCTTCGAGACCATCGCCCGGGAGCGGGTCACCACCGTCGCCGCCGTCCCGGCCGTGGTGCAGCACTGGACCACCGCCGTCGCTGAGCTCGGCCCCGACCTGTCCAGCCTGAAGCTGGTGCAGGTCGGCGGTTCGCTGTTCGCCCCGGAGGACCAGCGCCGGGCGGTCAAGGAGCTGGGCTGCCACGTCCAGCAGTCCTTCGGGATGGCCGAGGGCCTGCTGAACTACACCCGCTTCGACGACGACCCGGAGGTGGTGGCCACCACCCAGGGCCGGCCGATCAGCCCGCACGACGAGGTCCTGATCGTGGACGAGGACGGGCGGCCGGTGGCCCCCGGCGAGCCCGGCGAGCTGCTCACCCGCGGCCCGTACACGCCGCGCGGCTACTTCAACGCCCCCGAGCACAACGCCCGGGCCTTCACCACCGACGGCTGGTACCGGACCGGCGACGTGGTCCGGATCGACCGGGCCAGCGGCAACTTCGTGGTCACCGGCCGGATCAAGGACCTGATCAACCGGGGCGGCGAGAAGATCTCCGCCGACGAGGTGGAGCGCCTGGTCCTGCTGCTGGACCACGTGGCCGAGGCCGCCGCGGTGGCCGCGCCGGACCCGAAGATGGGCGAGCGGGTCTGCCTGTTCGTCACCCTGCACCCGGGCGGCACGCTCGAACTGGCCGACCTGAACGAGCTGTTCGCCCAGCACCAGGTGGCCGCGTTCAAGGTCCCGGAACGGATCGAGATCGTCGCCGAGATGCCGTACACGGCCGTCGGGAAGATCGACAAGAAGGTGCTCCGCCAGCTGGCGGCCGCCGTCCCGGCCGGGCAGTGAGCCCGACTCACCACGGAGGTCAGTGAGATGAAGTACCACGACCTGTACGTCAACGGGGTGGGCTCCTGGTACCCGAAGCCGTTCCCGGTGGACCAGGCGGTCGCCGACGGCCGGTACGAGGCGCACCTGCAGGAGCGCTCCGGCATGGTGAGCGTTGCCATCGCGGGCGACGAGGACTCGCAGCCCGAGATGGCGGTCCGGGCCGGCCGCCAGGCGCTCGGCCAATCGGGCCTGGCGGACGAGGAGTTCGGCCTGCTGCTGCACGCCACCGCCGGGTTCAACGGACTGGACGGGTGGAACGTCGGTTCCTACCTCCAGCACCACCTGGTCGGAGGGAACGGCACCGCCTTCGAGATCCGGCAGCTCTCCAACGGCGCGGTCGGCTCGATCGAGCTGGCGGCCGCCTTCCTCCAGGGGCGCACCGGCCACAGCGCGGCGCTGATCACCGCCTCGGACCGCTTCGAGGCACCGGTCTGGGACCGCTGGCACATGCACCCCGGCCTGGTCTTCGGGGACGGGGCGAGCGCCCTGGTGCTCTCCCGCCGCCCGGGCTTCGCCCGGCTGGTCTCCTCGGTCACGGTGGCCCACCCGGAACTGGAGGGCATGCAGCGCGGCAGCCTGCCGTTCACCCCCAACTCCGACCCGTCCCAGCACCCGGTCCGGATCATCGACCGCACCAAGGACTTCGCGGCCCGCGAGCGGCCGCTGTCCGAGGTGGTGGAGCTGATGGACGCGGCGCTGGTGCGGACCGCGACGGCGGCCTGCGCCGAGGCCGGCATCCGGCCGACCGACGCGGAACACGTGATCATGCCCAACTTCGGGGTCGACATGGTCAAGCGGGAGAACCTCGACCCGCTCGGCATCGACCTGGAGCGGACCCCCTGGCGCTGGGCCGTGGAGGTGGGCCACGTCGGCGCCACCGACCAGTTCGGCGCGCTCGACCACCTCGCCCACCAAGGGCGGCTCGAACCGGGTCAGCGGGTGCTGATGACGGGCATCGGCGGCGGCTTCAACTGGACCTCGGTGGTCCTGGAGATCGTCGACCGGCCCGTCCCCACCCCCCGCTGAGCCACGGGGCCGGCCCCGCCGCCCGACTGCGGCCCGGCCCGCTTCCCCTGGCTCCGAGGGCCTGTCAGGCCCGCGTCCCATCCACACCACGCGAATTCGATCGCGGCACTGCCGAAGGGAACACTCAGTTGTCCGCCCCTGACCCGATCCTCGAATTGCCGTTCGACGTCCGCCCCGACCCGGAGCAGTTCCTGCGCGCCGCCCTCAAGTGGCACTTCGAGCCGGCCACCGGCTCGCCGTTCTGGCTCCGGATCGCCGAGACCCTCGACTTCGACCCGCTCACCGAGATCCGCACCTTCGAGGACCTCGGCCGGTTCCCGAACGTGGCCAACCAGCTCCGCGACGTCCAGGTCGAGGACCTGATCCCGCGCGGCTACGGCCGCAAGCCGGAGATCACCGGCATCTACGACAGCGGCGGCACCACCGGCGCCCCCAAGCGCGTGGTGATGCTGCGCGAGTGGGCCGACGTCCTGGTCCAGCACAGCAGCGCCCAGCTGGACGCGCACGGCGTCCCGCAGGGCCTGAACTGGCTGATGGTGATCCCGTCCGGCCCGCACATGGTCGGCGAGACCTTCCACCAACTGGTCCGCCGCCGGGGCGGGTTGGCGTTCACCGTGGACGTCGACCCGCGTTGGGTGAAGAAGCTGATCGGCCGCGGCGAGAAGGCCGAGGCCGAGCTCTACACCGAGCACCTGATCGACCAGCTGGCCTTCACCCTGGAGTCGCAGGACGTGGGCGTGCTGATGCTCACCCCGCCGACCCTGGAGAAGCTCAGCCGCCGCGACGACCTGGTCGCGCTGGTCCGCAAGAAGGTCAAGGCGATCATGTGGGTGGGCACCCAGCTCGACCCCGACACCCGTGACCTGTACCGCACCGAGCTGTTCCCGGACACGGTCTTCGTCAGCGGCTTCGGCAACACCATGACGCTCGGCCACGTGACCGAGCGCCCGGGCCTGACCGACGACGAGCCCTGCGTCTACGACCCCTTCTCCCCGTACATGACCTACCGGGTGATCGACGAGGAGACCGGCGAGCCGGTCGCCTACGGCGAGCGCGGCCGGGTGGTCATGCACTACGTCGGCAAGAGCCTGTTCCTGCCGAACAACCTGGAGCGCGACTACGCGACCCGGATCGAGCCGGTGGACGGCCAGGTCGGCGACTCGATCGCCGACGTCGCCCCGGTCAAGGAGTTCGACAACGAGACCGTGATCGAGGGGGTCTACTGATGGCCGCCCCGACCACGGACGCACCCGCGGCCACCGAGCCGATCGTCCTCGACGCGCTCGGCCCGGCCGGGGCCTACCGGACCCGCAGACGGTCCGCGATCCCGGACGTCACGGGCGCCACCTTCGCCGAACTCAGCATCGTGCCGAGGCTGTTCGTGACCCGGGCGATGTCCGCCCTGCGGGCCGCGGCCAGCCTGCCCGAGGAGCGGCGGCTGGCCGCGCTGGCCGAGGCCGCCGAGATCTTCCGGCACGGCGAGGTGGCCGGGCTCTCCTACGAGCAGTACGAGTACTCGGTCAGCCGGGTCTCCGGGGTCTCCCGGCAGGCCGTCCGCTCGGCCGCCGACGAGATCCACGAGGCCGCGCTGAAGGCGCACTACTCCACCTTCCAGGCCCGCCCCGGCAGCGCGGTCGCCGACTGGCGCGACCCGCTCACCCGGATCGGGCGGGCGGTGTGGACCAGGCGCGGCGAGGTCCTCGCGGTGCACGCGGCCGGCAACCACCCGGCACCGCACGCGCTCTGGCTGGAGGCCGTGGCGCTCGGCTACCGAGTCGCCGTCCGGCCGTCCCGGCGCGAGCCGTTCACCCCGCACCGGCTGGTCCTGGCACTGCGTCAGGCCGGCTTCCCGGCCGACCAGGTGGTGCTGCTGCCGACCGACCACGACGCCGCCGACGAGGTGCTCCGCGGGGCCGACCTCGGCATCGTCTACGGCGGCGACGCGGTGGTGCGCAAGTACGCCACCGACGCCACCATGCTGGCCCAGGGCCCCGGCCGCTCCAAGACGCTGATCACGGCGGACACGGACTGGCGGGACCACCTGGACACCATCGTGGACTCGATCAGCCACCACGGCGGGGTGAAGTGCATCAACACCACCGGCGTGCTGATCGAGGGCGACCCGGCCCCGCTCGCCGAGGCCATCGCCGAGCGGCTCGCCGCCGTCCCGGTGCTCCCACCGGAGCATCCGGACGCCGTCCTGCCGGTCCAGCGCACCGACTCCGCCCGGGCGGTCTCCGACTTCCTGCTCAGCCAGGCCAAGGGCACCCGCGCCTGGCTCGGCGGCGACGGCGTGGTGGCCGAACTCGGGGACGGCAGCGCCGCGTTGACCCCCTCGGTGCACCAGCTGGAGCGCTGGGACAGCGGGCAGCTGGACCTCGAACTCGCCTTCCCCTGCGTCTGGGTCGCCCCCTGGACGCCGGCCGACGGCGTGGCGCCGCTGCGCAACTCCCTGGTGCTGAACGCCTTCACCAAGGACGAGGCCCTGATCGACCGCCTGATGGACGACCCCTCCGTCAGCAACCTCTACCTGGGTGACCACCCCACGTACTGGATGGAGCCCGGGGTGCCGCACGACGGCTTCCTCGGCGAGTTCCTGATGCGGAGCAAGACCGTCATCCGGGACTGACATCCGGGACTGACCTCCCGCCCCCTGCACACCGCGGAGGCGCCCTCCCCGAGAACCGGGGAGGGCGCCTCCGTCGTTGCCCGGCCGCGTCCGTCCTCACGCGCGGAAGGGCGGATGCACCTGGGGTGCACCCGCCCTCTGCCACTTCGATGACGACGTCACTCGGCCCGCGCCGACTCCGCCCGCTTCAGGAAGGACCAGACCAGGACGGCGCCGACCAGCACCACGCCGGCGTCGATCAGCAGCGCCAGCCGGACACCGCCGAGCACCGCGTCGGTGGCCGAGGCCCCGCCGGACTCCAGCGCGTGGATGCGGGTCGCCGCGACCGCGCTGATCACCGGGATGCCGACCGCCAGCGCGACCTGCTGGGCCATCGTGGCCAGGCCGGTGGCCAGGCCCTGCTCCTCGTTCGGCAGGCCGGAGGTGGCGGTGACCATGTACGAGACCACCGCGGTGAGGTGGCCGAAGGCGCCGACCGCCAGCGCGGCCAGCACCAGCACGAAGCCGCTGCGGCTCTCACCGATCAGGAACAGGCTTGCGGCGGCCAGGAGTTGGATGACCATGCCGGCGAACAGGCCGTTCCGGTTGCCGAACCGGCCGATCACCTTGGGCGCCAGCACACCACCGAGGAAGGAGGCCACGCCGAGACCGCCGAAGGCCAGGCCGGTGCTCAACGCCGAGTAGTGCAGCACCTTCTGCAGGTAGACCGTGATCAGGAAGATCACCGCGGTCTGCATGGTGATGGTGACGAAGCCGCCCAGGTTGCCCCAGAGCACGGTGGGCTTGCGCAGGATCCGGACCGGGGCCAGCGGCGCCTTGCTGCGCAGCTCGATCAGCCAGAAGGCCACCAGCAGCAGCGCACCGACCACGATCAGGGCGAGCGAGGCCGGGTCGCCCCAGCCCTCCTCGCCGGCCCGGGAGACCCCGTAGACCAGCGAGACCAGGCCCAGGCTGACGGTGATCGCGCCCGGCACGTCCAGCTTGGCCCGGTCGGCGGCCCGGCTCTCGGACAGCAGCATCGGGGTGGCGATCAGGATCGCCAGACCGGCCGGGACGTTGATCAGGAAGGCCCAGCGCCAGCTGAGCAGCGCGGTGAGCAGACCGCCGACCACCGCACCGACGGTGAAGCCGGCCGCGATCATCGCGCCGTTCAGGCCGAGCGCCTTGGCCCGCAGCGGACCCTCGGGGAAGGCCGTGGTGAGCAGCGAGAGCGCGGTCGGGGTGGCGACGGCGGTGGCCAGACCCTGCAACACCCGCGCGATGATGAGCAGTTCGGGCGAGTTGGCGGCGCCACCGAGGACCGAGGCGGCCACCAGCAGGGCGACCCCGCCGAGGAAGAACCGGCGGCGGCCGTAGAGGTCGCCGACCCGGCCGAACAACAGCGTGAAGCCGGCCGCAGTGATGGCGAAGGAGGTGGCGATCCACTGCAGGTTGTCGACGCTGAAGCCGAGGCCCGCACCGATCTCCGGGATGGCCACGTTGAGCAGCGAGAAGTCGGCGGCGAGCAGGAAGGCCGAGCCGAGCAGCAGGAGAAGGACCGCCCGCTGCCGGGAGGTCATCCGCAACTCCGGTCCGGTACCGGCCGCTTGGGCGGTTGATTCGTCCAGCAGGGACATCGGGTGAACACCTTTCGCGTGGTCAGGACGGTACGCGGTGCCACGACCGGTGCGACAGGGCCGCCTCAGTCGGAGATGCCGCGCGATGCGATCACTTTGTTGATCTTGACCCGGACCAGCCATTCGCCCGGGACACCGTTGCGGGCGCCGAACTCCTCGATCCGGTCCGCGCCCATGTACCGGCCGCCGATCACCCCGGCCCAGTGCCGGAGCGCGGCCGGCTCTTCGTCGACGGTCGCCTCGCCCTCCAACTGGACGAAGGCGAAAGGAGGTTGCTCGTCGTCCACGCAGATGGTCACCCGCGGGTCACGGAGCAGGTTGCGTCCCTTGACCGAGCCCGGGCCGCAGTTGAACAGCACCTCGTCGCCGTCCAGGACGAACCAGACCGGCACCACGTGCGGGCGCCCGTCCGGGCGGACGGTGGCCAGCTTGCCGGTGCGGGTCCCGGCGGCGACGAAAGCGCGCCACTCCTCCTGCGTCATCTTCTCCATACCGTCAATGGTCGACGGTGCGGAAGAGCCGGGGAAAGCCCCGGCCGATACTCCATCAGCTCGGGCCGGCCCCTCAGGCCTGGAGGGTGTCCAGCTCGGCCAGGTCCTCGGCGGTGAGCTTGACCGAGGCGGCCGCGATGTTCTGCTCCAGGTGCGCGACCGAGGAAGTCCCGGGGATGCAGACCAGGTTGGGGGAGCGGTGCAGCAGCCAGGCCAGCGCGACCTGGTAGGCGGAGGCGCCGTGGCGCTCGGCGACGACGTCCAGCGCGCGGTTGTCCAGCGGCGTGGCCAGCGGCACCTTGGCGTCCACGCCGGCCGGCTTCTCGTGCCGCAGGGTGTAGGTGCCCAGCGGGAAGAAGGACATGTAGGCGATGCCCTCGGCGGCGGCCAGCCGGAGCAGCTCCTCGTCGTCCCGGCGGACCACGTTGTACTCGTTCTGGACGCAGACCACGGGGGCGATCGCGCGGGCCTCGTTGAACTGCGCGACGGTCACGTTGCTCACGCCCAGGTGGCGGATCTTGCCCTGCTCACGCAGCTCGGCCAGCGCGGTGAACGGCTCCTCAATGGAGTCCTCGGGCCCCAGCCCGCCGCCCTCCTCGACGATCCGCAGGTTGACCACGTCGAGCCGCTCCAGCCCCAGGTGGTCGAGGTTGTCGTGCACCGCCTGCACCAGCTCGGCCGGCTTCAGCGCGGCCGGCCAGTCCCTGTCCGGGGTACGCCGGGCGCCGACCTTGGTGACGATCACCAGGTCCTCCGGGTACGGGTGGATGGCCTCCTTGATCACGCCGTTCACCACGTGCGGACCGTAGTAGTCGCTGGTGTCGACGTGGTTCACCCCGAGCTCCAACGCACGGCGCACCACGGCGAGCGCGGTCTCCCGGTCCCGCGGCGGCCCCCACACCCCCGGGCCGGCCAACTGCATCGCGCCGTACCCCATCCGGCGGATCGTCAGGTCCCCGCCGAGAACGAACTCACCGGCGGCACCCGCGTGCACACCGGTACCAACGCCGACGGTCGAAGCCATCGCGTTCTCCTTGCGATTTCGGTGGCCCGACGGGCCGTGTAGGCCGATTGAACGGCTTGCGCACACGGAGGGACCAAGCAGGCGGAGCGATTCCGTCACCTGCTCGTCAGGTCGCGGTCAGACCCCTCCGGGGAACGACGAAGCCCCAGGTCGCTGACCCGGGGCTCTCGGAGTGGAGCGGACGACGAGAATCGAACTCGCGCTAGAAGCTTGGGAAGATCCAGCCACACATGACGGTTCGTAAGCTGACCAAGGCTCAAACTGACCTCGTTGCCGAGGCTGCGGTGGGCCAGGGTGCCTGGCGGACCGTCCGTCGTTGTCCGTCGTTTACCGCCACTACCGGTGCGGAAGTCGTGCGCGTTGATCCCACGGTGACTGTCCGTTCACTAAAGGTACTGATGATCTCTAGTTGCCCGGTTCTCCGACGGAGGCTCCAACGCGCAAGTGTGCGCGTCAGAGCCTCCATCAGATGACTGTCAGCACATGGAGGAGTTGGGGCTCCATGTCTTGGTCGCCCAGAGCGGATCCTTCTTGGTCTCGCCCTCGTACCGGTAGATCACGACGTTGCAGTCACTCTGCACGACCAGGCCGGTCGTGACTCCCTGTCCCGAGACTGCGGTCCCGGTGGCGAAGTAGGCGTCGGTGGTCTTCCCGGCGGGATAGATGACGAGGTTCCCGTCGGGCTGCAGGGCTGCCCAGGCTCCAGGGTGGCCCCACGTGTTGCTGGACCAGAGGGTCCGTCCCAGTCCGGTGTACTCGTTGAAGTCGTGGCGCGAGTACAGGACGAGGTTGCCGTCGGACTGCATGACCAGCTTGGTGTTGGCGGAGTAGACGGTGTCCCCGGCCATCAGCTTGGTGGCGGGGACCGCGTTGGACCTGAGCACGGTGTCACCGTTGATGAGCTCGCCCTTGGGCCGGGTGTTGAGCGCCCCGATCGGAGCGGGTGTGCTGGACAGGCTGGTGACCTTGTTCTTGGTGGCGTCGTTGGCCCTTCCGGTCCAGACCTGGATCTCGAACCTGCTGTTCCGGGTCCACAGGTCGGGGGCCTTGGCTCCGTCTGGGTCACCGGGGTTGAGGTCACCGACCGAGCCGACCTCTGGGTAGTCGGTGGTGTTGATGCGTCCCTTGAGCAGGACGGTGCCGTTCCAGGGTTCGGTCAGGGCCTGGTAGTTCGGGCTGAGGCCGCCGGTGATGGGCAGGGAGAGGATGTCTCCGTTCTTGCGGTCACGGACCCACACCGTGGGGTGGATAACGGCGATGCCGTCGTCGGTCATCGAGCCCGGGGTGCTGTCCCCGTTCGCGGGTCCCGGGCCGATCAGGTCGTAGTCGAGCCAGGTCCGGGGAGTGGCTGCGGGAGCGGGCTTCATCGGAATGTGCTGGGCGACACTCTCGAACTGGCCCGTGCCGCTGGGGCGGAGGAGCCAGAGCTGGCCGTTCTTGACGGCCAGGACCGAGGTCGCGTTGGGCCACTGCTTGTCGGTGCCGAGCTCGGTGGGCTCTCCTTCGGGGGTGCCGATGGCGGCGAAGCTCTGCAGGTCCGACCAGTCACTGCCGAATGGTGTCGAGCAGCCGCCCGGTACTGAGGTTGATCCGATCGGGGCGACAGTGCATGCGGTTGGCACCGGGAGGGAGGTGCCGCGCTGTGTGTCGAATCGGCCAGGGGCCTCGGAGCTGTTGTCGATGCGGTAGAGGAACTTCTTGAGGTTCGGGTCCTTGGTGTTGTGGACGATCAGCTGGTCGGTGGGCTTGCTGAAGTTGAGTGCGCCGTGGTGGGTGATCTGGTACTGGTCCCAGGTGGGGTACAGGTTCTGACTCGGGTCCTGGTTGGGTGCGGTGTTGGCGGCGGCGGCGATGGTGCCGGCCGGGTCGCTGTTGCCGCCGATCACACGCAGGCTGCCTGCCGCGTCAGGGAGCACCAGGTCGGGGGTGAGGTCGCCGTTGGCGTCTCCCGGGACGGGCAGGGTACCGGGCTTCCAGGGGGCGTAGTAGCTGTAGACGCCGGGTTGGCTGTAGTTGCCCGCGTTGTCCTGGGCCTGTGCGTAGAGGAAGTTGGTTCCCCAGGTGCCCGGGATTCTCGTGATGACGGCTTCGCCGTTGTCGTTGGCCTTGACGATGCCGGGCTCGTCGCAGCTCCAACCCGTGACGGGTGTGGGGTCGCTGCTCACCCGGACGCAGGCCAGACCGGAGGCGCGGAGGCCGTTGCCCGGTGCGGGGTCTTCCGCCCGGATGACGAAGTTGCCCGCGTCGGTGTGGTACTTGATGGTGTCGGGCTGCCCGGGGGCCGGCTTCGAACGAGGAGTTCCCGAGGGCGGGAAGTCCGTGGAACTGATGCTGACTCGAGGGCTGGTCCGGTCCACGCGGAAGAAGCACGCCCCGACGCTCGGCGACACCAGGCCGCCGTCAGTTGCCCAGGCCATCCATCCGTACTGGTGGCCGTCCTCCAGGGATCCGACGGGGATGCGTTCGGTGTTGTATGCCCCGGTGGCCGGAGTCTCCTGAACGAGGCGCCAACCTGGGTTGTTGTCGTCCCACATCTCAAAGTGGCCGCGTATCCACAGGCCGGTGGGCGACCAGTCGGAGGCCGCGAGGCTGATGCTCTGGTTGTTCCCGATCCAGCCCGGGTTGTCCCAGGCGTTCACCGTGTCGGGGTTCTTGCACGCGTAGGAGGAGTTGGTCTTCGCGAACCGCGGGTTCGGCTCGATCCGCGGGAACCACATGCTGGGGGCGATGTCGTAGTTGGTGACGACGCGCGGGTTGTTGGCCAGGTGCTTGCGGTAGAGCATGTTCCGTTCGTCGTCAGGTGCGATGGCGACCGTGAAGTCCGTCCACTTGTCGCGGGCCGCCTGCTGCATGTGCCAGGTGACGTCGAATGAGATCGGGCCGGTACCGGTGATCTTGAAGGAGTCGCCGATCTTGGAGCAGTTCTGCATGTGGCTTGCCACGCCGCAGGGTTGGGCACTCCAGCGGGTCTGCTCGTTGATCGCGCCGGTCCAGTAGAGCCCCAGGGGAACTTCGGTGCCGCCGCTGGATGCCGCGGTGACCGAGGTGTACAGGCGGGAGTCGTAGACGGTCGGCGGGTACGGTGCGCCGGTTGGCTGGTTGTAGATCGCCGGGTGGACGCCGATGCGGTAGTAGGCACGGTAGCGGCCGTTCCCGTTGCAGTTGCTGTAACCGCAGAAGCCGGTCCCCAGCTCACTGAGGTGGTTGAAATTCTGGGTCTCGGGGAAGTTCTCCTGGACCTGGACCGAGCCGTTGGCCCAACTGTCGGCGCTCACGTACGGGTCGAGGTACCACGGGCCGGTCCCTTGGCCGAACGTCGCCGGGTCCGGGGTCAGTTCGATGGCCGAGGCGCTCGCTTTGACACCGATCGCCGCGACTGTGGCTCCCTCGCCCGGGCCGTCCGCCGTGGACGTCGGCGGCCCGCTGCTCTCGTCTGCGGCGGGGGCGGCCTGGGCAGGGGCGCTCTTCACCAGACTCTTCGGCGCAGGGGCGACGGGCTGGGAGCTGGAGTCCCACTGGAACGGCGTCGGTGCGTGCATCCGTGCCTTGCCCGTCGCGTCCTTGACGCTGATGTTCCCGGCCGCGTCGGAGCTGACGGTCAGCCCTGTGGTCTCGACGGGGAACTTGAGAGTCTTGAGCTTCGGATCGGCCGCCGCCTGGGCAGTTCGGACGACGATCACCTCGCGCCAGCCACCGTTGGGCAGGGCTGTGAGCTTCAGGTCCACATCGTGCAGAACGTCGGAGTAGGTGACGGTGTCACCGTCCACCTGTGGCCGGGGCAGTGCGAACGGTGCTCCGATGGCAAGGCGCTTTCCGTCATTGGTGGTGATGGTCGCCATGGGACCGGTGCCACCGCCGGAGAGGGTGAGCTCGCTGGAGGTGACCCGGGGACTCAGTGAGCCGTCGGCGTTCAGCGCCAGCGACGCGTCGAGTTCCTTCCAGGCGCCGGCCTTCTTGGCCCTGATCGGGTCGGTGTAGTCCGTCGTTGTCAGGGTGCCGTTCGGGTTGACCACGGTCTGCGATGCCTCGGTCGTCAGGTGATCGACCGCTACGGCCTTGCCGTCCCGTTTGGCCTGGGCACGCGCGTCCAACAAGGCCTGCTGCTCGGGCGAGACCGTCTGCGGCGGGCTCGTTGCCGATTGCTGCGGCTGAACGTCCGCGTGGGCGGTCGGGTTGAGCATGGTGAGGCCCAACGAGCCGGCCATCACCATGGCCGTCAAGGATGCGAATTTCATCCCCCTGCTCACCGTATGACCGGTTCCGGTTGTCTGAGTATGAATTCTTCGCATGGCGGCTACTAAGTCTCCCAATGACGGGCAGCCCACGAAGGGCTGACTCTTTCTCGGAGACACGATCCGCCCTCGGGACCACCCCGTCAAACCACATTTCCTGCTGCACAAATCCACTGATTCATGACCATTTATTCCGTCAAGTCGCTTACGCGGAGCGTAAATTGACTCGCCGACAGTCAGTGCTGCCACTTACGGTGTGAGGCTGCCGACTTCCGCGCAGGCAACTGCGGGCGGTCGGCAAGCCAAGCCGAACTCATTAAGGAGTTCCCCGTGGGGGATTGGCGCATACGCGCGAAAAGTAGAAGGTATCGAACTACCAACATCTTTGTCGCACTTGGGACAATTTCGTCAGTACTTGTTGCCCCTCCGGTGGCTGCCCTGGCTGCGTCGGAGCCTCCCGAGGTGTGGGCACCGGCCTACACACCGCTGGGCGACGGCACAAGGCCGGTGACAGGAAGCAATCTCAAGGTCGGGTCTTCCACGGCCCCGCAACTCCCGGTGCCTGCACCGTGGAAGCCCGACAGCGGCTCGTCCCCGATCCGGACGGGGGCTGCGGACGTCCGGCTGGGATCCGACTCTTCTGACACGCGAACCGCCCGGTCGGCGACTGGTGGTGCGGCTCCCTCTTCAACCGGGCACGGGCTGGTCCGCGCCGGCGACTTGCCTGTGGCCCTCGCACCAGTCAGCAGGACAGCGGCGCAGGAGCGGTCGATCCGTGTCTTCGTCCCCGAGACAGATGCCGAACGCAGGTCACTGGTCGGCGGCCCGCTGATCACTCTGTCCGACACCGGCGCCCGCGGCGCGGACGTGCCTGTGGAACTCTCGGTGGACCTGCTGGCCTTGGGCGCCGCCAACTGGGCTGACCGGGCACGACTGGTCGCTTTGCCCGCCTGTGCTCTGAGTACGCCTCAGCAGCCCGAGTGCCGCACTCAGACGCCGATTGCCGCCAGTGTCGACGCCAAGTCGAGGACACTGACGGCCACCATCCGCCCGGGCACCGAACCTACGGCGCCCAATGGGACTGGTCACGCCGCCGCTGCCGCCAAGTCAGCTGAGAGTGAGGCGAAGGCGAGCCTTGCGCAGGCACCCGCGGATGCCGCGCCCATGGTGCTCGCCGTCACCCAAGCCGCGTCCGGAGCCGGCGGCTCCTACGCGGCCTCTCCCCTCAGCCCTTCGGCGGCGTGGAGTTCCGGCGGCAACACCGGTGGTTTCAGCTATGGCTATCCCGTTCAGGTCCCGCCCCCGCTGGGCGGCGAGGCCCCGTCGATCAGTCTTGGCTACGACTCCTCGTCGGTGGACGGGAAGAACTCCGCCCAGAACCCGCAGACCTCGTGGATCGGTGAGGGCTGGGACTACAGCCCCGGCTTCATCGAGCGTTCCTACAAGGGTTGTTCCGACGCCGGGATCGCCGGATCGCGGGATCAGTGCTGGGCCGGTCAGAACGCCAGCCTGAACCTGGCGGGCCACTCGGGTGCGCTGGTGCGCGACGACGCTACC
>NZ_JBVJLD010000078.1:0-28229 GCF_055584905.1 Kitasatospora sp. NPDC088742 | reverse complement strand
ACCGAAGGTATGGCCGACATCCGGCCCCCGATGTGAAGGGCCGGACGGGCCCTCCGGAAGATCCTTCCGGGCCCCGGTGTGACCGCCGCCACCCCGCGCGGGCGGTGACGCCGGGTACATCGTCGACCCAGCGCGAGGACGCGAGCACGCACCGTCCGATCCGCAGGGCGTCCGCGGTGGCCCCGGTCACAACCGTCCCCCGGAGCCCGCCCGGCGGCCGCCGTCTTCGGCCACCGCCCGGAAACATGTTCGACTGTGGTCGCGCTGTGCTCCAATGTGAGCCGACCGACCGCGTGGCCCCGCAGGGAGCGCCGTGGCAGTACAGAGGGGGAGACCGTGGCTGCTGAGGAGCCGGACGTGCCGGAGCCCGTGCGACCGGTTGAGGACGCACCCGAACGATCCGCCGCCATGGCGGCGTTCCTCCGCGGCCCGGCCCTGGAGCCGGGCGAGCGTGCGGGCTGGAGCCGACTGGCGCTCGCCTCGCTGGTGCCGGGGGTGGTCGGGTTCCTCTGGCCGCTGGGCGTGGTGCTGGCCGTGGCGGCGCTGCTCCGGATCCGGCGCACGAAGCAGGTCGGCGCCTGGGCCGCCTGGACCGGCCTGGCGCTCTGCTCGCTCTGGGCCGTCTTCGGGACCTCCATCCTGTGGGACGGTATGTCGAAGGACGGGCCGCGCACCGTCAGCGGCCACGACCTGCGGGCCGGGGACTGCTTCGGGGCGGGACCGGACACCGCGTCGTTGGGCGAGAGCGTGCTGCTCGTCCCGTGCGCGCAGCTGCACTACGGCGAGGTGTTCGGCGTCGCCGACCTGGGGGACGCGGTCTACGGGGACGTCGCCGACCGCAACCGAGCCGCGGACCGCGCCTGCCGGACCGCCGCCGAGGGGAAGCTGGCCTCCGGTGCGCCGGCCCCGCAAACGCTGGGCGTCGAGTACCTCCTGCCACTCGGCGACTCCGTCGTCGTCCGCTCGCACACCGAAGTGACCTGCGCCTTCGTCGGCAGCACCGTGGGCTGGACGGGCAGCATCCTGGCGAAGCCCGCCGGCACCTGAGCGGACGGGCGACCGCCCCCGTCCTCCCTCAGCTGCCTGCGCGAACTCGAACCCGCGGACCACCGACGTTCGTTGGTGCGGCGACATCACCTAATGGGCACCGACGGGGCCGGTGAGGCCTGGACATCACCCGGGCCTGGAGCTCTGCAATGTAGGCCGGCTCATCGGCTCCGTCTCGGCGTCGGACGGCGGGTGTCGGCGTGACACCCCGCAGGCTCATGGGTGTTGCAGTCCTCAGGCGAGGCCGGTGAGCGCTGCTACCCGTTGTCCGCACCCGCACTCTCCTGAACTGGCCCCGAACTGACTACCCGACCAGATCACCCACCCCTCGTCGAAGCGCCCCACCCACCCGCCAGCCCCCAGACCGAACCTCCCGTCGAACGCCGCAGTGCCGCCGAACTGCGCGCGGCTGCCCACAGTTGCATCAGCGGCTGCCTGCACCTGCTGCGCCTGAAAGCGCCCACAGCCGGCTACCCGACCACCGCACTCGCCCAGGCGGTGCAGGCAGGGCCGACTGACCCCGAAGTGCTGACCGAGACCGCATTGTGGGCCTTCCAGGAATGGCTCACCGACGCCGAGGCCGCCGACGCCGACGCCGCGCAGGAACTGGTGAAGGTCCAAGCCGCCAGAGAAGCGGAGAACGCGTACACCGCCTCCTCGGTGGAGGCGTTGGCCGACGAACTGCGCCACACCCAGGACGTCATCACCCAACGCGTCACCGGTGCCCTCGAGGGCATCTCCGCGGCACTGGACCAGCTCAACCGCGCCGCCGCCGGCTTCGGCGCGGACCTGGACTACCAGATCACCCCTCCCGGTGACAGCGACCACAGCTGGCGGTGCTCGGTGACCCCGCGCTGGCGGCGCAACCCGGGCGGCCCACTGCTGTCCTACGGCACCGTCACCAACACCGCGCAGGAGAAGCTCTTCTCCATCCACCTCGTCCTGGCAGCCCTGCTGGCCGCACCCAACGCCCCAGGCCGGGTCCTGATCCTGGACGAACTCGGCGACTCCCTCGGACAGGAACACCGCCGCGAGGTCCTGGCCGCCATCACCAAGGTCGCCACCACCCACGGCATCACCGTCCTGGGAACCTGCCAGGACAGCCTGATGCGGGAGGTGGCGCCGGTGTGCGGGCAGATCCTCTACTTCCACTACCCCTCGAAGTCGGACTACCTCAACCTGCCCACCCGCATGTTCGGCTTCGACAGCCAGGCCAGGCGCGTCGAGCTCACGGCAGCCCATCTGCAGAGCCGACTCGGCTGACCGCCGGCCGGACCGGCCTGCCGCCCGCACTGGTGGGACCGGCTCCGGCCGCGCGACGGGCGGCCCGGGCGCGGCCCACGGCAGCCCACCGTCCATCCGTCGCAGCCCGGGCCCGGCAACCCGCGAGGTGCCCGGCCCGGGCTGCGACGTTTTCCTCCGGTACTGGAGCCGCACCCGGCTCGGGTCGTCGCGGCACTGCCCCCGGCGTCGCGCGCCGGGGATGGCGGCTGTGCCAGGGCGGGCCCGGACGGGTTCCGGCGATGCCGCGAGCCGCAACCCGTCCGAGGATGTCCGCAGCGGGTGCGGGCCCCGTCCCGCGGGAACGATGGCGCCTGTCAGCCGACGCAGCGGTCGACACCGAGCACACTTGCTCCGAACGCGGCGAGGCCGCTCACGGCCGCCAGGCCCGCGGGCATCCCGCCCAGGAAGGACAGCAGGCCCACGATCGCGCCGGCCACTGCGGACGCCAGCAGCACCAAGGCCGTCCGCTGGCTCAGCAACGCATTCCCGCTCGCGCGTTCCTCATCAGATCCCGCCATGCAGATCCCCCCTCATAATTCTCACGATTGGTACAGAGAAGCCGCCGGGAGTCAGTTCCCGCCAGCAGGCCAGCGCAGCGTCTGCAGGAGCTCGCCCGAGCTGTCGATCACGAAGAATGACCATCCGTTACGGCTTGGTGACACTTTGGGGTTGTACGCCTGCAGGACGGCGGCGGCGGCACCGCTGGGCGTCTTGTAGCGGCCGGCCGCCGGACCGTCGGTGATCTCCAGGGCCCGAGACGCCGGGTGGTAGAGGCCGGGGACACGGTTCCCCTCATACAGGGCGTGCACCGCCACCGCCGCGTCCTCGCCCCCGGTCGCCACCGGCGGGGCGGGTGCCTGCGTCGGCAGGGGCCGCTCGAAGTGCTCCATCAGGCGCCGCACGGCCTCGCCCTCGCTCACCCCCCAGGCCAGGGCCAGCAGGCGCACCCGCGCGTAGGTGGCGTCGTCAAGCTCGATGCTCACAGCTTTGCTCATAGCCGAAGCATGCAGCAAAATGAGTAGAAAAGCCAGAGAATCGAGAAGCGGTGTGCGCCACATGGGCCCACGCCGGGGCGCACGGGAAACCAGGGCCTCCAGGCCGACCCGAGCGGCCCGGTCCTCTCGGGTCGGCGGCACAGAGCCCCGGTGGGTCCGGCGATCCTGGGCGCGACGCCTCGCCGGCGCCTCCCGCTGCACCTCGGGCGGATGGACGCTCTCCGTCCACGGCCGCCACGCCGGAGGCCGGCGCCGCCGGGCGGGATCACGCGGCGGCGGCCGCGCTGAACAGGGCGGCCGCTTCGGCCGTCATCCAGTAATCGGCTCCTTCGCCGACCGGGGTGGGTGCGAACTCGACGGGCAGGGGGCGTCCTGCCTTTCGGCAGTGGCGACCGGGCCAGGCCAGGACCCCGGCGACACCGTACTTCCCGTTCGGGAGGTGCAGCTGCTCCGCGAGCTCCTCCGCCGAGAAGCGGCGTCCGGGGGATGCAGCAAGGATCCCGAACAGGGCCTGGGCGCGGTCGCTCAGCTTCGCCCAGACGGTGCGGGCGAGTGGCAGGTCCTCGAGCCCGGCCGCCCAAAGGGTCGGCGTCCCGGCGGGTTCGTCCTGAGGGGTGGGGGGGGCGAGCCATCGGCCGACCATCTCGTAGAACTCCGGGACGCGCTCCTCGTCCACCAGTACGCGGACCTCGACCAAGGGGGACATGTGGTGCCTCTCGTTTCGTGCGGGCCCGCCCGGGCCTCGGTCTTCATTCTTGACCCATGGGTCACATAGGTCAAGATGGGTAGTGACCCATTCCTTTTGGGTGAATTGCCCATAGGTCGAGAGGTTAGGGATGGGTCTGCGAACGCCGGGGCGGCCCGCCGGATGGGCCCCGGCTCCGCCGACGGCAACCGTCGGGCGGTGGCTGGCGTGCCGCGTGGCAACGGTTCACCCAATGCGGACCGTCCGGTGCGCCCGGGGCGGCCGTGGGGCTCCTGACGGACTGTCGAACGGAACGCGGAGGCAGGCCGAGAGGAGGCCCGGTACCGGTGGTGGTCCTGCGATCCGGCGGCTCGCCCGCCCCGGGGTACCGTTCGCCGAGTCCGCCCGGAGCCTCGCCATCAGCCCAGGGGGAGGGGGAGCGTGCCGTCATGGGATCGTGCCGTGTGCCCGGTCCTTGGGATGCGCAGGGGCGGGCGAGGACCGCCAGCGCAGTCCCAGAGGGGTCGGTGCGGCGATGTGCTGGTGATCTCGGCGTAGCGGGCGTGTACCGGGCCCGCAGGGGGAGGGCCCGCTGCCGGCCTGCCTGGGTCAGGGGCTGCAGTAGACGACCAGATCTCCCGCGGTCGTGTCCGCCAGGTACTTGTGCGTGCCGGCGAGCAGGTGCAGCTGGCTGTCGGTCACACGGCAGGCCCGCAGGCCCGGCTGGGCGATGACCGTGTGGAACCAAGGACGCAGCCGGTGCGAGCGATCGCGCAATCGCGTGAAGAGCGCGAGGTCGCCCACCTCGAAGGACGACACCCCCGGACGGCGCCCCGCCCGCTGGCTCATGCGGCGCTCCAGGTGCGTGAAGAGCTCCTGGGGAGTGTGAGTGCCCGACCGCCACCGAGCTCCGCGCATCGCCTGTCCGCACACCACGTACAGGTCCTCCACCCGCGCCCCCGCCGTGGCCTTGGAGTACTTGCAGTGGACCAGAGTGATGTCCAGATGGGCGCCGTCGGCGTGAAGGCCCACCAGGTCGGCCGCCTCGCCCGGACCGTCGTCGTCGATCAGGACGTCGAAGGGCTGAAGCGCCCTCAGCCGGGCCGACACATGATGCTGTACCGAGTCCGCCCTGCGCCCTGGGCCCTGGGACTCGACGGTGAAGTCCACCCCCTCCCAGGCCCAGGGCCGCAGCAGTCCCGTGTCGAAGGGGCGCCGCTCGTACCCGGGGACCAGAAGCAGCCCTTGGTCGTCGATCAGCCGGTCGCCTTCCATGAGCAGATCCGGCTTGTGGAGGTTGATCCACTCCTCGAGGGGACAGGGGCCCCGGCTCCCGCTCACTTCGGCGTCCTTGCCCAGCGGTCGGTAGACCAGGCCACCACGGGAGGTGAAGAACGCCTCGTAGGGCACCCGCCAGACATCCGAGACGAGAGAGAATCGAAAAGGCCCGGCGGGAGAGTAGTCGTCCACCTCGAAGCCCACGTCAGGCAGCAGCCGACTGTGACCGTCATATACCAAAGACAACTGCCCCAGTAGGTTTCCGTACACCTCGTTGGGCCAGCACACGGACAACAAGACGAACGGCGGTCGCTCACTCACCTTCTGAGGGATGATCATTCCCTCGAGCACCTCGGCGGTGCCGATCCCCGCATCGGCGAGCTTCGCCCCCAGCTTGTCGCACCACTGCGTCCACTCCCGCAGCCCCACGGCGTTGCCGCCTGCCCATATCCGCCCCTTGGCGGCCGCGCCGATCCACACGTTGTCACCCTGATCGATCCCACGCGCGGCGATATGAGTCGGCCACTGGTGGCCCTGGCCCGTCAGGCCCACCGACACATCGCTGCCCATTCGCGAGGAGAACTTGGCGAAGGGGCTCCGAGCATCCTTCAAGCCAGCATTGACGGGCACCAGCCGCTCCAGACCGTGCAGCACCCGATAGACCGTGGGCCCGCAGACCAACTCCCCACCGTCTTCCAACACCGCCCGCGCCAGCCTCGCGTGCACCCCCTCGTGCTGCCCGCTGTGGACATACAGCAGCTTCCGAGACGGGTCGAAGTACAAGACGACCAGGTCGTACCCGATCTCCTCGACACCGCTCGAGGCACACCACCGGGGCACGCGGCGCTGCTCCACGACGAACCACACCACCCTCTGCTCCTCGCCGCCCTCGCAGATCCCCCCGGGCAGTACCCGCAGGGGGCCCTGGAACAGCTCGGTCGCCTTCTTCGGGAACCAGACGCGGCCGGCCGTGCGGTAGACGACAACGCTGCGCTGGGGCTTCAGACCCGTCGTCGAGAACTCCCCAGGGCCTGCGCTGAAGGTGGCGTCGAACGCGCTGTCCTCCTCGACGGTGGTGACCGCGTCCTCGCACAAGTCGGCCAGCAGGTGGTTCCAGTCCGCGTCCTGAGCCAGCAGCCGCTCCCGCGGGGACCGCCCGGGGCCCCGGTGCGCGGCCACGAACACACTGGCTTCGCCCACGTGAGGGCCGCAGCGCACGACCCTGCCGACAAGCTGCAGAATCGGGCTCAGGCTCCGGTGGACGGCGTGCAGGGCGGCGACCTTCAACGCCGGCTCGTCGAAGCCCTCGCCGAGCATGTCCACACACACGACAACGCGACACTCGCGCTTGCGCAGCGCGGACACGGCCGCCCGGTTCCGCACCGGCCCTGCTGCTCGGTGCACCACGGTCGGGACCAGGTCCGGGCAGATGCCCCGGTAGATCCTCACGAGTTCCTCGGCATGGCGGACATCACCGGCCCGCGCTAGCAACGCGTGGTCGAATCCCCTCGCGAGATCCTCGCGCAGCCGGGCCACGGCCAGCTTGGCCAACTGCTCGTCCGTGCTCTCGGTGGCGGGCAGCGAGCGGTAGTTGATACGGGTGAAGTACCCGTCCTGCTGCGCGGCGCGCAGCGAGTACCGGGAGATGATCCGCCCGGGAAGCCGGGTGCCGTCCCGGCGGAACGGGGTCGCGGTGAACAGTAGCACCGGCCGCCCGGCGAACTCGTCGATGACGCTCGCCCAGGTGAGCGCCGGCGCGTGATGGGCCTCGTCGACGATCAGGTGGGAGAACGAGCCCAGTAGAGCCGCCCGCGCCTCGGGGCCGCATGCCTGCAGCGCATTCGGCGTGGCAACGACCACGTTGCAGGCCATCGCGAAGCGCCGTGCCAGCTGCGGATCCTGGAAAGAGTGCTCGAGGCGCCCCACGCAGGGTCTCAGCGCACCGGCTTGCACCACCTGCTTCTCATACAGGATCCCCAGGGATTCGAACTTGGCGGCGACCTGGTCCCGCAGCGCCCTGCTGGGCACCAGGACCAGCAGCCGCACCGGGCAGGCACCCACCAGGAGCGCCAGCATCGTCTCCGTCTTGCCCGTCCCGGTCGGCATCACCACGATGCCCGGCAATTGCTGCCTCGATGCCCAGTGGCCCAGGGCGAGGAGCAACGCGGCGGCTTGCGGGGGCCGCAGGCCGTACGGCTCGTCGGGAACCGGGAAGCGCAGAGCCCCGCGATGGGAGCGGATGACCGCGGCCGGCCCAGACATGGAGCGCGCACCGGACCAGGTGGCCTCAGAACCAGAGCCGGGTCGTGGCAGTACGGCGCTCAGCGCATCGCCTGGGCCCGGCCTTTCTCCGACCGGCCGGCTGCCGAAGGGCTCCGAGACCCCCAGGGGTCCCCCCCGTTGGCCCGGTGGGTTTCAAAGCGCTTTCGGGGAGCAGCAGTTGGCTCACCCTGTTCGCGCCGAACAGAGCTTCCTCCGCCCATACGGGCGCGGTGTGCAGAGGGATGGTCGGGCCGGTGCCAAAGAACGGTTCCACGGGGTCGGATTCCAGCAGACCTCGCCGTGCGGGGGACGGGCACGCCGGAAGTGTCCAGTCGGCGACCGGGCATTGCCGTTCACGACCGAACCAGGGCCAAGGAGTGTCGCCGGGTGCGCGGCTCTGGCAGGACACCGGACATCCCTCGACGCTATCGGGGACAAGGCGTGTGCCTGCGACCGGTCGCAGGCACACACGGTCGCCGGAGGTCTCACCGCGCAACGCCCGGATCCACAAAGGGCACACAGGACGGCAGCCGTTCACTACTGTGGTGCTCATGGCGAACGAAGGCACGGGGGACCTTGTGACAGGCCGTTCGCCTGCGGATGGCGAGAGCGGCCGGGACCGGTTCGAGGTGGTTGCCATGCTCTCTGACGCTCTGGGGCGAAGCGTATGGGGTGTGATGGACCACGCGCTGGGCAGATGGGTCGAATCCGGGGGAGAGGTGGACATCTACTACCTGCAGGACGCGGCCCGGCAATGTGTACGCAGGATGAGATACCTCGCCGCCAGCCGCTACCTCCCACCGGCAGTGGATGAGCCCACCCCAACAGCGTGACCGGCACAGGAGCGCGGCGCGTCGATTGCTCTGCAGCCGGATGCGCCTGTTGAGGGCGGGGCGCGGTGGTGGCTACTCGTCCTGTTCCTGCAGTTGCCTGGCGAACGTGTGTCCGTCCTTGGCGAAGGTGTCCACAAGGGCCTGATAGTGGTGCCGGGTGGCCGGGCCGACATGAGGGCGCAGGGTGTCGAGCCACTCCGGGAGGAGGTAGCCCGGCGAGACGGGCAGGTCTTCGGCAGGTGCGGTGAGTTCTCGTACCCAGCGCAGGCCGGGGTCGAGCTGGAAGCCGAGCGGCTGGGACTTCAGGAGGCCGACCAGAGCGTCGACGCACCGCTGGACGCGGCGGGCCTCCGGGATCCATGCCTCGATGTGATCACGCAGGGGGTGCGCGGGGAGCCAGTTCGCGCGCGCCCCCTTGATGACGGCGTCCAGGTGCCGGTCGGAGCCGTGGGGCGTGGGTTCGGGCAGGAGCTCCCGCAGCAGATCCTCGCGGCCCTGGCGTGCCCGATAGCCGAGGCGGTCCGTGACCGGGGGCAGGGTGAGAGCGGTCTCCATGGCGTGCGGCCACAGCACCGCGAGCGGGCCGGCGAGTTCCGGCTCGTAGGTGGCCGCCATCTTCAGGGCATCCAGGAACAGCGCCAGTACGGCCGGCGAGCCGGCCAGCTGGTCGACGATCCCGGTCGCGATGGCGGGCTCGCGGCGGCCGGCGTGCAGCACGGCCGCGGCGAGCGGGGCGGTCATGTCGGCACGCAGGTTGTGGAACCGGCCGTCCTCGACGCAGACCGCCCGGGCGTAGGCGTTCAGCACGGTAGGCCGCAGCGCCCGCGCCGCAGGCGCGGCGCAGTGCCCGCCGGCGGCGGCGTCTACTACCGCCACCACGCTCGGGAACAGCAGGTCCAGCGGGATCCGGTGGGCCTCCATGGCCTCGAGGTCGGCTGCCAGGGTGCCGGCCTGGCCCAAGGCCGTGCGCGGCGGCGCGGCACCGACGCGATCTTCCTCATCGAACTCATCGAGTGCCTCGGGATACCAGCCGGGGACGTTCAACGGGTTGGCGGGAGTCAGCCGGATCCCGCCGAGGACCGCCTCCCATGCGAGGGCGTGATGGCACACCGGCCCGGGTGTGGCACACGGTTGGGCCCACACGACGGTCAGTCCGTCACAGGCGTAGCGCCGTACCTCGTGCACTGGATGGCACACCGCCGCACGCACCGCCTCCGCCGCAGCCCTCCGCAGCGCCGGGCCGACCCGCTGCGCGGCCCAGGGCAGCAGCAGCCGGGGCAGGACCAGCGCCGCCATTCGGCTTCCCTCCCAGGGGTAGGTGGCATCGGCCGCGCCGGCCGGCACGCGGTCCGTGATGACGCAGGCGAGCAGCCCGACCACCCACTCCAGATCGTCTGCCTCCAGTTCGCGGCCCGTCTCGGCGGCCATCACCGCCCCGGCGGCCACCGCGTACACGCCGTCCATGGCGTGGACACCGACCTCATCGGAGCGGGGATCCGCATCGAGGTCCTGGGTGGCATCCCGGGCAACGCGCAGGTCGGCGGCCAGCTGGTCCAAATCCGTCGGCACCGCGGCTGCGGCACGCCGCCACAGGTCCGTCATCGCCTGATACGCCGTGGTCATCCCGAGCAGACGGCTCTGGAAGCTGCTCGCGGCCCGCATCCGTTCGATCCGCTCAGCGATGTCGGGGGAGGGCAGGACCTCGACCACCGCCTCCCGCCCCTCCTGGCGGATGCTGTAGCGGTCGAAGTCCAGATGGTCGGCCCAGTTGCCCGCCGCCGCGGGATCCACGACATCCTGCTCCCCGCCTGCTTCTCGCAGGCGCCGCGACACCCCCCGCAACCGCTCCAGCGCCGCCTGGTCGTCCTGGCGCGCGGCCTCGATGACCAAGTGCATCGCCACACGGCCTGGCTGCGCCCGCAGGTAGAGGTCACCGGGCAGGTCAGCGGGGGAGCCGGAGCCGAACATGCCCCGGTACATGGCGCGCTGGTTCTCGAACGACCACACCAGCGGCTGGGCGAGGAAGTCGTCCAACTCGTCGGTGACGCGGTCCAGATGGCGCACGAGGAAGCCGTAGGCCAGGCCCGCGCCGGCGGCCGTGCCGACATGCCGCAGCGGGAACTGCGCCACGTGCCGCAGTTCCATCCCGCCCTCGAGCATGTGATGCATCATCAGGTCCAGGGCCATCAGGGAACTCGTGCACGGCTGGGGGCCGTTGAGGGTCCCCTGGTACCAGCCCCACGCTCCCGCGCCGCCGGCGTACGCGCGTTCACCTGTGTCCAGCAGGTCAGCCTCCAGCACCGGCCCGCCGGGGGAGCTGGCGCCGTCGGGCTCGCCCGGGATCCACTCGGAGGTTCCGTCCCAGTACTCGGTGACCGGCCCGTACACGCAGTCGTGGGCCAGCGCGGACACCAGGGCCAGCCCGTGTGGGGCCGAGGCACGCAGCAGGGCCATGAACGGCCCCCGGTGCCAGGCGGCCTGACTGCGTGTGCGCAGTCCCTCGTACTCGTGCCGTCCCCGGAACGCCTCCTGGCGGCGGCGATCCTTCCCCGCGTGGTGCGGGTCCGTGCAGTAGTACGCCGCCGCCAGGCGCAGCAGCAGGTCCGGGTCGCGGGCCGCGAGGGCACGTGCGGGATCGAAGCGGTCCACCACCGGGGCCAGTTCGCGCCGGTCGGCCGAGGCCACCGCCCGCAGCGCCCGCGCCACGTGTTCGTCCAGGTCGGCGCCGAGCAGCCCCAGAGCCTCCAGCCGCAGCGCACCCTTCTCCCGGCCGCCCTCGCCGCCCAGCAGGCGCTCGCGTACCAGGGCCCGCACGGAGCGGTAGGACGACACGTCGGATCCCGCCGTCTCCAGCCGCGCGACGCCCCGCAGCCAGCCGAGCACCACCTCCTCGCCCCGGGACGGCTCGTCATCGGTGCCGGGGGCGAACAGCGCAGTGTTCGCGGCCAGCCACGCCACGACCGGCGCTGCGATCACCACATCGCACGCCCCCTCGCCGGCGAACCGCAACTGCACACACGACAGCAGACCGTCCAGCAACGGCGGGTCGCCGGCCAGCGAAGCGGACAGCGCCTCCAGCGCCTGCTCGCACCAGCCCGCCGCCAGCACCGCCTCCCACGGCACCTCCGCCCACCGCGGGCCGTGGACCCCGGCCAGCGCCGCGAACCTGGCCGACACCTCCTCCCAACACGCAAGGAACGCACCGGCCGCGCTGCCGCGCTGCCGCAGCCTCACCTGGCACACGATCCGCGCCGCCCGCACCGCCCACCGATGCCCCGACGCCTCCAGCAGCGGCAGGCCGTCCTCCAACAGCAGCCGCCGGACCACGGCGTAGTCCCGCAGCACGTCATGCGCGAACTGCTGCTCCTCGCTTCCCAGCGCCGACCCCTCGCCCACCGGCGCCAGGATCCCAGCAGAACGCAGAGACGCCAGGGTCCGGCCGGTGGGAAGACGGACCCGGCGTGCCGTCAGCCGCCCTTCCGCCAACGACACCAGCGCGTCGGCCCGGTCGTCCCCCGACCCCTCGTCACCGGCACCGGGGCGCCCGCCCCGCAGGACCAAGGCCTGCCACACCACGGAGTAGACGTCGGCCTCGCTGGACAGCACCTCGGGCAGACGGGCACCGCTGCGTGTGGCGCGCAGCAGCAGGTCGACGGTGGTCAGCCGACCCAGCAGCCAGCGCGACCTCGCGTCGCGGGCGATCCGGGCGAGCTCGGGGGCGGCGGCCAGTACCTGGACGCTCTCGCCCTCGTCCAGCGAGCGGAGAGTGAACTCCCGAACCGGGCGCCCCACCACCTCCAGAGCCTGCCGCAGGGTCTCCACCGCATCGTCACGGCTGACCAGGATGAGAGCCGCGCCCAGGCCCCAGGCCGCTTCGGCGGCCTCGGCCACCAGGTCCTCCAGGCCCTCCTGCGCTGCCTCCGCGCCGTCCAGAAACACGGCACAGCCTGGCGGCCTCTGCTCCCCGCCACCGGCGTGCCCGTCCGCGCTGACCCCTGCGGCCAGCGCCCTCCCCAGCAGGTCCTCCAGCCCGTCCCGGTGGCCGGCCAGGGCGGGCAAGGGCGCGGCGAGCACGGTGAACCGGCGCCGCCTCAGCTCCTCGGCCACGCCCAGTGCCAGGGCCGACTTCCCGGTGCCCGGCTCCCCGCGCACCAAGATGACCGCCTGCGCTCCCGCACCTGTAACAAGGCCCGAAAGGTCGCGCACGGCCGCGCCGCGATCGATCCGCAGGTCCTCACCGCTGCCGGTGCGGATGAAACCGGGCGTGAGCCTGCGCAACCTGTGCTCCCACTGGGCGAACAGCACCGGGCCATCCACAGTGGCACCGTAGTGGATGACGTCGCCGTACTGGGAGGCATGGACGCTCCCATGAGCGGAGGCGGTGTTGACCTGCACCGCATCCTGCTGTGATTCCTGACGGGGGAGTGCCCCGCCCGCCTCCTCGGGCGGCCAGGCCATCCTCACGTCCCCAGCGGCAGCCGACGGTCCTGACGGATTGTCAGAGACCCTCTCTGGACCGCGTTGACCGTGCCCTGGGTGTGCGCGGTGTTCACCTGGACCGGTCCGCCGGAAGTGCCCGGCCCGCCCGGCCGGGGCCCCTCGCCATCACCGCGGCTACCCGCCGGATCGGCCGGCCCCAGCTGAAGGGCAGCGATGACGGCAGCTGCCGCGGCGGCCGCGTGGGCGGCGGCCAGGGGCTGCGACCCGGCGGCATCCGCCGCCGCCTTCGCGCCGTCCGCGTAATCGCTCAGCCCCCGGATCACCAGCGCCTCCAAACCGCCCAGACCAGCGGCCTCGGCAAGGCCGGCTCCCTCCATCTCGATCGCCGCCGCGTCGTCGAAGGTCTCCGCCAGCAGCCTGCGCACCTCGCCCTGTGTCGTGTTGAGGACGGCCTCGCCGGCCGCGATCGGCTTGAAGTGCACCGCCGGCCCCGCCCCCTCCCACCGGCTGCGCGCATCGGCGGGAATCCGCGCGTGCCACTCCTCGCCGCGCAGGGCGTGCCGGGCCGCCTGCAGGATCGGGTGGGAGGCGGGCCAGGACTGCGGGCGGGGAAGCGTGCCCGCCGGGGTGTGCTTGGCACTCTCGTAGGCATGGATCCGGCTCGCCACCACCACGTCCCCCAGCGCCACGTCCCTCTTCAGGGCCCCCGCGACGCCGACGAACAGCACGGCCCACGGGTCCAGGTACTGCCTGGCCCGCTCGGTCACCACGGCGGTGGGCCGGTTGCCCGGCCCGACCTCGGCCAGGGCGACCGCCCTCCCCGTCGACCCGAGCACCCCCGTCTCGAAGATGGTCCCGCCATGGACGACACGCTCCAGGCCCGACAGATGGGCCCGAACCGCCTCGTACTCCAGCCCCAGCGCGGTCAGCACCACCACAGGCCGAGAATCACTACCACTCACCAGACCCCCAAAGAAAGACGACACCCCTGTGGGAAACGGACCTTCCCTCGTTCGAATGCACCGGCCTTATGCCACGGCGGGCCGCGTCGCACCCCCTCGATCCACTGGCAACAATAGCGCCACCCCCTGACAGCGAAGGAGCCCCAGTGGGAGAAGAAGCGACCTCGATCAAAGCCCTCTTCCTCGAATACCAGCAGACCAAAGAGGAACAGAAATCCAGGATCGCCTTCCGCGACAACCTCCCCTACGTCACCCTCGCCCTCATCACCGCCGCCCTCGCCGCCGGCTCCCTCTCACCACCGCTGCTCCTCCTGGTCTCCGCCACCACCCCCGCCCTGGGCTGGCTCTACCTGGCCAACGACAAGAAGATCAGCGACATGGGGCGCTACATCCGCACCAGCCTCGACCCCCGGCTCGGCGCCGCCAGCCAGGAGCAGGTCACGATGTTCGCCTGGGAGCACTTCCACCGCGGCGACGCCGGGCGGGCCCAGCGCCGGACCATCCAGTGCGCCGTCGACCTCGCGCTCTTCACCGGAATCCCCGCCGTGGCACTGACCGCGTACTGGTCCGGGACCCGAAACTCGGCCCTCGGCCTAGCAGTATCCGCCATCGAAGTGGCGGCCGTGATCACACTGGCAATCCATATCGTCAAGCACGCCAAATACAGTCACTGACCGAAAGAGTCAGAAACTCTTTTCCGCAAAGGCGGTCACATTCGGTCAATCTGGAAAATCCTTCCCGCAGTCAGGAACTCCCTGAACCACACCAGCCACCCCGCGTGATGGCCTTGCGAGGCAGGCGACATGAGTGCCCGGCGTGATCGGCCCCTGCCGCCGGAACGGGAAGAGTCAGGCGCCGGGGCCCTGGGCCCCCAAGTTCAGCAGCCTGGACCAGAGACGCCCCGGTCCTCTCTGCGGGTTGCCGCCGGAGAGCCGGTGGACCTCGCCTGCTGCTTTGAGGATCGTGGCGCGGTGTTGAGGGGGCAGGTGGGCCAAGGCGTCCAGAGGGTCGTAGCCCGACGCCTGGAGGATCGCCACGGCCCTGCCGATCGCACCCGCCGGACATACCAGCGCGGCGTGATGGAGCAGATCGTGACCTTGCGCGGTGTGGCCCGCGACGTACAGGTCGGCGGCATGTGCGGCGATCTCGGCCGCTGTCAGGGAGCCCACACCTCCAGGTACGGCCGGCAGCAGCGGGCGGACCAGCAGGGCGCCGGTTGCCTGGTCGGCCGGACTGTGTCCGGTGCGTGCACCTGTCTCGAGACCGGGACCCCTGCCACTGCTCCCAGCGAAGGGATCCCGTACCTGCCAACTGGGGGGCTCGAAGGGGGAGCGGTACGAGTCGACGGGGCGTGGGCTGGGGACGGAGATCTGCCCCCGTATAGGGAAGGTGTGACCCATGCCGGCTTTACGGACGGATTGGGGTGCGAGGAACGAATCCGGTGTCCTGGCTGAGCCGGCGGTGTCAGACGTACCAGGGGCGGACGGCTGGTGACGGGGGTGCAGCTTCTCGAAGAAGGAGAACGACAGAGGCGGATGCTGGGCCTCGCCCTGGCGAGGAGAGCCGGGTACGACCGGGGAGCTGGCATCGTCGCCCGGCGCACCGGCACCGTCCTGTGCGCCGGGAGAGGGTTCCGGCCAGCCCAGCAGGGAGTGCAGGTGCGCCTGCAGGTCGATGTCATCAGCAAGGCTCCGCTCCGAGACGGCCCGCATGGCTGTGTGCGCGGACGCGGGGTTGGTTCGCTCGAGGCAGAGCAGGAACTTCGCGACCTCCCGGATTGGGCGCTCCAGCGCAGCCGTGAGCAGCAACTGGGCCTCGAGGGAGAGCTTGAAACTGTGCAGGCCGACCGACAGAGCGCAGACGTCTTCGACGGGGAGGACTTTCGCACAGCGCTGGACCATCGCAGTGGCGACTTCGCCCATCCGCTCCGACCGCAACTGGCGTATCAGGAGCAGGACTTCGGCAGGCGGCCGGGTCGCCGCTGCGCCCATCAGAATACGAAGGTCCGCCTGTGAGCGGGATTCGCCCAGTTCACGCAGCAGCCAGGTGAGCATGGAGACAGCGGCGCGTCGGCCGATCAGGCCGATCAATGCGAGGCGGTCCTGTTCCGCCGCAGGCGCTGGCTGGCTGCGGCGTGAGGAGGTGCGCAGAACCTGGGCCGCTGATGCCCGTGGGCAAGGAGCGAGAGCGGAGTCGACGTTGGCGAGGCAGTTCAGCGTCGACAGCAGGCTATCGGCTGTGCCGGTGCTGGCTATGGAGGCGAGGATCGCCGATACGACGGTGTACTTTCCCATCCGGCGCTGGAGGACGACGAGTTCCGCCGCGGCGCGCGGGCTGAGATGACTGGCACTGATGGCGAGTATCCCGACCATGGGCTCGGCGGGCATGCCGCGCTCTTCCAGCTCCCGGCAGACCTCCATCAGCCGGACGACCACCGGCAGAGGCGCACCAGTTGTGTCGTGCGCATCGGCGCTGTGATTGTCCACCGCAGGGCGGTGATTGTTCGGAACATCCGTGGTGGTCAGCGCATTGTCCGACGCTGGTGTGCGCCTGCTTGCCGCTGGGGCGAACCCCAGGCTGGTCTGAGCATCCAGGGTGAGCCTGTCACCGTCGTCGTTGACGCGGGCGACCTTGGCCAGGGCGTCGTCGACATCCTCCAGGAAGTCCTCGGCCATGCCCGACTTCACCAGGGCAGGTTTATCGTCGGCGCTGCTGTCATCACCGTCACCAGACGATGTGCGGGCACGCGCCAGTTCGGCCTTCAGTCGTGCGATTTCGCGATTGGCCTGGTCTATCAGCTGGAACGCCCGGCGTTGGTTGGCCTCCGCACGCTCTTTCTCCTTCTGGGCCTGCCGCAGCTGGGCTTGCGAGCGGGCCAGGACGGAGAGAGGCGCGTCATCCTCATCCTCGGCCGTGTCGGCCACAGGGCGCGGCACATCCGCCTCACGCTGTAGCCGGCCGATCTCCAGATGCAGAACGCTCATCATCTGCAGCAGCATTATGATCAGTTGACGGGCCGTCGACTCGGCCTGGTGACTGTTGGCCAGCGCCTCACGGGCCTTGAGGAGCTGGTCTTGAACCTCGATGGTCCGAGTCTGGGCGCGGATGACCGGGTCGCCAGCGGGGGCTTGGTCCGGTGGTGCCTGGTCCGGCGGCTTGCGGTCCCATATGAGCCTGGCCTCGCGTAGCTGTATCTCGGCGACGCTACGGTCATGGAAGCAGACGTCAGCGACCGCTTCGACGAAGTCCCACTTCAGCCCCTGGCCGCCGAGCCAGGTCGACAGCGTCGCCTTCGAAGGCACACGGCGGGTGTCGAAGTGCTCGGCAACGAGCCCCTCACGTAACTGAGCCACCGTCAGGCCCGCGTTTTGGATCCAACCCCTCAGAAGCCTTGCGATGGCATTGGCTCCCTCGCTGTCGCCTTTGAGGTCTCCCCATGGGCGTCCAGCACCGGGGCGCTTGCCCCCGTTCGTCATCGGCTCCCTTAGGTGGGGTGAGTTGTTCGGAGTAGGCCGTTGGACAAACGCCAGCGGCCCGTGACCACATCCCACCAGAGGCATGGTGGGAACGCCGCCGCTTTCACCGAAACCGACGGCACGACTCATCAGGGCCGCAGCATGCGGTGCGCCGGGCAGGGCGGCACAAGGGCTCTGCTCGTGATCGGAGGGGACAGATGACAGAGCAGGGCAAGGCCGGGCAGCAGACGCTTCGGGCGGTGGCCCGTCTGAAGCGACGGGTACGGCGGTGGGCGCCGACGGTCGCGGCCCTGGGGAGTGCGGCCGTAGCCGTCACTCAACTGTGGGACTGGCTGGTCGCCCAGTAAGCCCCAGTGAAGGCGGGAGCGCTTCGGGGCGGCTTCGGCGCTTGCAACCGAGCGGAGAACAGGTGACGGAGCCAGTCGAGGACGGTTGCGTGCGCGAGGTTGGTGCGTTGTTGAATCGGTAGTCGTCCTCGAAACGAGGGCCGCTGGTGAGGGGATCGCCGGCGAGCGTGCTGTCGGCGCGGGTGAGGAGGATGACGGGGCGGTCGTCGCTGGCGAGGGCCGACCTCATCGAAGTGCGTCCGCTCACCGGCGGGGGTAGGCGCCAGCAGTCCTTGGTCTTCTCAGGGCCGGCTGCGGCAACGTCCTCCCAAGGCCCGGCCGAGTCGGCTGGGCCCCGCTGCCGTCTTGGGCGGAGCCTTCGCCCGAATGAATTTGTGCGGAGTCTGTTCAACGTCCTTGGCGAGATCCACTTGGATTAGTCGCAACTGCTTTGGCGGTCGGCGTAGCCAAGGGCCCGTCGGCGTGGCGAGCGGTGCGCTGAGGGCCTGGCGTGTCGTCAGGTGCCTTATGGCGCGGCCGGGTCGGGACCGACCCGGCTCCCGTCGAACTCGGCAGACCTGTTCGCAGGGACGGGTGGTTCGCCTGTCGCACCCTGATCACGAGGAACCCCCTCGGACCTGCAATCTTCCCCGCTTTACAGCCGTGTCCGCTGGCCCCACTAGAGTGGTACCTGTTTCCTCAACTTCCGCCGCTGCCAGCGGCGGTAGGGGCCCGCTGATCGGCGGGTCCACGCCTTGTACAAGGGGCGGTTACATGCCTAACGGCAACAACCGCTGGGGAACTCCGGAGGAGTGGGTCAGGCTGTTTCTGATCCACCTCACCGTGGCGCTGCTCGTCCTGCTCGTCGAGCACTGGGTGATGTAAGCGGAGGAGGCTCGGACCCCCTGCCAGGGGTCCAAGCCTCGGGTTACTCCAGCAACACGATCGCGCGAAGGGCCGTCTCTTCCAGGGGCCGGCCCTTCGTGCTGTCCAGGCCGGGGCTCCGCCACTGGCGGAACCCCGTGGACAACTCCGACTCTAGCGGCTCCCCGTGTCAACAGACACGCCCTGTGCAGTGGTGCGCCGGGAGTGTCTAATCAACGGCGGATCTGCTGATCAAGGAGAGACGCCAGATGATGGACACCGCTGTTGGGTTCGGCCCTGCTGAGGAGCGGCCGGAGCCGGCCGTGCAGGCCGCGTCGGATGAGCAGTTGATCGCGATGCTGGTGGACCGGGCCCGGTCGGAGGGGTTGCAACTGACCGGGCAGGGTGGCCTGTTGCGGATGCTGACCAAGCGGGTGCTGGAGTCGGCCCTGGAGGGCGAGATCACCGATCACCTCGGGTACGAGAAGCACGATGCCGAGGGACGGGGCAGCGGCGACAGTCGTAACGGGACCCGGGCGAAGACGGTGCTGACCGATGTCGGTCCGGTCGAGGTCAGGGTGCCCCGGGACGTGGCCGGCACGTTCGAACCGCAGATCGTCAGGAAGCGGCAGCGGCGCCTGTCCGGGGTGGACGAGATGGTGCTGTCGCTGTCGGCGAAGGGCCTCACCCATGGGGAGATCTCCGCGCATCTGGCCGAGGTCTATGGTGCGGAGGTCTCCAAAGCAGACGGTCTCGACGATCACGGACAAGGTCATGGAGGGCATGGCCGAGTGGGCCAGCCGCCCGCTGGACAGCGTCTACCCGGTGTTGTTCGTGGAGGCCATCAACGTCAAGATCAGGGACGGGCAGGTCGCCAACCGGCCCGTCTACGTCGTGACGACCGAGGGGCACCGCGACATCCTGGGGATCTGGGCCGGCGACGGCGGTGAGGGCGCGAAGTACTGGCTGCACGTGTTCACCGAGCTGAGGAACCGCGGCCTGGAGGACGTTCTGATGCTGGTCTGCGACGGGCTGAAGGGCCTCCCGGACGCGGTGGAGACCGTCTGGCCCCGCACCGTGGTCCAGACCTGCGTGGTCCACCTGTTGCGGAACGGCTTCCGTTACGCGGCCCGCCAGGACTGGGACAAGATCGCCAAGGTGCTGCGGCCGGTTTACACCGCCCCAAGCGAAGACGCCGCGATGGAGCGGTTCCTGGAGTTCCAGGAAGCCTGGGGCCGGAAGTACCCGGCGATCGTGAAGCTGTGGTCGGACGCCTGGGCCGAGTTCGTGCCCTTCCCCTCCTTCGACGTGGAGATCCGCAAGGTGATCTGCTCCACGAACGCGATAGAGTCCGCGAACGCCCGGATACGCAAAGCCGTCCGCGCCCGCAGGCACTTCCCGAACGAGGCCGCCGCGATGAAATGCGTCTACATGGCCCTCATGTCGCTGGACCCGACCGGCAAGGGCCGCAAGAAGTGGACCATGCGCTGGAAGGCACCACTGAACGCCTTCCAGATCGCCTTCGACGGCCGCCTCACCCCGACCACCCGCTGACCCACCCAACAACCAAGATCAGCCGTTAAGTTGACACTCCCGGACCGAGGCTGACGGGGCAGTGGGTCGCTGAGGCCACAGCGGTAGCGAGACCGAGGAGGAGGACGCGGGGCCTGTCAGCGTGCGCCTTGGCCGTGGGTAGGCCGGGCGGGTGCCTTCCTGGGCAGGTACGAAATTGGTATCTGTTCGGTCGCGTGCCCGTCGTACAGAAAACCTGTCGGACCGCAGGGCGGGTTTTCCGAGCGGATCCTCATCGCGCTTCATCAGGGCACGCGCACTGCCGGCGCTCCCGTCCGGGCTTGGGGGCTGGTTGTTGGTTCTCTACCGCGTGGGTAGCGGGCCGGGTGGGTTCAGCGGGGTGGGTGGGTCGTCGGGGTGGGCGAGTCGCCATGGGGTGCCGTCGATGAGGGTGGTGCGGGCGGTGGTGTCCTCTTCCTCGGCGGGGACCAGGCGTGCGCTCACCCAGGTGTCCCTCTCCGGGACGGGAAGCCCCAGGTCCCGCGCGATCTGAGTGTGTCCGCCCAGGTGGCCGAGCACGATGATGCCGTCCTCTGCGAGCCTTCGGCGGGCGTCGCGGACCCGCTTGGGTGCGTCGTGCTGCCGGGTGGCGGTGACGATGTCGGCACGGCGCACCGGCTGGTGCTGTGCCGTGCGGAACAGGTTCTCCAGTCGGCGCTGCCCGGTGGTGGCGGAGAGGATCTGAGTTACTTGTTGCTGCGGAAGGGTCGTCAGCACGCTGGTGGGTAGGGAGAGTTCGTGGTGAATCCAGGTGATCGCCTTGCGTCCCGCAGTGCTTAGCCCCCGCTTGCCGTCCCGGTTGCCACCTTGTGTCAGGACGTCGGGTGTCGCCCGGAGGAGGCCGAGGCTCCACAGGCCGATGTCGGAGTTGAGGGTGACCAGCAGGCACAGACGGCCGATGGCTTCCGGCGGGATCATCCACTGCGCTTTGGTCGAGACCTTCACGTCCACTTCGGTGCCGGCGATCACGAAGTCGGACGAGCTGCCGTGTTCGAAGCGGAAGTCGTGCTGTAGGAGGTTTGCAACCAACTGCCCGGTCATCCGCTTCTCGCTCTGGCTTAGGCTGTCCCACCGGAAGCGTCCGGTGTGTTCTCCGTCGAGGAGGCGCTCCATCGCTTCGGCCAGTAGGGCGGTCGTGCGCTGGCCGCCGGGGTCCAGACGCGTCAGCTCCTGCCGCACCGCGGTCATCTCATGGTCCTCGCCCGTGCTTGCTGGGGCGATTGCGTGGGACGTCTGCTCGGGCGGGCTTGCGAGGCGCTCAACGTGCTGACGGCGTTGCGCGGCTGCCAGCAGCGCCTCCAGGGCCGAGATCCGGCGCTGCCCCTCCTCAGCAGCTTGGAGAGCGGCGTCCCGCTGGCCCGTGGTGAGGAGGAGCTTCTTCTCCAGGGCGGCGAGTGCGGCTTCGCCGGAACCTTGGCGCATGGCCAGTGCGGCCTCAGCCTCGGCCTGGCCCTGCAGTGCAGTGGCGAGAGCGGTATTGGCCTCCAGCAGCTGTTCCTGCACGGTCACCAGCTTCGACAGGTGAAGCCTGCAGTCCTCGACCGTCCTGTTGTCCCCCGAGGGAACTGGGGAAGCCGGCCCCGTGTCTTGTGCCCAGGAGGTCGCGGTCAGGACTGACGCCTTCTTCTGGGCTGCCCGGGCCTCCTCGGGATCAGTGACGCAGACGGCGATCACCGCGTTGACCAGGCTCATGTTGTTGCGTAGCAGGGTCCCGCCGAGGCGCTTGTGGAGGGTCGAGGCCCCCGGTTTGCTCCTGTTGGCGATCTTATCGGGCAGCCGCAGGTGGATCTGATTGACCGTCAGGCCCGCCTCGTCGCGCAGATGGCGAAGGAAGAGGACCAGCTGCTTCTCCGCCTCGGAGGTGCTGCGCGGGTCGTTGGGAGGACGGCCTCCGCGGCCCGCCGCACGTGGTGGCACCACTCCTGTTTTCTCCCATTCTCAACAGTTTTCTCGATCGTTTGAGAAAACTCTACCGCAGCGGCACCCCACACTGCACTCTGGAGATCAACACCAACCCCCCACTCCACAAGGAGCCCAGCCACCATGGCCCAGCGCCCGCCGCTACCCCGCAAATATGACTTCGCAGCGCTCGCGGCCGTGCTCACCACCGGGGTGACCCTCGTAGCTCTCGGCACACCACCCGAGTCCCTGGCCAGCATCACCATCGCACTCGGTGGCCTCTACTCCTCCTGGCGCATGGCAGCGCCCAGCCACGAAGCGGCACCGTCCAACCCACACGAACGGGAGGAGCTGAATCCCGATCAGGTGGCGCAACAGCGGCGGCTTCCCGAAGCCGGCGGCTGACCACCCCTGTCCGGCCTGTCCCACCCGAACCGGCAGGCCGGACAGCAGGGCTGGGTGGCCCTGCCTGACCAGGCAGGGCCGGCCCACCTCACGTCGGCATGGCGCCCGTCAGCGCCCCGGGCCCTTGCCCGTCGCGCGCAGCATGGCGGTATGGGCACCCCGGCTGGCCCGGGTGTCGGCGTGTTTGACTCCAAGAACGCGAACGCGGGCGCGGACGACTTCGGCCATCGCCGTCACGGCTTCCTCCGGTCGTCCTGCTCGTTCCAGGCATTCGGCGTGACGGTGACGGGCTGTCAGAGTGTCCGGGTGCTCCGGGCCCAAGGCCTTCGCCCGTGCCCGCGCGACCTTGGCGTACATCTCGGCTGCTTCACCCGGGGTGTCAAGGGCGGTGAGCGCGGATGCGTGGCTGAACATGCTGGCCAGGGTGTCGGGGTTCAGAGGCCCCAGTACCCGGATGCGGTCACGGACGAGTTCGGTGAACAGGCCATTGGCCTTGAGGTGGTCACCGGCCGCCTCGAGGAACTGAGCTTGGTGGTGACGGGCGGTCAAGGTGTCCGGGTGCTCCGGGCCCTGCGTCCGAGCTCGGTCCCGGGCAAGGCCGGCGAACAGTTCGGCAGCCTCGCCCGCGAAGCCGGAGAGGCCGCGGTACAGCGCGTGCTGGTGACGCGCTGTCAGGGTCTCGGCGTGATCGGGCCCCTGAACCCGGGTACGACCACCTACGAGCGCCTTGAACATCGCGCAGGCCGCGGAATGATCGCCCGCCTCAGCCAGGCTGGTGGCGTAGCCGTGACGGCACTGCAGAGTGTTGAGATGGTCAGGGCCCAGGACCCGTACACAGTCCGAGACCAGCTCGGAGAACATCCCTGACGCCTCTCCCGGACGGCCCGCCCTCCGGAGAGTGACGGCATGGTTGTACCGGGCTTTGAGGCTCTGCGGCTGGTCGGGGCCCAGAAGACGTTCGTAGTCCCTGACGAGACGGGCGAACAGCTCGCTGGCGTCGGCCGACAGACCGGCCTTGCCCAGATGAAAGGCATGGTCGTACCGGGCTGTCAGAGTGTCAGGGTGACGGGGTCCCAGAAACTCGGCGCAGTCGCGGGCCAGTCGGGCGAACTGCTTGGAAGCCTCGCCCGGCCTGCCAGCCTTCGCGAGGTGGACGGCGTGGTGGTGACGGGAAGTCAGAGTGTCGGGATGCCCTGCCCCCAATACCCGGGAGCGCCGCGCAGTGACATCACCAAGGACTTCGGCAGCCTGCTCCACCTCGCCGGACTCCCCGAGACACACCCCCAGTGCATGCAGAACCCGCAGGGTGCCTGGGTGGTCCTCACCGCTCACCGCGGCGCAGTCCCAGGCGAGGTCGGAGAACAGCGCGGCAGCCTGCTTCGACTCACCCGACCTGGAGATGGCCAGGGCGTTGTGGTAGCGCCGGGTCAGTGCCTCGGGGGTCAGATCCGCGTCTGCGCCGACTCCGTGCGCTGGGCAAGTCTCGGCCATGTCCGCGGCGACAGTGCTGGTCGCGGGGTTGTCCGGGACAATCTCCACTGCCGGCTCGTCGCGCCAGTCGTCACCGCCCTCGGCCACAGGCTCCGTGGCCGCGGCATCCTGGTCCGAGAGTTCGTCGGTGATGCGCTGCAGCGTCTGGTCGTCGGCGTCGTTGACGGCAACCGCCCGGGCCAAGGCCTGATCGATGTCGTCCCCTTGGGGGTCCTCCGTCTCACCGATGACCTCCAGCCCCTCGGCACCGGGCTCGCCCACATCATCAGCACGGGACTCAGCGGCCTCACCCCGCAGACGGTCCACCTCGGCCGTCAGGGCCTCGACCTGCTCCTGAACCCGCACAGCGAGGTCCTCGGCCTGCCGCTGCTTCTCCTGTGCCCGCTCCAACTCCTCACGGGCCCGCCGCTCCTGATCCAACGCCCGCGCAAGCCTGCCCCGCGTCTCCTCCAACGCCCGCCGATGATCGGAACGCCCCCGCAACCGGTCCCGCTCCGCTGACAGGCTCCGCACCCGCCCCTGCAGCGTGCCGATCATCGTCAACAACACCATCACCAACTGCGCCGAGTTACGCGCCGTCTCCTGCAGCGCGACCTGCCGCTCCAAAGCCCTCGTCAACCGGTCGTAGGTCTCCACCTGCCGCACCCGTGCCCGCTCAAGCTCACCAGCCGCCCCCACCCCGCCCCCTTGGCCCAGCGACAAGCCCTCAGCAGGGCTGCGGGCAGCCCGCAGCAACTCCTCCGCCTCGGCCAAGCGGCGCTCGCGCAACCGCGGCTCCCGCACGGTGACACGCACCAACGACGCAACGAACTCCCACTCCGGAACCCGCCCGGCCAGGAAACTCCCCGTCTGCGAACGCGAATAGTTGATCTTTTCCGCGACAGCGGTCATCGTCAGCCCACTGGCATCCACCTGCGCCCGCAAGAAATCCGCCAGCACCCTGGCCTCAGCCGTCTGCGCCTGGATCGGCCCCCACGGCCTTCCACCCCGCCTCTGCCCCGACACGCACGTCCCCCACACCCCAGGGCAGGCCACCCACCATCCAGGACGTCCCCGGACAACCCACCAATTGTCCGGACTCTACCTGCGACGATGCACAGTTCGCTTGAAGACAACCAGAGCCCACTCCACCCTGCTCCCCACAAGCCCGGGCCACTACTGCAGCGTCAGAACCCGGCATCAGCACACTGGTTGATCCGACGGAGAAGAACATGAACCCGAACCCCCCGACCCCCGCGTCCCAAGAGGCCCCTGAGCAGCCGCTGCTGAGCGCGCACGCCACCCTCGTGCTGTTGGCCGCCGCATTCATCGGCCTCACCGCCGGCACGCTCACCTACTGGAGCGGCACTCCGGCGGCAAGCGCGATCCTGGCCGGTCTGACCGGAACCGGAGTGAGCGTTCCGGTCCTCCACAAGCTCATCCGCTGACCCTCAGCACCCCAAACACCTAGCGGCTTCCCCACGCCGACGCACACCGCGCCACGGCCCCGCAAGGACCTCGAGATGGCAGGCCGCCAGGCCACGTGGCCAAACCTGTGCGGCCGGGGTGATACAGCCCCGGCCGCACCATCGGTACCCGAACCTTCACAGCAGACCAGCCCCGAGGCCCGCGCCGACCTTCCCACCAACCCAGCAGAAGGCCCGCTACCGTTACGACCAAACTTGCAAGATAACCACCCAGCCCCACCCTCAACCCAGCCGGCGGCCCCTCATGAACCAGCCCACCGCGCCCCGCACCACGCGCCCCCGGCTCGAACCCCGTCCCCATCAGACAGCAGCGATCCAGGCCGCCACCCGCGAACTGCGCCTCAAGGGCACCCGCGCTCTCATCACCTCTGCTTGCGGAACAGGCAAGACGCTCACCGCGATCCGCATCGCCGGCAACCTCCGCGCCCGCCTGGTCCTCAACGTCTTCCCCACCCTCGACCTCCTCGCCCAGACCGCTCTCGCCTGGCGCGCAGACCACCGCCACGAGCCCATGATCGCGTTCTCCTCCATGGACACCGCCGCCCACGACGGCCTGCGCACCGCACGGGTAGCCGGCACCGGAGACGTCCTCACCCTCGCCAAACTCATCAACGAGGCCGACACGCTCACGGTCTTCACCACCTACGCCTCACTGAACAAGATCGAAGAAGCCCAACTCAAAAGCACCGGCCGCCCCTTCGACCTCGCGATCATGGACGAAGCCCACCGCGTCTCCGGCCAGGCCGACAAGACCTGGACACTCATCCACGACGCCCAGCGCATCCGCACCGACCGCCGCCTCTACCTCACCGCCACCCCGCGCTCCTGGCACAGCCCCCACATCCAGACCCCCGACACCCAACGCCACGCCCAACGCACCAAGCCCACCGCCCAGGCACCGGCCACCACCGCGCACTCCATGACCGACACCGCCGTCTTCGGCCGCCGCGTCCACGACTACGACCTGCCCACCGCCATCACCGACGGCGTCCTGGCCGACTACCGCGTCCTCATCCCCACCATCACCGACCACCACCTGCGCACCCACCTCAACCAGACCACCACCCACACCGACGCCCAACGCACCACCGCCCTCCACCTGGCCATCGCCAAATCCATCACCGACCACCAACTCACCCACGTCCTCGTCTACTTCAACGAAGTCGACGCCGCCAACCGCTTCGCCACCGAGTTCCCCCACACCCTGCGCCGCCTCCCACCCGAACACAGGCCACCCATCACCCCCCACGTGGCCTCCATCCACGGCGAGCACACCCCCGAACAACGCAGCGACATCCTCGCCGCCTTCAGACAGGCCCCCTGCGCGGTCCTCACCAACGCCAAGCTCCTGGCCGAAGGCATCGACATCCGAAGCATCGACGCCGTCGTCTTCGCCGACCCCACCCACAGCGTCGTCCGCTGCGTCCAGGCCCTCGGCCGCGCCCTGCGCAAGCCCGCTGGCAGCGGCAAGGTCTCCAGCCTCGTCATCCCCGCCTACATCGCCCCCGGCGCGGACCCCACCGACCTTCTCGGCAGCGCCTACGAGCCCGTCTGGGCCATCGCCGCCGCCCTGCGCAGCCACGACCACCGCATCACCGACCGCCTGCCCAACCGCGCACACCGCCTCCCCAACGAGACCAGCTCGCTCATCAGCACCCACTGGCACTTCGACTACAACACCAACCCCGAAGCCATCGCACGCGCGATGGACATCGTGGCCTTCGACCCCGCCGGCCCCATGAGCCGCGCACGCCGCCAGGGCCTCGCCTCCCTCCAGGCATTCCGCGACGAGCACGGACACCTCGCCGTCCCCGGCGAGTACATCGACCCGTACGGCTTCGCCACCGGAGCCTTCGTCCAAGGCCAACGCGACGCCCGCCACACCGGGCAACTCGACGCCACCCCCGACTGGATCGCCGAACTCGACGCCCTCGGAATGATCTGGAACACCCACGAAGCGGCCTGGCAGAGCAACATCACCACCGCCCGCCAGTACCTGGAGCGCCACGGACACCTCGCCATCCCCGCCCGCGAACCGGCCGGCACCTTCCTCGCAGAACAACGCTCCCAAGCCGCCCGCGGACAGCTCAGCCCACAACGCCGAGCCGAACTCGACACACTCGACCCGCAATGGCAGCTCCCACATGGCCCCGACTGGACCCGCAAGTACGGCGCGCTCCGCACCTACCTGCACGCCGGCCGCGACCCCGAGGAAGTCACCGAAGACACCGTCATCGGCACCGTCAAAGCAGGCACCTGGCTCCGCCGCCAGCACACCAACTGGCACACCCTCACCACCGGCCAGCGCACACTGCTCACCAACCTCGGCCTCGCACCCAAGAACCCGACCCCTGCAGCACCCAAGCGAGCACGCCGCACCTTCGCCCAGACCCTCACCCTCCTGCTCCTGTTCATCGACCAAGAGAGCCGCTTTCCCGGAGCCCGAGAATGGATCACGGTCGACGGCGAGCGAGTGATGCTCGGACCTTGGTTCGCCAAGCTCCGAACCAAGCACCGACACGCCCAACTCGGCCAGGCCCAAAGCCAACTGATCGAGCACCACCTCGGCCCCGACTGGCACACCGACACCACCCCCAACCTCCCAGAGAGCCAGTAGCCCACCACCCGGAAACACCAAACTTCCAACGAAGGAAGCACCGCCCCTCTCCAGTGAGACCCCCTGAGGCCAAGCACCCACCAGACCCGTCGACAAGCGACCGAGAAGCGAAGCGGAACGGTCGCCGACCCGATCCAACACACCATCAACCCCCAGTGCTGCAAAGCGAAGCGGCGCAGCAGCAAGCCGAGCGCGAAGCGCCGGCTGCCTCGAAGCGAAGCGCAGAGGCAGACACGCGGAGCGGGTCCAGCCCACGCGGAGCGTGGGCCCAGCGCGGAGCGCTGGCGGTCCGAAGAGCCGAAGGCTCGAAGGAACCCGCTCCGCGGG
>NZ_JBVJLD010000077.1:0-29035 GCF_055584905.1 Kitasatospora sp. NPDC088742 | reverse complement strand
CTCCACCACGTCCAGCGGCAGACCGTCGAACACCGTCGGAACCGTGTGACCGCCCATCCCGTTGCCCGCGTCCACGACCACCTTCAGCGGACGGATCGCCGACAGGTCCACCAGACCCAGCAGGTGATCGGCGTAGCCACGCAGCGTCTCCTTCGAGGAGATCGTGCCCGGCTTCACGTCCAGCACCGGCACCGTGATCGTGTCGTCCGCGGCGGTCCAGGACTCCACCAGCTCACGGATCTCCGACAGGCCCGTGTCCTGGCCCACCGGCGCCGCACCCGAGCGGCACAGCTTGATCCCGTTGTACCGCGCCGGGTTGTGCGAGGCGGTGAACATCGCACCCGGCAGGTCCAGCGAACCCGACGCGTAGTACAGCTGGTCCGTCGAGCACAGCCCGATCTCCACCACGTCCGCACCCGACGCCGCCGCACCCTCCGCGAACGCCCGCGTCAACGACGGCGACGACGGGCGCATGTCATGACCCACCACGATCGCCGACGCACCCACCACCCGCACGAATGCCGCACCCAACGCCCGCGACAGCACCTCGTCCCACTGATCCGGCACCACACCCCGGACGTCGTACGCCTTCACCAGCTGCTTCAGGTCCCGCATCGGACTGGCACTCCACACTGTTCGGTCGACACCAGCGCGGGCAGGGCTCCGGCTGCGGCGGTTGCCCTCCGACGCGAGAGGAGGCGTGGCGGGCGGCCGTCCGGGCGCGAGCGAACGGTTTGCTTCGCGACCCACGGGTGTTCAGGATGTCCAGGAGACTACCTGTTCACGGGCCCCGTACCGAGTCCGCAGGTGGCCCGGAGGATGGCGCACGCACCGGCCCGGGGTAGCATGCGCATTCTCAGACGTCTTCTTCGTTCTGTGGGCTCTGCACCAGCACGCGCTCAGCCGTCCTGGCATCTTCGGACGCGCGGGCCCGCTGCGTTTCCCCCCGCTGCATTCCGAAAGGCTTCAGACGTGACCGCCGCTGACCAGGAGAGCACCTTCGCCGACCTCGGCAAGGTGCTCGTAATCATCCCGACCTACAACGAGGCCGAGAACGTCGAGCGGATCACCTCCCGAGTCCGCGCCGCCGTCCCCGAGGTCCACGTCCTGGTCGCGGACGACAACAGCCCGGACGGCACCGGCGACATCGCCGACAAGCTGGCCGCCGACGACGACCACATCAAGGTGATGCACCGCAAGGGCAAGGAAGGCCTCGGGGCCGCCTACCTCGCGGGCTTCCGCTGGGGCATCGACAACGGCTACGACGTCCTCGTCGAGATGGACGCCGACGGCTCGCACCAGCCGGAGGAGCTGCACCGCCTGCTCACCGCGCTGCGCAACTCCGACCTGGTGCTGGGCTCCCGCTGGGTGACCGGCGGCAAGGTCGTCAACTGGCCGAAGTCCCGCCTGCTGCTCTCGCGCGGCGGCTCGACCTACTCCCGCCTGATGCTCGGCGTGCCGATCAAGGACGTCACCGGCGGCTACCGCGCCTTCCGCAAGGAGACCCTGGAGGGTCTCGGCATGGACCAGGTCGCCTCGGCCGGGTACTGCTTCCAGGTCGACCTGGCCTGGCGCACCGTCAAGGCCGGCTACAAGGTCAGCGAGGTGCCGATCACCTTCGTCGAGCGCGAGCTCGGTGCCTCCAAGATGAGCCGCAGCATCGTGGTCGAGGCGCTCTGGCGGGTCACCGCCTGGGGCATCGGCTCCCGGGTGCAGAAGCTCACCGGCAAGGGCAAGAAGAAGTAGCACCTCCCGGAGGCCCGCCCTGACGCACCGTCAGGGCGGGCCTCCGGCATGTGGTCGATCACTCACCTGGGCGTGCCTACCCGGCGAAAGGCCCGGTTACCTCCCAAGCTGGCGGTACGGGGGCCGGAGACGGCCCACCACGCCGATCAGGGAGCCGATGTGACGCCGGACCAGTCTGAGCAGCCGGGGCCGTCCGGGGCGTCGGGGGTCTCCGGGGCGTCCGGAGCGTTCGGAGCTTCCGGGCTGTCTGCGGAGCAGGGGCCGCCGCCGGTCCCGCTGACGGTCGAGGTCTTCACCGGCCCCGAGACCGCCTTCTTCGCCACCTCCAGCCTGATCATGGGCGAGCGGACCGCGATCCTGGTGGACGCCCAGCTCACCCGCGGCGCCGGACGCGAACTCGCCGAGTGGGTGGCCGGCAAGGGGCGGCAGCTGCTGGCCGTGGTGATCACCCACCACCACCCCGACCACTACTTCGGCGCGGAGGAGGTGCTCCGGCTCTTCCCCCGGGCCCAGCTGCTGGCCGCACCCCCGGTGGTGGCCGGGATCGCCGCCACCGTCGCGGCCAAGGTCGCCCAGTGGAAGCCGGTCTACGGGGCCGACATCCCGGACAACCCCCTGCTGCCCGCCCCGCTGCTGCCGCAGCCGCTGATGATCGACCGTCAGCTGATCCGGGTGCTCGGCCTCGGCCAGGCCGACTGCGAGGGCTCCACGGTGGTCCACCTGCCGGGCATCCGCACGGTGATCGCCGGGGACTTCGTCTACAACGGCACCCACGTCTGGACCGCCGACACCGACCCGGCCCGGCGCGAGGAGTGGCGGGCCAACCTGGCCCGGATCGCCGAACTCGGCGCGGACCGGGTGATCGCCGGCCACCGGGCGCCCGGCGCGGACGACGACGCCTCCCGGGTGCTCGCCTTCACCAACGCCTACCTGCGGGACTTCGACGCCGCCTTCGCCGAGCACCGGGACGACGCCGAGGCGCTGGCCGCGGCCGTCAACGAGCGGTACGGCGGGCTGACCCAGCCGGCGCTGCTGGAGCTCAGCGCGGCGGCCAATGTGGCGGCGTACGCGGCGGCGGTGCCCGTGGCGGCGGAGGAGACCGGCCAGCCGGGTAGGTACGAGAACGGGCACGAGAACGGGCACGAGAACGGGCACGAGAACGGGCACGAGAACGGGCACGAGAACGGGATCGTGGACGCGGAGATCGTCGAGGATCCGTGAGCGCGGGGCCGATACTGGCCGTATGACGGTCCGTCCGATCCTCCATGACGCGCTGGTGCTGGCCGGCGGTGCCGCCCGGCGGCTCGACGGGGCGGACAAGCCCGCCCTCCGGGTCGGCGGGCGGACCCTGCTGGACCGGGTGCTCGCCGCCTGCCCCGACGCGGCGGCCACCGTGGTGGTCGGTCCCGAGCGGCCGACCGAGCGCGGCGGGCTGCGGTGGTGCCGCGAGCGGCCGCCCGGCGGCGGGCCGGTGGCCGCGGTCGCGGCCGGGCTGGCGGAGGTGACCGCCGAGGTGGTGCTGCTGCTCGCGGCCGACCTGCCGTTCCTCGACCGGGCGGCGGTCGGCCGGCTGCTGGACGGCCTCGGCGGCCACGACGGCGTCCTGCTGGTCGACGCCGACGGCCGGGACCAGCCGCTGGCCGGGGCCTACCGGACGGCCGCCCTGCGCACCTCCCTCGACGCGCTCGGCCCCCCGGCCGGGCTGCCGCTGCGCCGCCTGCTCGGCCCGCTCCGGCTGCACCGGCTGCCCGATCCGGACGCCACCGCGCTGGACTGCGACACCTGGGACGACCTGGCCCGGGCCGAGCGGCGGCTGCGGGCCGGCGACCGGGGCTGACACCCCCTCACCGCGCGCCGGTCCGCCGGGTGAGCGAACCGACTCGCGAGGGTCACGGGGTGGAACCGGGACGGGACGGGTGGATCGGGCAGCATGGGGGCCATGGAGCGCACGCTGGATGACTGGATCGCCGAAGCCGCCGCCGAGCTGGGCATCGACCTGGCGGTGGACACCGTCGGGCTGCTCGACCTCGCCCGGGTGGTGGCCCACGGCGTGGCCCGCCCGGCCGCCCCGCTGACCGCCTTCCTGGTCGGCTACGCCGCCGCCCAGCAGGGCGGCGGCCCCGAGGCCGTCGAACGGGCCCGGGTCCGCGCCGCAGCCCTCGCCGAGCGCTGGGCGGCGGAGCAGGAGCGCCAGCCGTGACCGCCGTCGCCCCCGAGGCCGCGGCGGAGCCGTTCGACCTGTCGCGGGACGTACCGATGGCTGAGGGGACGGGGAGTGACGTGACGTCGGACGGTGGCGGTCGGCGGGGCGAGGGCGTCTTCGATCTGCCGGACGGGCTGCTGGCCGCTCCGTCGGTGTCCGCCACCTCGGAGCACTGCGCCTGGCCCGAGGCCCGCGCGGCGGCCCGGGCCGCCGGCGGCCGCCCGTCCCCGGCCGAACGGCTGCCGCTGCGCTCGGCGCTCGGCCGCACCCTGGCCGAACCCCTCACGGCGCTGACCGACCTGCCCGCCTTCGACACCTCCGCGATGGACGGCTGGGCGGTGGCCGGCCCCGGCCCGTGGCGGCTGACGGGCCGTCTGCTGGCCGGCGGCACCTGCACCCCGCTGGCCGACGGCGCGGCGGTCGAGATCGCCACCGGCGCCCAGCTCCCGCCCGGTGCCACCGGTGTCCTGCGGCGCGAGCACGGCCGGGCCGAGGGCGGCCAGCTGTACGGGCGCGGCGAGGTGACGCCGGGTCAGGACGTCCGGCCGCGCGGGCAGGAGTGCCGCCTCGGCGAAGCGCTGATGGCGGCCGGCACCGTGGTCACCCCGGCGGTGCTCGGGCTGGCGGCGGCGGGCGGGTACGACGAGCTGACGGTGCACCGCCGCCCCACCGTCGAGCTGCTGCTGCTCGGTGACGAACTGCTGGACGAGGGGCTGCCCCGGCCCGGGATGGTCCGGGACGCGCTCGGCCCGCTGCTGCCGCCGTGGCTGGCGGCGGCGGGAGCTGAACTCACCGGCTGCCGCCGGGTCGGCGACGACTTCGGGCTGCTGCGGGACGCCGTCCGGCACTCGCCCGCCGACCTGGTCCTCACCACCGGCGGCACGGCGGCCGGGCCGGTGGACTTCCTGCACGAGGCACTGGCGGCCGTCGGCGCCCACCTGCTGGTGGACGGCGTGGCCGTCCGGCCCGGACACCCCATGCTGCTGGCCGCCCTTCCCGACGGCCGCCACCTGGTCGGCCTGCCCGGCAACCCGCTCGCGGCGGTGGCCGGACTCCTCACCCTCGCCCTCCCGCTGCTGCACGCCCGCTCCGGGCGGCCCGCCGCCGCGGCCCGCCGCGAACCGGTCGCCGCGGCGCTGCCCGGCCACCCCGCGGACACCCGGCTGCTGCCGGTGCTCCGCACCGAGGCGGGCCTGCGGCCGCTGCCGTTCGACGGCCCCGCCATGCTCCGCGGCCTGGCCCTCGCCGACGCCCTCGCCACCGTCCCCCCGGGCGGCCTCCCCCCGGGCTCGTACGCCGAGACCCTGGCCGTCCCCTGACGGGGGCGCAGGCGAAAGTGGCCACACCGGGGGCGCGGGGAACTGCGCGCAGGGGGACGGCAGCACGTGCAACTGGCTGACGTGCCCCGATCTAGCGCTGGGCAGTCTTCCGTACTCGCGCCCGCGCGGCGGAGCCGCAAATCAGCAGAGCCTCGCGCCCCCAGCGGCGTAGCCACGTCAGGTGCGCGGGACGGCTTGTTGGATGGTGATGACGCGGTCGCCGAGTTTGAGGAGGGCGGCTTCGGGGTCGTTGTAGTTGAGGAGTTTGCGGCCGCGGACGACCGCGACCACCAGGTCGTCGGAGTCGCGGGGGCTGTGGCCGGCCTCCTCGCGGGTGATGGGGCGTTCGACCACGTCGAGGCCGGTGCCGTAGGTGAGGAGGTCCTCCATGACGGCGCCGGTGTTGGGGCTGAGCATCGACATGCCGAGCAGGCGCCCCGCGGAGCTGGAGCTGGGGACCACCACGTCGGCGCCGCTCTGCCGCAGCAGCGGGGCGTTCTCGTCCTCCCGGACGGCCGCGACGACGGTGGCGCGGCGGTTGAGCTGGCGGGCCGTCAGGGTGACCAGGACGGCGGTGTCGTCGCGCTGCGGCGAGACCACGACGCGGGCGGCGCGGGGGAGTTCGGCCCGGAGCAGGGTGTCGGAGCGGGTGCCGTCGCCGCGGACGGCGACCAGGCCGTCGAGGGCGGCCTGCTCGACCACCTTGGGCTGCGGGTCGACCACCACGATGGACTCCTTGGGGTAGCCCTGGCCGAGCAGCGCGGCGACCGCATGGCGGCCTTTGGTGCCGTAGCCGATGACGACCACGTGGTCCCGGACGGTGTCCTTCCAGCGGCTGACCCGCCACTGCTGGCGGGTGCGTTCGGTGAGCACCTCCAGGGTGGTGCCGACCAGGATGATCAGGAAGACCACGCGGAGCGGGGTGATCACCAGGATGTTGGTCAGCCGGGCGCCGTGGCTGACGGGGGTGATGTCGCCGTAGCCGGTGGTGGAGAGGGTGACGGTGGCGTAGTAGGCGGCGTCCAGGAGGTCCACCGCGCCGTCGGAGTTGTCGTTGTAGCCGGCGCGGTCCAGCCAGACGATCAGGGTGGTGGAGACCAGGACCAGGAGGGCCAGCAGCAGCCGGGCGGAGACCTGGCGCAGCGGCGCCCGGGGCGGCCGGGACGGCAGGGTGATCCGGCCGCCGGGGTCGTCGGTGTCCTGAGCCCGGCCGGCCCCGGCGCGGGGGCGGCGGAACCACGTGCTGTCGCCCGTGGGCTCGGGCTGCTGATTGGCAGTCATCACCCAAGGATGGCGGGCCCCTCGCCGCGGGGACGCCACCACCCCGGCGCGTCGCGCCCACCGGGGGTGCCGTCGCGGCCGGACGGGCGGCGGGTGGGTATCGTCGCGGGCAGTGACGGCGCCGCAGGGGCGGCCGTCCCCGCGGAGTCCTCGGAGGTCCACCGTGCGGGAGCACACCGTCGTGATCGGCTACGGCACCAAGGGCCGCCACGCGGTCGCCGCGCTGCTCGGCCAGGGGGTGGGCAAGCACGAGATCGTGGTGGTGGACCCGCAGCGCAAGGTGATCGACCAGGCGGGCCGGGACGGCCTGACCGGCGTGCACGGGGACGCCACCCGGACCGAGACCCTGGTCCGGGCCGAGGTGCCGAACGCCGGCCGCATCGTGGTCACCCCGGAGCGCGACGACACGGCGGTGCTGGTCACCCTGACCGTCCGTCAGCTGACCAAGGAGGCCACCGTGGTCGCGGCCGTCCGGGAGGACGAGAACGCCCCGCTGCTGCGGCAGAGCGGCGCGGACGCGGTGGTCACCAGCTCCAGTTCGGCCGGGCAGCTGCTCGGCCTCTCGCTGCTCAGCCCGCACGCCGGGGCGGTGATGGAGGACCTGATCACCTACGGCACCGGTCTCGACCTGGTCGAACGGACCGTCACCAAGGCCGAGGCGGGCCGCAGCCCGCGCGAGTGCGGCGACCTGGTGGTGGCGGTGGTCCGGGGGCGGCGGGTGCTCAACTACACCGACCCGGAGGCGGCGGTGCTCCAGCTCACCGACCGGGTGATCACCATCCAGCCGGCCGTGCCCCGGACCTGACCCGTCGCGTCCGGTCCTGGGCGGGCGGCCCCGGGCGCACTACGGTCGGTGGTATGCATGCGATGACGATCCCTCAGCCCGGCGGTCCCGACGCACTGGTGTGGGCCGAGGTGCCCGATCCGGTGCCCGGCGAAGGGGAGGTGCTGGTCGAGGTGGCGGCCACCGCCGTCAACCGGGCCGATCTGCTCCAGCGCCAGGGCTTCTACGACCCGCCGCCCGGCAGCTCCCCGTACCCGGGCCTGGAGTGCGCCGGCCGGATCGCCGCGCTCGGCCCCGGGGTCTCCGGCTGGTCGGTCGGCGAGGAGGTCTGCGCCCTGCTGGTCGGCGGCGGCTACGCCCAGCGGGTCGCCGTCCCGGTGGGCCAACTGCTGCCCGTGCCCAAGGGCCTGACGGCGGCCCAGGCCGCCGCGCTGCCAGAGGTGGCCTGCACGGTCTGGTCCAACCTGTTCATGGTGGCGCACCTGCGCCCCGCCGAGACGGTGCTGCTGCACGGCGGCGCCAGCGGTATCGGGACGGTGGCGATCCAGCTGGCCAAGGCGGTCGGCGCCCGGGTGATCGTGACCGCCGGGAGCCCGGAGAAGCTGGCCCGCTGCGCCGAGCTGGGCGCCGACGTCCTGATCGACTACCGGAAGCAGGACTTCGTCGCCGAGGTCCTGGCCGCCACCGACGGCGCCGGGGCGGACGTGGTGCTCGACATCATGGGCGCCAAGTACCTCCAGCGGAACGTCGACGCGCTGGCCGTGAACGGACGCGTCGTCATCATCGGCCTCCAGGGCGGCGTCAAGGCCGAACTCGACCTCTCCACCCTGCTCCGCAAGCGCGCCGCCGTCGCCGCCACCACCCTGCGAAGCCGCCCGCTGGCCGAGAAGGCCGCCATCGTGGCGGCGGTGCGGGAGCACGTCTGGCCGCTGGTCGAGGCGGGCGTGGTGAAGCCGGTGGTCGACCGCGAGCTGCCGATCACCGAGGCCGCCGAGGCGCACCGCGTCGTGGAGGCCGGCGAGCAGGTCGGCAAGGTGGTCCTGCTCGCCTGAGCCAGGCCGGTCAGCCCTCCGCGGAGAGCTCGGCGAAGGTGGGGGCGAGCGCCGTCCGGAGGCGTTCCAGGTGCTCGGCCTCCCGGCCGGCGAAGGCCGGGTACTCGGTGACGAAGTGGTCCCACTCGACGTGCTCACCGAGTCCGGCGAGGGTGACGGGCCCGAGCGGCGGGCCGTACCCGTACTCCTCGCTGCCTTCCAGCACCTCGCGCAGCACGCGGAGGCGGAGCGGGCCGTGCTCCGCCAGCAGGACGGCGTCCCGCAGGTCCTTGCCCTGCGGGTGGGCGTCGGTCATCAGCCAGAGCAGCTTCCAGGCGAGCGAGAGCTCGGGGGTGGCCGCGTTGAGCACGGGGGACTGCTCCCGCTCCAGGCCGGGGACGGCCGTCGGCTCGGGCGGGACGGGGAGCGGCTCGTTGAAGACGAAGTCCAGCTGGACCACGCCACCGGGCAGGCCCTCGGCGGTCCAGGGCAGGACCAGGCGCCGCCCGGGCACCCGCTCGTAGGTCCAGATGTCCTCGGCGACCGCCTCGCGGGCGTCGAAGCGGACGGCTCCGGTGTCCTGCCGGGCCGTCCGTTCGGCGGCCGCCGCGATGCCGGACAGCACCTCGTCGGTCCACCGGGCGCGGAACTCGCGGTCGACCGGCAGCACCACGAAGTCCAGGTCCCCGGGCTCCCGGGCGTCGGCCCCGTACCAGGCGCGCAGCAGCACGCTGCCGCGCAGCACCAGCGAGTCCACCCACGGGGAGTCGGCGGTCGCGGTCAGCACCAGGTCCATCGCCCGGCGGCGGGCGGCCAGCCAGGGTGCGGCCAGGGCCGGGTCGGTGAACCGGGGGTCGGCGGCCCGGTAGGCGTTGGGGTACTGCTTGAGGGCGGGGTCGAAGACCGAGCGCTGGGCGGCTCGGGGGTCCTCGACCGGACGGAGCGTCAGGGGGATTCCGTTGACGCGCCGTTCGGTGTCGCTCGGCGGCTGGTTGGGGACGTGGGGGGTGCCCCAGCCGAACGAGTCCCAGGTGCCGGTCACCGCCGGCCCCCGGTGGGCAGCCAGCCGTGGTCCACGGCGAGGTTGTCGTCGTACACGACGAACTCCCTTTCGGAGGAGAGGATCCGGTGGCCCGCCGCGGTCACGGCCTCGGCCAGCCGGGCCAGCCGGCGGCCGGCCTCGGGGAGGCCGACGCGGTGGCAGCGCTGGGTGACGAAGCGCTGCTGGCGGCCGTCCCGGTCGGTGCGGCGGGCGTTCCAGGACAGGTGGGCGTGGTGACGGCCCGCCAGTTCGGCCAGGGCCTCGTGGCCGGGGCCGGGCGGGAGCAGGACCTTGAGGTGGTGCTCGAAGTAGGTGTCCGGGCCCAGCCGGACCGCCTCGGCCGCGGTGGCCGGGACGCCGGTGGCCCACGGGGAGGCCTCGATCTTGGTCCTGGTCACCGCGAAGCCGGCGGCCCGCAGCCGGGCGGCGGCGGCCAGTGCCGCGGCGCGCTGCTCGGGGAAGGTGCCGCGGCCGGTCAGGGTGAGCATCGGCTGGTGCCGGGTGCGGCCCCGGGCCAGCACGATGTGGGTGACCTTCAGCCCGGCCCCGTCGGCCCAGTGCTCCAGCCGCGGCAGCCGGGCGGCGGGGATGGAGACGGTCAGGTGCGTCTCGAACTCGCCGGTGAAGTGGTCGACCGGGCCGTGGGCGGCCGACGGGTGCTCGACCGTGACCTGCCGGAGGGTGGTCGTCGGGGCGGCGGGGGTGGGCATGGCCGGAATCATCGCAAGCGCCACTGACGGCGGGCACCGTGTTTTCGGAGTGACCTTCGGTGGACTGCCCGTAATGCCTGGATTGTCCGGGTGTGTGAGGCTGGTGCGGAGCTGTTCCCGCCCGCCGCCCGCGCCCCGCGCGGCCGGCCGTCGGAAGGACCTCCATCCGTGGCCGCACTTCCGTTCGCGTACTCAGCACTCCCCGTCCCGGCGGTGCTCCGGGCTGCCGTGGTGGCCGGGCTGGCCCTGCCGCTGGTGCTCGCCGGAGGGTCGGCGGCGGGGGAGCAGGGCGGGGCCCAGGCGGTGCTCCCGGTCACCGGAGCCCCGAGCGCCCCGGCGCTGCCGGGTCTGCCGCAGGTCCAGATACCCCCGCTGCCCGCGCTGCCGACCGTGCAGCTGCCGGTCACCGTGCCGGCCACCCCGGGCCGCTCCGTCCCGGCCAGGCCCGAGCCCCCGGAGCCGGCCGACCCGGAACCGACCCCGACGACCCTCCCGGCCGCCACCCCCGTACCGACCCCCGCGCCCAGCCCGACCCCGGCGGCCGAGCCCAGCCCGCAGCCGACGCCCGTGCCCGCCGTGGAGCCGACCCCGGCCGCCGCGCCGACCGCCCTGCCGGCGGCCGTACCGACCGGCACCCCGGCACCGTCTGCCGTGCCCACCCCCGTGCCCACCGCGACCGCCCGCCCGAGCCGGACGCCGGCCCCCACCACGACCGTCCGCCCGGAGCAGCACGCCCCCACCCCCGCCCGGGCACCCGCCCGCGCCGGGGAGCCGAGCCCGGCCGCCCAGCGGCCCGCCCCGGTGCACCGCGGTGCACCGTCGTCCCGTCCCGCCGCGGCGGCGCCCGGGGCAGGACGGGAGGACGGTGCGGCGGACGAGGTGGTGGAGGCCCTGGACGCCACGGCGGCGGAGGCGGCCCCGGCGGTGCCCGGTCCGACCCCGGCGGCCGTCCGGCTGGCGGCCCCGCTGCGCTGGACGGACGCCTCCAACCTCCAGCTCCCGCTGGGCGCCGGGCTGGCGATGATCGGCTGCGGCCTCGGCCTGGTGGGCCTGCGGCTGCGCCGCCGCTGACCGACCCGCCGTCAGCTCGCGGGCGGGGCAGGGGCGGTGGCACCGCGCGGCGGGATCAGCACACCTGAGCGGCCCGTTGACGGCATGATGGTCCGTCAGGGTCCCGCTCCCGGACGGCGTCCGCCGGTGCCGGGCGCACCTCAGTTGACCCTCCCCGCGCACGAAGCATATGAAGGAACCATGACGAAGCCGATGAACGAACGGTCGCAGTCGGAGGACGAGTCCCCGAAGGTGCTGATCGTCGGTCCGGACGGGCTGCCGGTCGGGGCGGCCCCCGGCTCCGGCCCGGGGTTCGGGCGGTTCGGGGACGGCGAGGCCGTCGAGCCGCGGGAGCTGCCGGTGACCGAGATGGTCGAGCAGCCCGCGAAGGTCATGCGGATCGGTTCGATGATCAAGCAGCTGCTGGAGGAGGTCCGGATGGCCCCCCTCGACGAGGCCAGCCGGGTCCGGCTGAAGGACATCCACGCCAGCTCGATCAAGGAGCTGGAGCTCGGTCTGGCACCGGAGCTGGTCGAGGAGCTGGAGCGGCTCTCGCTGCCGTTCACCGAGGACACCATCCCGACCGAGGCCGAGCTGCGGATCGCCCAGGCCCAGCTGGTCGGCTGGCTGGAGGGCCTGTTCCACGGCATCCAGACCGCGCTGTTCGCGCAGCAGATGGCGGCCCGGGCGCAGCTGGAGCAGATGCGCCGCGCGCTGCCGCCCGGCCTGCACGGCGCCGACCCGGAGCCGGAGGAGCCGGAGCCCGGCCGCGGCATCCGCTCGGGCCCGTACTTGTAGGCCTCACTCGTAGGCCCGGGGACGCTTCGCGGCCGGAGTTTCACGGCCGGGACACACCTCGGACACAGCCGCGCCCCGGCACCCGGAGGCGTCGGGGCGAGCCGATACCCTGACCCCTGTTCGTCGGCCCGGTGGGCCGCCGGCCAGGGGCCGGTCCAGCCCGGCACCGGGTGCCGGGGCCGGGCAGTGCCGGGAGCGCCTCCGCACCGGAGGGGGAAGCAGGGGAGATGAGCGAGGACGGCGCCGCCGCCGGCGGCCACGCACTGGCGGGCGGGCGGTACGTGCTGCGGCACCTGCTCGGCCAGGGTGGGATGGCCTCGGTCCACCTCGCCCACGACACCGTGCTGGACCGTCAGGTCGCGGTGAAGACCCTGCACACCGAGCTCGGCCGGGAGCAGGCCTTCCGGGAGCGCTTCCGCCGCGAGGCGCAGGCGGTGGCCCGGCTGCAGCACACCAACATCGTCTCGGTGTTCGACAGCGGCGAGGACATCGGCCCGGACGGCGCCACCACGCCGTACATCGTCATGGAGTACGTCGAGGGCAAGTCCCTGCGGGACGTGCTGAACGAGGCGGTCGCCCAGCACGGCGCGATGCCGGCCGAGCAGGCGCTGAAGATCACCGGTGCGGTGCTCTCCGCCCTGGAGGCCTCGCACGACCAGGGCCTGGTGCACCGCGACATCAAGCCGGGCAACGTGATGGTGAGCACCAAGGGCACCGTCAAGGTGATGGACTTCGGCATCGCGCGGGCGCTCCAGTCCGGGGTCACCTCGATGACCCAGACCGGCATGGTGGTCGGCACCCCGCAGTACCTCTCGCCGGAGCAGGCGCTGGGCAAGAGCGTGGACGCCCGCTCCGACCTCTACTCGGTCGGCTGCATGCTCTTCGAGCTGCTCACCGGGCAGCTGCCGTTCGACGGCGACTCGCCCTTCTCGATCGCCTACAAGCACGTCCAGGAGGAGCCGCCGGCCCCGTCCGGGACCAATCCGGCCGTCCGGCCCGGCGTGGACGCGCTGGTGGCCCGGGCGCTCCGCAAGGACCCGGGGCACCGCTTCCCGACCGCCGAGGCGATGCGGGCCGAGGTCGAGCGCCTGGCCGCGGGCGGCCAGGCCCAGGGCGCCCCGGCCGTCACCCCGCTGGTGATCGGCGAGGGCCCGCGCTCGGTCTCGGCCGGCGGAGGCGGGCCGGTGGCCTTCCCGCCGCTGATGGGCGAGCCGCGCAGCCCCGTCCCGCAGGTGCACCAGCCGTACGTGCCGACGCCCGCGCCGGCGTACGGGCCGCAGACCCCGCCGCCGGCCTTCCCGGCCGCCGCGCCGCAGTACCCCGGGCCGCACACGCCGGGCCCGCTCGCTCCCGGCCCGCACACCCCCGGCCCCTTCCCGCAGCAGCAGCTGCCGCCGCAGTACCCGATGCCGCAGCACCAGCAGCTCCCGCCGCAGCCCTTCCCGCAGCAGGGGCCGGGCCCGCAGCCCTTCGCGCCGCAGTTCGCCCAGCCGAAGCCCAACGGGAACGGCTGCTCCACCGCGCTGGTGGTGGTCGGCGTGATCGTCGGCGTGATCGTGCTGGCCGCGGTGATCGTCGGGATCGTGGTGGCCAAGCAGGAGAAGGAGCGCCAGCAGGACCTGTACGGCACCACGGTCGGTTCCCGGCCCACCGCGGTGCAGCCTGTGGCCCCCGTGGTCTGACCGTCGCACCGGGTCCGCCGCGCCACACCCGGGCCGCCGAAGCGGTAGCGTGCCAGGAACGCAACTGACAGGGCCCAGGCCCGGGGCGAGGAGTGATGGCGCAGACACAGCGGCCGGGCGACGGCGAGGACGAGAACGGCCACGAGACGCCCAGGGTGCCTCCGGCCGGCGCCGAGACGGCCGAGACGGCCGTGATCCCCGCGACCGCCGGGCCCGCGACTCCGTCCCGGGGGATCGCCGCTCCGTTCGGCACCGTCGGCGACGGCCGCTACCGGCTCACCTCCCGGCTCGGCCGGGGCGGCATGGCCGAGGTGTTCGCGGCCCAGGACGTCCGGCTGGCCCGCACGGTGGCCGTCAAGCTGCTCCGGTCCGAGCTGGCCCAGGACGAGGTGGCCCGGCTCCGGTTCACCCGCGAGGCGCACTCGGTCGCCTCGCTCAACCATCACTCGATCGTCGCGGTCTACGACACCGGCGAGCAGGTCGAGCACGGCGAGTCCACGCCGTTCATCGTGATGGAGCTGGTCGAGGGCCGGACCGTCCGCGAGCTGCTGGTGGACGAGGAGGCGCCGCCGGTCGACCAGGCGCTGATCATCATCGCCGGGGTGCTGGAGGCGCTCGCCTACAGCCACCGGCACGGCATCGTGCACCGCGACATCAAGCCCGCCAACGTGATCATCACGACCGGCGGCGCGGTCAAGGTGATGGACTTCGGCATCGCCCGGGCGCTCACCGGCGAGGCCTCCACCATGACCCAGACCGGCATGGTGATGGGCACCCCGCAGTACCTCTCGCCGGAGCAGGCGCTGGGCAAGGCGGTGGACCACCGCTCCGACCTGTACGCGGCCGGCTGCATGCTCTACGAACTGCTGGCGCTGCGCCCGCCGTTCACCGGGGACACCCCGCTCTCGGTGGTCTACCAGCACGTCCAGGACGCACCGGTGCCGCCCTCCGAGGCCAACCACCGGGTGCCGCCGCAGCTGGACGGCCTGGTGCTGCGCGCGCTGGCGAAGAACCCGGACGAGCGCTTCCAGAGCGCCGACGAGTTCCGCGCCCACCTGCAGCACGCGCTCCGCGAGATGCACGGCGCGGACGGGGCGGGGTACGCGGCGGGGGCGGCCGCCGCCGCTGCCGCGGCGGCCGGGCTGGCCGCCGCCGGCTCGGGCAACACCGGCCACTACCCGGGCTTCCAGGACACCCCCAACGGCTCCGCCGCCCTCACCGAGCCGCTCGGCGCGGTCGGCGGCAGCGAGCGGACCGCGGTCATGCCGTTCCCGACCTCCTCGCCGTACCGGACGCCGTCCGAGCCGTACCCCGCCGCGGGCGGGGGAGCCGGTGGCGGGTCGGCCGACGGGCCGTCGGGCGGCGGGCGCCGCCGCGGGCCCTGGCCCTGGGTGATCGGGGTGCTGCTGGTGATGGCCGCGGCCGGGGCCGGCATCGGCGTGGCGCTGAGCGGCAACGGCGACAAGGGTGCGCCGACCGTCCCGGTGACGTCCAACTCCCCGTCGGCCACGGCGGAGGAGACCCCCTCGCAGCAGCCGACCACCCCGTCGACCAAGTCGACGACCAAGGGCAGCACCGGCGCCGCCACGACGCCCGGTACGCACAGCCAGACCACGCCCACGCCCTCGGCGTCGCCCTCGCCGAGCCCGTCGCCGAGTCCGAGCAAGTCGCCCTCGGCCAGCCCGAGCCCGTCGGCCAGCCCGAGCGCCAGTACCTCGCCGAGCTCCAAGCCGAGCAACTCGGCCTCGTCGACGGCCTCGTCCAACCCGCCGCCGTCCACGCCCCCGACGGCCACCTCCGGTGGTGGCGGCGCCTCGCCCGGTGCCAGCGGGGCGGCCGGCGACGGCGGCTGACGGCGGGTCGGCTGACCAGGAGTCAGCCGACCGGGCGTCAGTTGGTCAGGGCGTCCAGGACCTGTTCGTACTCCTGGCACCACCAGGTGAGCTGGCCCGCCGAGCCCGGGTAGAGGTGGTCGGCGCGGTGGTCGCCGCGCTGGTAGTGCCACTGGAGCATCCAGAGGTCGTTCAGCCGCTCCCACCAGACCCGGTGGGCGGCGGCGGCCAGCTCGGCGGCGGTGGCCGCGCCGGTGGCGCGGTAGGCCCGGGACCACTGGCGGACCCGGCAGAGGTCGAGCACCCCGGTGCGCCGGTCGTCGAAGACCAGGGTGGCGGCCCGGACGGCCTCCTCGGCGGTGGGCCGGGTGCCGAGCTTGTCCCAGTCGAGCACGGCGGCCACCCGGCCGCCGCGGTGCAGCAGGTTGAGGCCGTGGAAGTCGCCGTGGGTCCAGCCGGTGGGCGGGGCGGCCTCGGGGGCGGGGCGGCGGTGGCCGTGCGCGTCCAGCAGGTCCAGACGCTCCGTCAGCCGCCGTTCGGCCAGCGCGTCGAAGGGCGCCGGCGGCCGGGCCGAGCGGGCGCGCCCGCGCAGTTCGCGGACCAGCCGCTCGGTCTCCGCCGGGTCGGCCGAGAGCCGGCCGGCGGGCTGGACCACCGGCGGGCAGACCTCGGCCAGGGCGCCGTGCAGCAGCCCGAGCAGGGCGCCCAGCTCGCCGCAGCGGGCCGGGGTGAGCTCGGTGCCGTGCAGGTGGACGCCGTCGACCCAGGGGTAGAGGGCGAAGAGCCGGCCGCCGTGGGCGACCACGGTGCGGTCGCCGACCGCCCGCAGCGGGGGGACGACGGGTAGTCCGCGCGCGGCCAGCGCGGTGGAGGCGCGGTGCTGGGCGGCGATCGCGGGGCGGGTGGAGGTGGCCGAGTCCACGTAGCACTTGAGGAAGTGCGGACCGGTCTCGCTCTCCACCCGGTAGCCGAGGTTGAGCAGTCCTTCGGCGACCGGGGTGACGGCCAGGGGCCGGATCCGGAAGCGCCGCAGCACCCCGGTCAGGGCGTGGTCCGGGACCGGGGGGCTGAGCGTGCCGACGGGGGGCGCGGCCGTGTCCGGGCGGGCCGGTGCGTCCGCGAAGCGGAGGGTGTGGTTCACGTGCCCTGAGCGTAGTGGTGACGCAAGGTGGTGCTTGACATACTGTCAGTGATGTGCTTGTGAAGCTGCGGTGAACTGCGCCTCAGTGGTGGTGGTCGGCCTGGTGCCTGGCCACGTAGGCGGCGGCCTGGGTGCGGCGCTCCATGCCCATCTTGGCCAGCAGGCTGGAGACGTAGTTCTTGACGGTCTTCTCGGCCAGGTGCAGCTCGTTGCCGATCTGACGGTTGGTCATCCCCTCGCCGATCAGGTCGAGGATGCGGCGCTCCTGCTTCGTCAACTGGGCCAGCCGCGGGTCCTCCTTCTCCCCGCCGTCCCGCAGCCGTTCCAGCACCCGGCTGGTCGCGACCGGGTCGAGCAGCGACTTGCCGGCCGCCACGTCGCGCACCGCGGAGAGCAGGTCGGTGCCCCGGATCGCCTTCAGTACGTACCCGGAGGCTCCCGCCATGATGGCGTCGAACAGCGCCTCGTCGTCCGAGAAGGAGGTCAGCATCAGGCACTTGATCTCCGGGCGCCGGGAGCGCACCTCGCGGCAGACCTCGACCCCGTTGCCGTCCGGCAGGCGGACGTCGAGCACCGCCACGTCGGGATTGACGGCCGGGATGCGAGTCAGCGCCTCGGCCGCGGTGCCGGCCTCGCCGACCACCTCGATGTCGTCCTCCATGGAGAGCAGGTCGTGTACGCCCCGGCGTACGACCTCGTGATCATCGAGAAGGAATACCCTGATATGTCCGTTTCCAGTCACGGCCAAATGCTCCCATAGCCCTGCAAGAAAGACCTATCCCCCCGGCCGGAAATTGATGCCGGTTACCCCCTTACGCGGAGACCGGCGCCCGGATAGCGTGCGCAGGTGTCCTGACGGCACCACGGACGAGAGCCGCGCCACACCCGCGGCTGTTCTGACAGGGAACAAGTAGGACGTCCTAGCGCAGACGCGCCGAGGGGCTCCGCTGGGTAACGTTCTCATGAGGGAAGCCGTCGGAGAAGGAACACCACCTGCCGAGCAGAGTCGGTGCGCACACCCACGCGCTCTCCACTGCGAGGCGGTGACCGGACCGGTCACCGGCGACCCCGGGCGGCCGGACAGACCGAGGAGTGAACGTGACCGTCAAGAGCACGACGAGGGCGCGCAAGAAGCCCGCCTCCGCCGTCACTGACAGCCGGCGTACGGACGAGCCGGAGCTCGTACAGCTGCTCACGCCGGAAGGCGCGCGGGTCGAGCACCCCGACTTCCCGCTGACCACGACGCCGGAGGAGCTGCGCTCGCTCTACCGCGACCTGGTGCTGGTGCGGCGCTTCGACGCCGAGGCCACCTCGCTCCAGCGTCAGGGCGAACTGGGCCTCTGGGCCTCGCTGCTGGGCCAGGAGGCGGCCCAGGTCGGCTCGGGCCGCGCGATGCGCACCGGCGACTACGCCTTCCCGACCTACCGCGAGCACGGCGTGGCCTGGTGCCGCGACGTCGACCCGCTGAACCTGCTCGGCATGTTCCGGGGCGTCAACCACGGTGGCTGGGACCCGAACGAGAAGAACTTCCACCTCTACACCATCGTGATCGGCGCGCAGACCCTGCACGCCACCGGTTACGCGATGGGCATCACCAAGGACGGTGCCGACGACGCGGTGATCGCGTACTTCGGTGACGGCGCCTCCAGCCAGGGCGACGTGAGCGAGGCGTTCACCTTCGCCTCGGTCTACAACGCGCCGGTGGTGTTCTTCTGCCAGAACAACCAGTGGGCGATCTCCGAGCCGACCACCACCCAGACCCGGATCCCGCTCTACCGCCGCGCCTCCGGCTTCGGCTTCCCGGGCGTCCGGGTGGACGGCAACGACGTGCTGGCCTGCCTGGCGGTCACCCGCTGGGCGCTGGACCACGCCCGCAGCGGGCAGGGCCCGGTGCTGGTCGAGGCGTTCACCTACCGGATGGGTGCCCACACCACCTCCGACGACCCGACCCGCTACCGCGCGAACGAGGAGACCGAGGCCTGGAAGGCCAAGGACCCGATCACCCGGTTGAAGGCGCACCTGGAGGCGGAGGGCATCGCCGACGAGGCGTTCTTCGCCGAGGTCGAGGCCGAGAGCGAGACGCTGGGCCTGCGGGTCCGTGAGGGCGTCCGGACCATGCCGGACCCGGACCCGACGCTGATCTTCGACCACGTCTACACCGAGCCGCACACGCTGGTGGACGAGGAGCGGGCCGAGTACGAGGCGTACGCCGCCTCCTTCGAGGGCGGGGAGAACCACTGATGGGCACGCAGCTCAGTGTCGCGAAGGCGCTCAACAACGCGCTCCGCAAGTCGCTGGAGAACGACCCGAAGACCCTCCTCATGGGTGAGGACATCGGCAAGCTCGGCGGCGTCTTCCGGATCACCGACGGCCTGCAGAAGGACTTCGGCGAGGACCGGGTGATCGACAGCCCGCTGGCCGAGTCCGGCATCATGGGCACCGCGATCGGCCTGGCCCTGCGCGGCTACCGCCCGGTGGTGGAGATCCAGTTCGACGGCTTCGTCTACCCGGCCTTCGACCAGATCGTCTCCCAGCTGGCCAAGATGCACGCCCGTGCGCTCGGCCACGTGAAGATGCCGGTCACCGTCCGGATCCCGTACGGCGGCGGCATCGGCGCGGTGGAGCACCACAGCGAGTCGCACGAGGCGTACTTCATCCACACCGCCGGTCTGCGGGTGGTCAGCCCCTCCAACGCGCACGACGCGCACTGGATGCTCCAGCAGGCGATCGCCTCGGACGACCCGGTGATCTTCCTGGAGCCCAAGCGGCGTTACTGGGACAAGGGCGAGGTGGGCGACGAGGCCGGCATCGGTCTGCACACCGCCCGGGTGGTCCGCGAGGGCGCCGACGCCACCCTGATCGCGTACGGCCCGATGGTGAAGGTCTGTCAGGAGGCCGCCGCGGCCGCCGAGGAGGACGGCCGCCGCCTGGAGGTCGTCGACCTGCGCTCGCTCTCGCCGGTGGACTTCGCCACCGTCGAGGCGTCGGTGAAGCGCACCGGCCGCGCCGTGGTGGTGCACGAGGCGCCGGTCTTCCTGGGCCTGGGCGCCGAGCTGGCCGCCCGGATCACCGAGAAGTGCTTCTACCACCTGGAGGCCCCCGTGCTCCGGGTCGGCGGCTACCACGCCCCCTACCCGCCGTCGCGGGTGGAGGAGTCCTTCCTGCCCGACCTGGACCGTGTGCTCGACGCCGTCGACCGCGCGCTGGCCTTCTGAGAACGGAGCGACCCATGACCACAGAGGTGCGCTCGCTCCGCGAGTTCAAGATGCCGGACGTCGGCGAGGGCCTCACCGAGGCCGAGATCCTGACCTGGTACGTCAAGCCCGGCGACGTGGTGACGGACGGTCAGGTGGTCTGCGAGGTGGAGACCGCCAAGGCGGCGGTCGAGCTGCCGATCCCCTTCAACGGGGTCGTCGACCAGCTGTTCTTCCCGGCCGGGAGCACGGTGGACGTCGGCACGGCGATCATCTCGGTGGCGGTCGGCGAGGGTGCGGCCGAGCCCGCCCCGGCCGCCGCCCCCGTCGCGGTGGCGGCTCCGGCCGTCGTTGCCGCCGCCGTGCCGGCCGCGCCCGCCGAGCCGGAGCGCCGGGAGGTGCTGGTCGGCTACGGCCCGCGCACCGGCACCGTGCAGCGCCGGGCCCGCAAGACCACGGTGGCCCCGGCCGCCGCTCCGGCCGTCGCGGTCGTGGCTCCCGCCCCGGTCGTCGCGGCCCCGGTCGTGGTGGTGCCCGCGCAGGCCGAACCGGCCGACGGCGACCGGCCGTTGGCGAAGCCGCCGGTCCGCAAGCTGGCCAAGGACCTGGGCATCGACCTGCGCACCGTCACGCCGACCGGCAAGGACGGCGTGATCACCCGCGAGGACGTGCACGCCGCCGCCGCTCCGGCCCCCGCCCCGGTGGTGGCCGAGGTCGAGGTGGAGCCGGCCGTGGCCGTCCCGGTGGCCTCCGCCACGGGGGACGTCCGGGTGCCGGTCAAGGGCGTCCGGAAGGCCACCGCCCAGGCGATGGTGGCCTCGGCGTTCACCGCGCCGCACGTCACCGAGTTCGTCCAGGTGGACGTGACCCGGACCATGAAGCTGGTGCGCGAGCTCAAGGAGAGCGGCGAGCTGGGCGCCGGCGTGCGGGTCAGCCCGCTGCTGCTGGTGGCCCGGGCGCTGCTCACGGCGGTCCGCCGCCACCCGGAGATCAACGCGGCCTGGGACGAGGCCAACCAGGAGATCGTGCTCAAGGGGCAGGTCAACCTCGGCATCGCCGCGGCCACCCCGCGCGGCCTGCTGGTGCCCAACATCAAGGACGCCGGCTCCAAGACCCTGCCGCAACTGGCCGTCTCCCTCGGTGAGTTGACGGACGTCGCCCGGCAGGGCAAGACCTCCCCGGCCGACCTCTCCGGCGGCACCATCACCATCACCAACGTCGGCGTCTTCGGCGTCGACACCGGCACGCCGATCCTCAACCCGGGCGAGGCCGCCATCCTCGCCTTCGGCGCCGTCCGCGAACTGCCCTGGGTGCACAAGGGCAAGGTCGTCCCGCGCCTGGTCACCACCCTGGCGCTCTCCTTCGACCACCGCCTGGTGGACGGGGAGCTGGGCTCCAGGGTGCTCGCGGACACCGCGGCGATCCTGGAGCGCCCGAAGCGCCTGATCACCTGGAGCTGACGCTCCGTCGGACCAGCCCGAACGGGCCCTACCCACCTGGTGGGTAGGGCCCGTTCGGCATTTCTCAGCGGGCGTTGCGGCGGCGGGCGAAGAGCAGGGCGCCGGTGCCGAGGGCGAGCAGGGCGGCGGCGGAGCCGGCCAGCGCGACGGTCGGGGTCTTCGGGCCGGTGGAGGCCAGCTCGGTGACGGGCTCGGCCGAGGCGGCGGTGGTGGGCGATGCGGCCGGGGCGCTCGGGGCGGCCTTCGGAGCCTCGGCGGGGGCGGCGGCGGGCGCCTTGGCGGGGGCGGCGGCCTGGGCGGTGGACGGGGTCGGCTTCGGGGTGGCCGGCTTGGCCGCGGTGGCCGGGTGCACGACCTTGAGGGTGGCCGGCTGGTCGGTGGTGTAGAGCAGGATCGAGTCCTGGGTGGCGGGCGTGCTGCTCTTGAGGCCGACCCGGAACATGAAGCGCTTGGCGTGTCCGGTGTCGAGCGAGCCCTTCAGCGCGGCGGTGTCGGTGTAGAAGGCGCCGCCGCAGTCGTGGCGGGTCGGGAGCGTCTTCCAGGCTCCGCCGACCATGGCCTCCACGGTGATGTCCTGCGCGCGGAGGGCCTGCTTGCCGCCTGCCGGCTGCGGCGCGAGCAGCCCGAAGCCAGGGGCGATCTGCTGGTAGACCGCGCCGGTCCCGTTGAAGAGCTCGATGCCGACCTCGACCTTCGCGCCGCCGGCCGTGATCGTCCGGGGCAGCTCGGGGATGAAGGCCTGCTCCGGCTCGGAGGCGTGGCGCGGGCCCTCGTACATCGGCTCGATCGGCGACGGGCCGCAGGCCCAGGCGGTGTCGGCGGTGATCAGGGTGATGCCGCTGGTGAGCAGGAGGGTGGCGACGGAGAGCGGGGCAAGCTTCGCAAAACGGTTGATAACGGACGTGCGCATGACGTGTCCCCCCAGGGAGTCGTGTCTGACGGTGTGTGAGGTGAAGGACCCTGCGGCGCCGGTCCCCTTGCCGGGGCCGCTCTCCGTGCCTTCATCCATACAGACGTCCATCCCCCCGGGGGGTTGCAGGTGAGTTCAAAACTTTTTTCCGGGCCCTCCGACGGGCCCTCCGGGATACTTCCGGGATGACGAAACTGCGGGGGAAGACCCAGGTGGCGGCCACCGGCGAGGACGTGCCGCCGTCGCTGCGGCGGGACGTGTCGGGGCCCGCGCTGCTGGCCGGGCTGGTGTGTGTGGCGGTGTCGTTCTCCGGCCCGCTGGTGGTGGTGCTGGCGGCGGCGCAGGCCGGACGGCTGGACCAGGGGCAGACCGCGTCCTGGATCTGGGCGGTCTCGATCGGCAGCGGGCTGAGCTGCCTGCTGCTCAGCTGGTGGACCCGGACCCCGGTGATCGCGGCCTGGTCCACGCCGGGTGCGGCGCTGCTGGTGACCAGCCTGGGCGACTACCCGTACCGGGAGGCGGTCGGGGCCTTCCTGCTGAGCAGCGTGGCGGTGGCGCTGTTCGGGGTGACCGGCCTGTTCGGGCGGCTGATGCGGGCGATACCCACCGGGATCGTGAACGCGATGCTGGCCGGCATCCTGTTCTCCTTCGGCGCGGGCATCTTCACCTCGGTGAAGAGCGCCCCGGTGCTGGTGCTCGGCAGCTTCATCGCCTTCCTGCTGGCCCGCCGCTTCGCGCCCCGGTACGCGGTGCCGGTGGCGCTGCTGGCGGGGGCGGTGCTGGCCGCCGCCACCGTCGGGCTGCCGCTCCATCCGGGCCAGGGCGGGCCGGTGCGGCCGGAGCTGACGGTGCCGCAGTTCAGCTGGGCTGCCACCGTCGGCCTGGCGCTGCCGCTCACCATCGTCGCGCTGGCCTCGCAGAACGCGCCCGGCCTCGGGGTGATGCGCGCCTCCGGCTACGACCCGGACGACCGGCTGCTGATCGGCGCGACCGGCGGCCTCTCGGTGCTGCTGGCCCCGTTCGGCTCGCCGGGGGTCAACCTGGCCGCCATCACCGCCGCCATCTGCACCAGCCCGGAGAGCCACCCCGACCCGCGCCGCCGGTACGTGGCCGGGATGTCCACCGGGGTGCTGTACGTCCTGATCGGCAGCTTCGCCGGGGTGCTGGTCAGTCTCTTCACCGGACTGCCGCCCGCGTTGATCGCGGTGATCGCCGGGGTCGCCCTGCTGGCCTCCTTCCAGGGCAGCCTGATCGGCGCGGTGGCCGAGCCGTTCGGGCGGGACGGGGCGGTGGTGACCTTCCTGGTGACCGCCTCGGGGATGTCGCTGTACGGGATCGGCTCGGCGTTCTGGGGGCTGCTGTTCGGCGTCGGGACGCACCTGGTGCTGGAGGCGGGGCGGCGGGAGAAGGCCTGACGGCCGGTCAGGCCCTCCGCGGCGGCCCTGCGGCTGGGCCGAATGGCTGCCGCCGTCCCCCGCACCGGTGCCACCGCCCGCGCGGCGCGGCGTCGGCGACCGGGCCCGGGGCCGGTGCCCCCGCATGCTGGGCGTGACCTGCGCGGTGGCGCGACCTGCCCTCGCGCACCGCGAGGTGGCCGGCCGTGGCGGCCGGGGTCGGACCGCCGCGCGGGAGGAGGCCGGAGTGGACGAGGACGAGGCGTCGAGGCCGGCCCCGCGCCGACGTGTGGTGCTGGCGGTCGCGATCGGTGCCGCCCTGGTCTCCACCGGCGGCTGGGCCGCGTCCTCCCTGGTGAAGTCCCCGGCCGAGCGGGTGGTCGGCGCTCCGCCGCCGCCGCGCAGCCTGCTCACCGCCCCGGTGACGCTGCGCTCGCTCACCCCCTCGGTGGTGGCCCGGGGCCAGGTCTACCCGCCGACCCGGTACGAGGTGACGCCCCGGGCCTCCTCGGCCGAGATCACCCAGCTGTTCGTCTCCGCGCTGGCCGTCCGGCCCGGCGAGCAGGTGGAGAACGGGCGGCTGCTCGCGGTGGTCTCCGGCCGTCCGCTCTTCGTGCTGCACGGTGCGGTGCCCGCGTACCGGGACCTCCGGCCCGGCGCCACCGGCCCCGACGTGGCCCAACTCCAGAGGGCGCTCGAGGAGTTGGGCTTCGGCTCGGGCGGTGACCAGGAGGGTGCCTACGGCCGGGGCACCGCCAAGGCGGTGGGCGACTACTACCGGAGCATCGGGCAGTCGGCGCCGACCCCGGGGCCGGAGACCCAGCAGGCGGTGGACGCGGCCCGGCAGGCCGTCGAGGCGGACCAGCGGCAGTACGGCGAGATCGCCGCCGACCCCGAGCGGTACGCCCAACTCCCGGAAGCCAGGCGGCGGTTGACAGTCGACCGGGAGGCGCTGGCGAAGGCCGAGGCGGCCAACGGGCCGATGGTCCCGGTCGGCGAGGTGGTGGTGCTGCCGACCCTTCCGGCCACCGTGACGGCGGTCAACGCGCCGGTCGGGGCGCCCGTCACCGGACCGCTCCTCTCGCTGGCCAGCGGCGGCCTGGCCGTCACCGGACAGCTGACGCCCGCTCAGGCCGCCGGGGTGCGGGCCGGGATGACGGTGGAACTGCTGGCCGAGACCAGCGGTGCCACCGTCCGCGGCACCGTCTCCGGCCTGGGCGCCCCGACCGGTCTGCCGCCCGCCGGGCGGGTGATCCCGATCGGCCCGGCCCTCGCCCAGGCCCCCTCGGCGCAGGATTCCTCGGCCCAGGGCTCCCCGGCGCACGACTCCCCGGCGCAGGCCGGACCGCTCTACGTACCGCTGCAGATCACCACCGAGCAGGGCCTGCCCGCGGCCCTGAACGGCCAGAACGTCCGGCTCACCGTGCTCCAGGGCCCGGCCGCCGAACCGGTGCCCAGCGTCCCGGTCGCGGCGGTCTTCACCGACGCGGCGGGCCGCACCGTGGTCACCCGGGTCACCGAGGACGGCCGCCGCGAGGTGGTCGCGGTCACCACCGGTGCCACGGTGGGCGGCTGGGTCGGGCTGACCGGCGGCGGGCTGGCCGCCGGCGACCAGGTGGCGGTCGGCTCGTGACGGCGGTGGCCTGAGGTGGGCCGGCCGAGGCCGAGGCCGTGGCGGCGGCGCCGGGAAGGGCCGGGCCTGCGGGTGCTGACGGTCCGGACGGTGGCCGTTCTGGCGGAGCGGCCCCGGCGGACCCTGCTCACCCTGCTCGCTCCGGCCCTCGGGGTCGGCGTCCTGGTCACCGCGCTCGGCCTGACCGCCACCGCCGAGGGCCAGGTCCGGCCCGGGTACGACCTCACGGCGGCGAACACCGTCACCGCCGTGGACCAGCCCGACGCCACCGGCCTGGCCCCCGGGGCCGCCCCGCCGCCGGGCCTGCCGGCCGACACCGACGCCAGGGTGGCCCGGATCGCCGGGGTGACGGCGGCCGGGGTCTGGTGGCGGGTCGGCGACGGCCTGCGGATCGGGGCCAACCCGGCCGCCGAGAGCGGGTCCGGTCCCGGGCTGACGGTCTTCGCCGCCAGCCCGGGCGCGGTCGCCGCGATGGCTCCGGAGCTGACCGCCGGGGTGACGCTCGATCAGTTCCCGGAACGCCGGCGGCTCCCCGTGGTGCTGCTCAGCGAGGAGGCGGCCACCCGCCTCGGCATCGGCCCGGGCCTGGTCCCGGCGCAGCCCGCGGTCTTCCTGGAGGGCCTGCCGTTCACCGTGATCGGCGTCTACCGGCAGGTGGCCCGCGCCCCCGAGACGCTGCACGGCCTGATCGTCCCGGCCGCCACCGCGCTGGAGCGCTTCGGCAACCCCGGCCCGGCCGGCCGGGAGAGCGCCAAGGTGCTGGTCGCCACCCGCCCCGGCGCGGCCGGCACGGTCGCCGGCCAGCTCCCGGCGGCGCTCCGGCCGGAGGCCCCCGGCCGGCTCGCGGTCTCCGCCCCACCGGACCCGTACGAGCGGCGGGGCGCCGCCCCCCGCCGCACCGCGCTGCTGGTGGCGCTGGCGGTGGCCGGGGTCTGCCTGGCCGTCGGCGCGGTCGGCCTCGCCACCGGCTCGCTGCTCGCGGTGGTGGAGCGCACCCCCGAGATCGGCCTGTACCGCGCGTTCGGGGCCCGGCCCCGGCAGGTCGGCGGCCGGTTCCTGGCCGAGGCGGCGGCCGTCGGCACCCTCGGCGGCCTGGCCGGCACCGGTCTGGGCGTACTCGTCGTCCTCGTGGTGGCCCTCGCCCGGGACTGGACCGCCGTGCTCCCGGCCTGGGCCGTGCTGCCCGCGCCGCTGCTCGGCACCGCGCTCGGCCTGCTGGCCGGCGCCCACCCGGCGCTCCGGGCCGCCCGTACCGACCCGGTCGCGGCTCTGCACCGGCCCCCTCGGTAACGGGTCACACCAGGGGCGCGAGGCGGCTCCGCCGCGTGGGTGCGCCGCGGTAGGGGATGACCCGTCTGCCGGGTACTTGCAAGTGGCTGTCCGTACCCGGCAGGCGGGTCACGTTCTTCCGCAGCGCGCAGCTCCTCGCGCCCCCGGTCGCATGACCCGTCACCGAAGCGGGCGGGGCCGCAAGCCGGGTGGGCCGGGCGGCGGAACCGGTTGGTCCGGCCCGGGGAACCCGCGGCGCGGGAGTGCTGCGGGGGCGCGCGGCGCGGGTACGTCTCCGCGACCCCCCACCCTGGCCCCCGCCGGGTGACCGGAGCACCGAGGACGTACCCGTATGGCGCCTGGCGATACCGGACACCGCGTCCGACACCGCGCTCGCCGAGGAGCGGGACGAGGCCTGGCCGCCGTCCTGCTGCTCCCGCTGGCCGGGCTGCCCGCCGCCCTGGAACTCACCGCCCGGCCCCCCTACGAGGTCATCGGCGTCCCGTCCCCGGCCCCCGACCGGGCCGCCCCGCCGAACGCCGTCGAGCGGCCCCCCGGGCCGCCCGCCACCACGCCGGGCACCGCGCCGACCGTGGACATACGGCGCACCGGCGACCCGGCCAACCGGATCACCCTGGTCCTGCTCGGCGACGGCTACACCGCCGACCAGCAGGAACTGTTCCGCCGTCAGGCCGACCAGGCCTGGCACGCGTTGATGGAGATCGAGCCCTTCCACAGCTACCAGGGCTTCTTCAACATACGGCGGGTCGAGGTGGTCTCCCCGGCCCCCGGCATCGCCGAGGGCGAGCAGGCCGGCCGCCGCCCGGGCACCCCGCTCGGCATGCACTTCTGGTGCGAGGGCACCGCCCGGCTGCTCTGCGCCGACGAGGCCGCCGCCGCCCGCCTCGCCGGGGAGGGCGAGGGCCCGCAGTACCTGATCGCACTCGCCAACTCCAGGGAGTACGGCGGAGCCGGCGGTACCGGGGTGACCACCCTGGCGGGCGGCAGCCCCGACGCCGGGCGGATCATCCAGCACGAGATGGGCCACACCGTCGGCGACCTCGGCGACGAGTACGACAGCGCCCCGGGCGACACCGACTACCCCAACCTCTCCACCGTGGACGCCGAGGAGATGAGGCGCCGTCAGCTCAAGTGGTGGCGCTGGCTGGGCGCGGAGGCCGACGGCGGCGCGGGCGTGGTCGGCACCTACCGGAGCGCCAACGGCACCTTCCGCCCCACCGCCGACTCGGTCATGCGCACCCTCGGCGGCAGCTACAACCCGCCCTCCCGGGAGGCCATCGTCAAGCAGCTCTACCAGCGGATCGGCCCCGCCGACCGCCCCGAACCCACCCCCGGCGCGGTCGCCGGCCGCCCCCGGCTGCTGGTCCGTCCGGTGCCGCTCACCGGGGACCGTCAGCTGGTGGTCGAGTGGCGGGTCGACGGCCTCCAGGTCACCAGCCCCGCCCCGGACGGCAGCTGGCTGGAGACCACCGCGCTCGCCGTCCCCGCCGGACGGACCGTCACCGTCTCGGCCACCGTGCGGGACGACACCGACTGGGTCCGGGACGAGGCCTTCCGGGAGCAGCGGATGACCCGCACGGTGAGCTGGACGCTCAAGGGGTGAGACGGTCCTTCGTGTGCGACGGCCGGGCGGAGGCTGTTGACTGCCTGCTTAACCTGTTCGAGTGAGCACCGACCCGGAGACCGTCGCACCTCGTTCCGTCGCAGCCGTCCCCGGCCAACGTGCGCCGGTCCCCGCTGCCGCTGCCGCCGCGGCTCCCTCCGCGGCTCCCGGCGGGCGGGCCGCCTGGTTCGCGTGGGCGGTCGCCGCCACCGTCTACGTGCTCGCGGTGATCCACCGGACCAGCCTCGGGGTGGCCGGCATCGACGCCGCCGACCGCTTCGGCATCGGCGCCTCCGCGCTCTCCACGTTCGCTGTCCTCCAGGTGCTGGTCTACGCCGCCATGCAGATACCCGTCGGCCTGCTGATCGACCGGTACGGGCCCAAGCGCGTCCTGCTCGGCGGCGTCCTGCTGCTGAGCCTCGGTCAGCTCGCCTTCGCCTTCTCCACCGCGTTCGGCCCCGCCCTGGCCTCCCGGGCCGTGCTCGGCTGCGGCGACGCCATGACCTTCATCAGCGTGCTGCGGATCGCCGCGCGGTGGTTCCCCGCCGCCCAGAACCCGATGGTCGCCCAGATCACCGGCCTGGCCGGCATGGGCGGCAACCTCCTCACCACCGCCGTCCTCGCCCAGACCCTGCACAGCGAGGGTTGGACCGCCTCGTTCGCCTTCGTCGCCCTGCTCGGGATCGCGGTCTTCGCGGTGGTCGCCCTCTTCCTCCGGGAGGCCCCGCCCGGCGTCGCCGTGGTGCCCCCGTCCACCGAGGCGCGGCCCTCGCTCCGCTCCCAGGTCCGCGACAGCTGGCGCGAGCCCGGCACCCGGCTGGGGCTGTGGGTCCACTTCACCACCGCGTTCCCGGCGGGCGCCTTCGGACTCCTCTGGGGGATGCCGTACCTGGTGGAGGGTCAGGGCCTCTCGCGCGGCGAGGCCGGCGGCC
>NZ_JBVJLD010000076.1:0-29086 GCF_055584905.1 Kitasatospora sp. NPDC088742 | reverse complement strand
GGGGAGCCCCGCTCCCGTTCTACGGCGCGATGGACTGCCCCGGCAGGCGGACGGTGGCCACCGTGCCCGGGCCGCCGTCGGTCGCCGGGCCGAGGGCGACCTCGCCGCCGGAGTCCTGGACGGCCTGCGCCACGATGGACAGACCGAGCCCGGAGCCCGGGAGTTGACGGGAGGACGGGGAGCGCCAGAACCGGTCGAAGACGTACTGGAGCTCGTCCGGCGGGATGCCGGGCCCGTGGTCACGGACGGTCAGCCGGCCGTCCTGGAGGGCGAGTTGGACGGTGCCGCCGGGGGGTGAGTACTTCACCGCGTTGTCGAGCAGGTTGATCACCGCACGCTCCAGACCCGGGCCGTCCCCGTGCACGTACCAGGGGTCCACCACGAGGGCGAACTGCAGCCCCGGGCCGCGCAGCCGGGCCCGCTCCACCGCGCGGTGGACGAGCTCGTGCAGCGCCACCACGGTGTGCTCGCGCTCGGGCCGCGAGGTCTCCGGGCGGGAGAGCTGAAGCAGGTCGCCGATCAGCACGGTGAGCTCCTGCATCTGCGCCTTCATGCTGCCCAGCAGCTTGGTCCTGGTCGCCTCGGGGAGGGGGCGGCCGGTGTGGTCGGAGCGGATCAGCAGGTCCACGTTGGTGCGCAGCGAGGTGAGCGGGGTGCGCAGCTCGTGCCCGGCGTCGGCGATCAGCCGGATCTGCCGCTCCCGGGAGTTGGCCAGCGCGGTCGACATCGAGTTGAACGAGGAGGAAAGCCGGGCGAGTTCGTCGTCCCCGTGGACGGGGATGGTGGTGCCGACCTCCTCGGTCCGGGCGATGTGCTCGACCGCGTTGGTCAGCTGGTCGACGGGCTTCAGCGCCGAGCGCGCGACCAGCCGTCCGGTGAAGCCGGCTCCCACGACGCCGAGCGCGGCCACGCCCGCGAGGATCAGGGCCAGCTGCTGGAGCGAGTCCTGGACGGTGTCGACCGGTACGGCGAGCAGCAGGGTGTAGCGCTTCAGGTTGCCCTGCGGGTCCCGGACCTGCGCCGGGGAGCGCTTGACCATGGCGGGGGTGCCGTCGGCGTAGCTCCCGTCACGGATCGAGACGTCGGTGACGGTGAGGTCCGAGGGCTGCGCCTTGAGCGCCCGGTCGGCACCGAGCGGGAAGCAGACGCCGTCGGCGTTGACGTACTCGACGTCGAAGCGGTTGGGGAACGGGTGCGACCCGAGCTTGTCCGCGCCGACCAGGGCCTCGGCGGCGGTCGGGGCGCAGGATACGGCGTTCTGGCCGGGCCCGCCCGGCAGGCGCGCGTCCGAGAGCGTCTGCCGCACCTGTCCGTACAGCCGGTCCCTGACGATGAACCAGCACGCCAGCGCCGAGAGCGCGATGGCCACCGCCACGGCGGCGGCCGTGAGCATCGCGAGCCGGCTGCGCAGTGAGCGCCCCCGGTACCAGCCCGCGAGGCGGTTCACGCAGCGGCGCCGGTGGCGGTGCGGAGGGCGTAGCCGACTCCCCGGACGGTCTGGATGATCCGGGGCATGCCGCCCTGCTCGGTCTTGCGCCGCAGGTACATCACGTAGACGTCCAGGGAGTTGGAGGAGGGCTCGAAGTCGAAGCCCCAGACCGCCTTGAGGATCTGCTCCCTGGTCAGGACCTGCCGCGGGTGCGACAGGAACATCTCCAGCAGCATGAACTCCGTCCGGGTCAGCTCGATCGGCTTGCCGTCCCGGGTGACCTCCCTGGTCGCGGTGTTCATCCGCAGGTCGGCGAAGGCCATCACCTCGCCGGCGTCGGCCTCCACCGCCGCGCGGGCGGCGGCCTCGTTGGCGAGGGCCGAGCGGCGGAGCAACGCCCGGACGCGGGCCAGGAGTTCGTCGAGCTCGAAGGGCTTGGCGAGGTAGTCGTCGGCGCCGACGTCCAGGCCGGTGACGCGGTCGCCGACGGCGTCCCGGGCGGTGAGCATGAGGACCGGGGCGCTGTCGCCCCGGGCCCGCATGCGGCGGACGGCGGTGAGGCCGTCCATCCTCGGCATCATGATGTCGAGCAGCACCAGGTGGGGGCGGTCGCGTTCGACCGCGTCCAGGGCCTCGAAGCCGTCGGTGGCGGTGGTCACCTCGTAGCCCTCGAAGGCGAGGCTGTTCTCCAGGGCGTCCCGGAGGGCGGGTTCGTCGTCGACCACGAGGATCCGGGCGGTGGGGCCCTGGGGAGCCTCGGCAGGGGTGCGGTCGTCGGCGGGCGGGGTCATCGGCGCGGGGCCTTTCCTCGTGTGGTCTGGCTGGTGTCATTGTCCGTCAGAGCTGCTGCCCCGCCTGGAGCTTGGGCAGCACCTGCTTGATGTCGTTGACCGGAATGGCGAAGCCGAGGCCGACGCTGCCGGCGGTGCCGGAGCCGGCGGTGGCGCTGGAGCCGCTGGCGGAGTACATCGCGGAGTTGATGCCGATGACCTGGCCGGAGGCGTTGATCAGCGGGCCGCCGGAGTTGCCGGGGTTGAGCGCGGCGTCGGTCTGCAGGGCCTTGTAGCTGGCGGTGTCGCCGGAGCTGTTGGAGGAACGGGACTGCAGGCCGGGCAGGTTGGGGAAGCCGAAGCCGCCGTTGCCGCTGGTGGTGGAGTCGTCGACCTGGACGGTGACGGGGCGGTCCTTGGCGCTGATGATGCCGGAGGTGACGGTGCCGGTCAGGCCCTCGGGGTTGCCGATGGCGACCACCGAGTCGCCGACCCGCATGGCGTCGGAGTCGCCGAGGGTGGCGGTCTCGAGGCCGCTGACGCCGGCGGCGGTGATCACGGCGACGTCCATCGACTCGTCGGTGCCGGTGACGGTGGCCTTGGCGGTGGAGCCGTCCTTGAAGGTGACGGTGGCCTGGCCGCCGCCGCTGACGGCGCCGGAGATCACGTGGTAGTTGGTCAGGATCTGGCCGCCGGCGGTGAGCACCACGCCGGTGCCGGTGGCGGTGCCGTTCGCGGTCTTCACGGTGATCTGGACGACGGCGGGGGAGACGGCGGCGTTGATCGCGGCCACGTCGGCGGTGCCGTCGGACCTGGCGGCCACCGGGCTGACCACGGTGGAGCCGGAGCCGGAGGCGCTGCCGGTGGTGGCGCGGTCGCCGGCGATCACGCCGCCGGTGACGCCGCCGATCAGGGCGGCCGTCAGGGCGACGGCGGTCACCAGGGCGAGGCGGCCCTTGAGGAAGCCCTTCCGGGCGTGGCTCACCGGGGGAGCGGCGGCCGCCTCGGCGGGCTGCGGGGTGGTGGTCCAGTCGGCGTAGACGAAAGGACCCTGGTCTTCGGTGCTTCGCTGCTGGTCGCTCATGCCCTCCAAGCTCCGCCCGGCCGATGAGAGCCGGATGAGAGCGGGGTCAGAGGCGGCCGAGAAGCCCGTTGACTTCTCATAAAGCCTGCTAGTGCCGGGCACGGCACTAGGAGGCGGTGGGACCGCCACAGCCGCAGGAACGGCGGATGACCAGGCGGGACGGGAAGGTCCGTACCCGCTCGGTGTCCGAGCCCGGCACCATCAGCGACTCGTCCAGCACCAGGTCGACCGCGGCCCGGGCCATCGCGTCGCGGTCGGAGGCGACGGTGGTCAGCGGCGGGTCGGCCAGCGCGGCCTCGGGGATGTCGTCGAAGCCGGCCACCGCCAGGTCCTCCGGCACCCGCAGGCCCACCTCGCGGGCGGCCCGCAGCACGCCGATCGCCTGGTCGTCGGTGGAGCAGAAGATCGCGGTCGGCCGCTCCGGCGAGCGGAGCAGCGCCACGGCCACCTCGTACGCGCCGTAGCGGTGGAACGGGGCGTCCACCAGGTTGGGCTCGACCGGCAGGCCGTGGGCGGTCATGGCCCGCTCCCAGCCCTCGACGTGGTCGATCACCGGGTCGCCGGGGGCGGGGGACTCGACCGGGCCGCCGAAGCAGACCACGGAGGCGTGCCCGTGCACCTCCAGCAGGTGGCGGACGGCCGTCTCGGCGCCGCCGACGTCGTCGGTGGTGACGGCCACGTCGTCGATCGCCTCGGGGCGGCGGTGCAGCAGCACCACCTTGGCGCCCTCCATCGCGGCGAACTCCTCGGCGGCCCGCTGCGAGGGGCCCTGGCTGACCAGGATCAGGCCGGAGACCCGCATGCCGAGGAAGGCGCGGACGTAGTGCACCTCGCGGTCGTCCACGTAGTCGGAGTTGCCGATCAGCACGAGCTTGCCGCGCTCGGAGGCGGCGCGTTCCACCGCGTGCGCCATCTCGGCGAAGAAGGGCTGGCGGGCGTCGGGGACGACCATGCCGATCAGGTTGGTGCGCCGGGAGGCCATCGCCTGGGCGACGCTGTTCGGCCGGTAGCCGAGCTGCTCGATCGCCGCGAGCACTTTCTCCTTGGTCGCGGGCGCGACCGGGCGCGGCCCGTTGTTGATGACGTAGGAGACGACCGCGGTCGAGGTCCCAGCCAGTCGGGCTACATCGTCGCGCGTCACCTTGGCCACGGGGGGAGTCTACGCGGGTGGCGCGCGGCCGGTAGGGGGGATACCCGCCGTCCGGCCGACCGGCCCCGGACAGGCCGGGGCACAGTCGGACAGATCGGGCGGGCGGGCGGGCGGCCGTCCGGAGCGGCCGGAATCCGATGGGCCGTCAGGCGTCCTGGGAGGTCCGTTCGGCGGCCCGCTCGCCCTTGTCCGGGATGACGAAGCGGTAGCCGACGTTGCGCACGGTGCCGATCAGCTGCTCGTTCTCGACGCCGAGCTTGGCCCGCAGCCGCCGCACGTGCACGTCCACCGTCCGGGTGCCGCCGAAGTAGTCGTAGCCCCAGACCTCCTGGAGCAGCTGGGCCCGGGTGAAGACCCGGCCCGGGTGCTGCGCCAGGTACTTCAGCAGCTCGAACTCCTTGAAGGTGAGGTCCAGCACCCGGCCCTTGAGCTTGGCCGAGTAGGTGGCCTCGTCCACCGTGAGGTCGCCGTTGCGGATCTCCATCGGGCTGTCGTCGACGGCCACCTGGAGCCGGCCCATGGCCAGCCGGAGCCGGGCCTCGACCTCGGCCGGGCCGGCCGTGTCCAGCAGCACGTCGTCGATGCCCCACTCGGCGGTGACGGCGGCCAGGCCGCCCTCGGTGACCACCAGGATCAGCGGGCAGCCGATGCCGGTGGAGCGGAGCAGCTGGCAGAGGCTGCGGATCTGCGGCAGGTCGCGCCGGCCGTCGACCAGGATCACGTCGGCCGAGGGGGTGTCCACCAGGGCGGAGCCCTCGGCGGGGGCCACCCGGACGTTGTGCAGCAGGAGTCCGAGGGCGGGCAGCACCTCGGCGGAGGGCTGGAGGGCGTTGGTGAGGAGCAGGAGTGAACTCATACCCGGTGGTCCCCTTTCCGGGTCGTCGCGGACGTGGCCGGCGGTCCTGACGGAGTGTCGGCCACGGAGTCGGTGGGGGTGAGGACGTCCGAGGGGCGAGACACGACCGGTTCGGGGGTGAGCAGTACGGGCCGGGGCGCACGCACGAGGTCCCGCAACCCCTGGTGCTCCGTCACTGCCCTGCTCATCCGCGAACCTTCCGGTCTGCTCCCGCCGCACACCGCCCGTCCGTGCCCCGCACGCCCTTGTGCGGCTTCGGCCGGGCGGCCCCCCGGGATGGCCGGCGCGGGTGGGGCGCCGGCCTCCGGAGGCCATCCGTACGTGGTGTCCTGAAAGCACAAAAGGACCCGGGGGCGACTCTGCCCAGGTCCCTCTTCCGCACGAGAATAGCCGACCGCCCTCGGCCAGGGGAGGGGCTCGCGACGATGCCTGGGCCACAGAGCGCCCGCCGGGCGTGACCGGCGGGCGGTCCGCGCCGTTCTCCCGGTGCCGCGCGCGCCGCGTCCGAGCAGCGGCGTTGCGGCATCCGGGGCGGGCCGGTCCATCATGGGAGCCGCACCGGCCGCACCGTACGTGTACACCTTTGGCGTGGGTGCCCAGGCAGCAGGGCCGGGGCGTCGCACCGGGCGGGGACGTAGGAGGAGGACAGCCATGACGGCGACCGCGGACCACACTTCCACCTCGCGGGTGACGGACCCGGGGGCCGCCCGGGTGACCGTGCGGTACTGGGCGGCGGCCAAGGCCGCCGCAGGGCTGGCCGAGGACGAGGTGCCCGCGACCACGCTCGCCGAGGCCCTCTCGGCCGTCCGTGACCGCCACCCCGGCAACGCCCGCCTCCACCAGGTGCTGGCGCACTGCTCCTACCTGGTGGACGGCGAGCAGGTCGGCACCCGCGACCACACCACCGTCACCCTCCCGCCCGGCGCCACCGTCGAGGCCCTCCCGCCCTTCGCCGGCGGCTGACGCACCTATCCCGGGGCCGGGGAACGTACGTGGTTGCCCCGGGGCGCGGGGCTCTGCTGATCTGCGGCTCCGCCGCGGGGCGCGCAGGGGAACGGCAGCACGTGCAACTGGCTGACGTGCCCCGATCTCACGCTGGTCCGCCTTCCGTACTCGCGCAGTTCCCCGCGCCCCCGGGTTGCTGCCCTGCCGAGCGTCCCTCCCCACGCCACCCAGGAGCGCCACATGACCCTCACCGCCGAGCCGGTCCGCCGGACCGGGACGCCGATCGTCGAACCGGGCCTGCCGGTGGCCGCGCTGACCGCCGGTCTGTGCGGGCTGCTCGCGGCGGCCTCGCTGCTCGGCGGCCGGTACGGTCTGGCGGCGGGGCTGACGGTGGCTCAGGGGCTGACCGCGGTGGGGTGGTTCAGGCTGCACGGGATGTGGCCGGCCCGGCAGGGGATCGTGGCGGTGGCGCTGGCCGGGGTGGTGGCGGACCTCGCGGTGCTGTCGCACGGGGCGGCCGGGCTGCTGGGGGCGCTCGGGGCGTACCTGGTCGCGGTGCTGGTCTGGCAGACCTTCCGCCCGTCCGATCCGGCGGAGCGGTTCTACGCCCTGACGGTGCTGGGCTCCGGGGTGGTGCTGGCCGGGCTGGAGGCCTCGCTGCTGCTGGGCGGGCACACCCCGGCGGCACTGCTGGCGGTGGCGGTCGCGGTGCTGCTCGCCGCCTCCCCGGCCCCGGCGGCGGTGGCCGCCGCGGCGGCGCTGCTGCTCGGCGCCACCGCCGGGGTGCTGGCGGGCGGTCCGCCGGTGCAGGTGGTGCTGGTGGCGGTCGGGGCCCTGGTGGGCCGGCGGGTGGCCTCGTACGATTTCCCGTCGAGGTTCGTGCACTTCACGGCCGGGGTGGTGCTGCCGGTGGCGGTGGCGGCCCCGCTGGCCTGGATCGGTTCGGCGCTGCTCTGACGTCCGCCTGTCGAGACGGGGTGTCCATGACGATCGCCGTCGCGGTCTCCGGGTGTCCCGCCGGGCGGTCCCGGCCGTGCCGCTGAGCGGCGCGATCCGGTCGAATCCCGAAATGTGAGCCGATTCGTCTCAGCATTCGACATGCTGATGACAGCGGCCGTTTCGGTTCCCTAGCATCGTCGGCATGAAGCGACAGGCGGACCTCACGAAGCGGCGGGCGGTAGACCTGTGCCGCGTGTCCGCCTGCCTGTGTCGAATGCGCTGACCGGGCGGTTCTGACCGGTACGTCCGGCCCCGTCCACCCCACCGAGCACTCCCGGCCTGGTATTTCCTGCCGTGGCCGCCTCGGTTTCCCGATCTCTTGCCCCACCCCGGCCGCACCTGTCCCCGTCTCGTCATCCGAGACGGAGTCCGGTACGGGCTGCCGCCGGGCGCTGCCCGCACACACCTTCCGCAGTACCGCCCCCGGATGGAGACACCACCATGAGCCGCAGTGACGTCCTGGTCGACGCCGACTGGGTCGAGGCCAACCTCGACAACCCGAAGGTCGTCGTCGTCGAGGTCGACGAGGACACCGCCGCGTACGACCTGAACCACATCCGCAACGCCGTCCGGATCGACTGGAAGCAGGACCTCCAGGACCCGGTCCGCCGCGACTTCGTCGACCAGGCCGGCTTCGAGGCGCTGCTGTCGAAGAAGGGCATCGGCAACGACGACATCGTGGTGCTCTACGGCGGCAACAACAACTGGTTCGCCTCGTACGCCTACTGGTACTTCAAGCTGTACGGCCACGGTGACGTCCGTCTGCTCGACGGCGGCCGCAAGAAGTGGGAGCTGGACGCCCGTGAGCTGGTCGCCGAGGTGCCCGAGCGCGCCGCGACCGAGTACAAGGCCCAGGAGCAGGACAAGTCCATCCGCGCCTTCCGCGACGACGTGCTGGACGCGATCGGCAGCCTGAACCTGGTCGACGTGCGCTCGCCCGACGAGTTCGCCGGCCGCCTGCTCGCCCCGGCCCACCTGCCGCAGGAGCAGTCGCAGCGCCCGGGCCACGTCCCGTCCGCCCGCAACATCCCGTGGGCCAAGAACGCCAACGACGACGGCACCTTCAAGTCGGACGAGGAGCTCGCGGCGATCTACACCGCCGAGGGCGTCGACCTGGCGAAGGACACCATCGCGTACTGCCGCATCGGCGAGCGCTCCGCGCTCACCTGGTTCGTGCTGCACGAGCTGCTCGGCCAGACCAACGTGAAGAACTACGACGGCTCGTGGACCGAGTACGGCAGCCTGGTCGGCGTTCCGATCGCGCTCGGCGACAACTGAGCCTCGGCGCTCGAACCGTAGGAAAGGAAGACAGACATGTGCGGTGCGAAGGCCGGCGGCCCCGACCTGGCAGGAGTTGACGTGGCCAAGGAGACGATCATCCAGGGTTCCGTGACCCGCGACGGCGAGCCCGTCAACGGTTACGTCCGCCTCCTCGACGAGGGTGGCGAGTTCACGGCCGAGGTGCCCACCTCGGCGACCGGGCAGTTCCGCTTCTTCGCCCGTCCGGGCAAGTGGACGCTGCGCGCGCTGGTTCCGGGCGCGACCGTGGACCGTGTCGTGGTCGCCTCCCAGGGCGCCCAGACCGAGGTCGCGATCGCGGTCTGAGGACCCGTCACGGCGTCATCCGTGTGAGGCGACGGCGGCCCCGTCACCCCTGGCGACAGGGGGGCGGGGCCGTCCGCTGTCCGGGCGTCAGATCCTGCACCCCGTAGGGTGGTTGCCCTGCGACCTACCCGCCGGTTCTCATTGGAGGGGAGAGAGCCGGGGGATACGGGGGAGCGCGATGACCGGGGCAAGGGTGGCGCCGTTGGCCGGGGACGATCCGGTCCGGCTCGGGCCGTACCGGCTGCTCGGACGGCTGGGTGCGGGTGGCATGGGCCGGGTGTACCTGGCCCGCGAGGACGGCTCGGCCGGCCCGCTGGCCGCCGTCAAGACCCTGCTGCCGGAGGGCAGCCGGGACGAGGTGGACCGGCAGCGGTTCGCCCGCGAGGCCAGACTCGCCCAGCGGGTGGAGAGCGACCACACCGTCCGGGTGCGCGGGGCCGACCCCGACGGCGACCCGCCCTGGCTGGCGCTCGACTACGTACCGGCGCCCTCGCTCGGCGAACTGGTCCGCACCGCCGGGCGGCTGCCCGGCTCCGCCGTCCGCTGGCTGGCCGCCGGGACGGCCGAGGCGCTCCTGGTGCTGCACGCGCACCGGATCGTGCACCGCGACGTGAAGCCCTCCAACATCCTGCTGCCGCTGGACGGCCCGCGGCTGATCGACTTCGGCATCTCGCACGCCGCCGACCTCACCCGCACCGGCCTCACCCTCGGCACCCTCACCTTCACCTCGCCCGAACAGGCCCGGGGCGAACGCTCGGAGGCCGCCTCCGACGTCTACTCGCTCGGCGCCACCCTGTTCCACCTCGCGGTCGGCCGCCCGCCCTACCCGGAGTACCACGACACCCTCCAGCTGCTCGCCCTGGTGCAGCACAACCGGCTCGACCTGACCGGCCTCCCCAAGGAGCTGGCCCCGCTGGTCGAACCCTGCCTGGCCGCCGCCCCCGGCGACCGGCCCACCCCCGCCGAGCTGCACGCCGCCTTCCTCGCCTCGCTGGACGGCCTCCCGGTCTCCTCCAGCGGCAGCCGCTGGCTGCCGCCGCGCTGGACCGCCCTGATCGGCGAGTACGAGCGGAGCGGCCACGCGCTGGAGCTCGCCCACCCGGCCGGCGGCGAGTCGGCCGCCACCCGGCTCGGCCGGGTCCGACGGCCCGGGTACGTGGTGGCGCCGCCCGTCGCGCCGTCACCTGTCGTGCCGCAGCCCGCCGCGCTGCCACCCGTCGCGCCGCAGCCCGTGGTGCCGTCGCCTGCCGTGCCGGCACCTGCCCTGCCGTCACCTGTCGCACCGTCACCCGCTGCGCCGCCGGCGGTCGTTCGGCCGGCCTTCGCGCCCTCACCCGCTGTCGCCGCACTGCCGGCCGGCCCGCCACCCGCCACCACCGTCCCGCTGCGCCGCCCGTCCGTGCCCTCGCAGCCCGCCCCGGACGGCTCCGCACCGTCCTGGCCGCAGCCGCCCGCCCCCTCCGCCCCGCAGGCGCCCCGCCCGGCGCAGCGGCCCGAACCGCCGAGGGCCCGCTGGTGGCCCGTCGTGCTGGCCGCGGTGCTGGTGTTCCTGGTCGCGGCCGGTGCCGTCCTGCTGCGGCCGTGGCAGTGGGGCGACGGCGGTACGGGCGGCGCCCCCAGGGCGCACGGCACCACGCCGCCGGTCTCCGCGCCCGCGACCCCGCCCACCGACGACCCCGGTCTGATCGCCAACCTGGCCTTCCAGGGCGTCGCGGCCGGCGAATGCCTGCGCACCTACCGGCTGCCCGGCGGTGCCTGGTCCACGCCCTTCCCGGAGGAGGTGCCCTGCGGCGCGGCCGAGGCCCGCCTCAAGGTCCTCTCGGCCTTCCCCGGTACCAGTGCCAAGGGCTGCCCGGACGGCGCGGGCCGTGGTTCCTGGGTGCACGCCGCGCCGATGGCCGAGACCACCCTCTGCCTGGAGCGCCGGTACCGGGAGGGCGAGTGCTTCCCGGTGAAGGGCGCGGGCGGGGAGCCGCAGCTGCGGGCGGAGGACCTGCTCGGCAGCTGGCCGTGCGACGGGGCGCCCGCCGGAGCGCAGGGCTACGACGGCGCGCTGCGGATCACCGCCGTGCACCCGGCCCCGCTGCCGAACGGCAGCTGCCGCCGGGGCCCGGACGACCAGTCCGTCTACCGGCAGCTGGAGGTGAACGGCGGCGGCACCGTCCTGTGCACCACGCGGGTCTGACCGGGCGCCCTTGCCAGTCGCCGTACCGTGGAAGGGTGCGGCAACGCCGAAGACACTTCTGGTACTTCGTCCTGATGGGCATCTGCCTGACGACGTTCGTCCTGGCCTGGGGCGTGGTGCGCCTGTGGTCCGTCCCGGTCGCCATCGGCATGTGCGTGGTCGCGGCGGTGATCCCGCCGGTGGCCGCGGTCTTCGCCAACAAGCGCGACCCCGAGGACGACTGGTGGAACGACCCGCGCTGGGACGACCCCCGGTGGGACGACCCCGGCCACGACCGTGACCACCCCGACCGTGACCACCCCGATCACGGGGACCGTCAGTAGACCAGCGCCTGGACGTCCTCGGCCATGATCTCCTGCACGAAGAGCTGCGCCCCGGCGATCCGGGCGCCCTCGATCAGGTCCTTCTCCTCGATGCCCCGGCGCGCCGCGCACTGGGTGCAGAGGGTGACCTGACCGCCTGCCAGCACCGACTCCAGCAAGTCCGGCAGCGGTGCGGCGTGCGGCAGTTCGAACTCGGCGGCCCGCCCCGGCAGGACGAACCAGGAGGCCTCGCCGGTGAGCCAGAGCGAGACCTCGACGCCGCTGGCGACGGCGACCGCCGCCACCGTGAAGGCCTGCGAGCAGCGCTCCGGGGCCTCGGGTCCTGCGGTGACCTTGATGACCAGCTTCTTCGGCATGCTGACACCCTATAAGCCGGTTGCGGCCAGGTGGCGGGGCTCACCGAGACCCCCGCATAACGGGCCGATAGACTCGTGGCCGTCCTGTTCACTCTCCGCAACGCCGCAACTGGGAGCGCCCCGTGTCCGGTCTGGAATACTTCTTCGACGGCCTGCTGATCCTGATGGCCGTGCTGATCACCTGGTTCGCCATCTTCTCCGTCATGAAGCTCTACCAGGGCCAGCGCTGACCACTGCCGTACGGTTGAGGCCCACCATCGTCGACAGCGACCAGGAACATGATCGAGATCCCTTCTGACCTCCACCCGGACGTCGTTTCGCTGGCCTTCCTCCTCGGCACCTGGGAGGGCGCGGGCGTCTACGACTTCCCGGGCACCGAGAAGTGCAACTTCGGCCAGGAGATCGTGTTCCGGCACGACGGCCGGCCGTTCATCGAGTTCCGCTCCCGCAGCTGGGAGCTGGACGCCGAGGGCGAGAGGATCCGCCCGCTGGAGACCGAGCACGCCTTCTGGCGGGTCACCACCAACCAGCACGGCACCAGCGGCGAGCGCGAGATCGAGGTCTCCTCGGTCCGCGACGACGGCACCGTGGAGATCTGGTACGGCAAGCTGCACGACGGTAAGCCCCAGATCGACCTGGCCACCGACGCGGTCGCCCGGATCAGCGACGAGGTCCGCTACTCCGGCGGCAAGCGCCTGTACGGGCTGGTCAACGGCGAGGACCTGGCCTGGGTCGGCGAGAAGTCCGCGCCCGAGGTGCCGCTGCGGCCGTACATGTCGGCCCAGCTCAAGAAGGTGCTCAACCCGGCGAAGCTGATCCAGGACATCGCCGACCTGCCGGACGACGGCATCGCGTTCTTCCGCTGAGCCGTCCGGCCCCCGGCGCGACGAGGTAGGGACCGGCCCCCGGCCGGTCCCTACACTTGTTGCCACGACCTCGACGAGACCCAGGGCAGGCACCGTGGCGGACACCGAGACCCCCTCCGACTGGAAGGCCGACCTGCGCGAGCGCGGGTACCGGCTCACTCCGCAGCGCCAGCTGGTGCTGGAGGCGGTCGACCGGCTGGACCACGCGACCCCGGACGACATCCTCCACGAGGTCCGCAAGACCGCCAGCGGCATCAACATCTCCACCGTCTACCGGACCCTGGAGCTGCTGGAGGAGCTGCGCCTGGTCTCGCACGCCCACCTCGGCCACGGCGCCCCGACCTATCACCTGGCGGGCCGTCACCACCACCTGCACCTGGTCTGCCGGGACTGCGACTCGGTCACCGAGACCGACACCGCGGTCGCCGCACCGCTGGTGGAGGGCCTGAAGGCGGCACACGGCTTCGACACCGACCTCAAGCACTTCGCCATCTTCGGCCGCTGCGCCGACTGCACCGCGAAGGCCGAGCGGGCACAGTCGTAAGCTTGCGGGCATGAAGAGTCCGCTGCTTGCCCTGCCCGGTGCCGTCCCCGCCGAAGGAGCCGACGAGGGGGTGGCCGCGCACTACGGCGACCTCTTCCGCGAGCAGCGTGAACTGGCCGAGGGGCGCGGCTTCGTGGACCTCTCGCACCGGGGCGTGCTCACCGTCACCGGCGCGGACCGGCTGACCTGGCTGCACCTGCTGCTGACCCAGCACGTCTCGGCGCTCCCGGCCCAGCAGGCCACCGAGGCGCTGATCCTCTCCCCGAACGGGCACGTGGAGCACGCGCTCTACCTGGTGGACGACGGCGAGACCACCTGGGCGCACGTCGAGCCGGGCACCCAGGAGGCGCTGATCGCCTACCTGGAGAGCATGAAGTTCTTCTACCGGGTCGAGGTCGCCGACCGCTCCGGCGAGCTGGCGGTGGTGCACCTGCCGGCCCGCTCCTCCGCCTCCGCCGAGGGCGCCCTCGCAGTGCGCGAACTGCCCTACGGGCGGGACCTGTTCGTGCCGCGCGCCGAGCTGGAGAAGCTGACCGCGGGCTACGGCCCGGCGGCCGGGATCTTGGCCTACGAGGCGCTGCGGATCGAGGGTCACCGGCCCCGGCTGGGCTTCGAGACCGACCACCGGACCATCCCGCACGAGGTGGACTGGCTGACCTCCGCCGTGCACCTGCAGAAGGGCTGCTACCGGGGCCAGGAGACGGTGGCCCGGGTGCACAACCTCGGCCGTCCGCCGCGTCGGCTGGTCTTCCTGCACCTGGACGGCACCGAGGAGAAGCTGCCCGCGCACGGCGCCGAGGTGCTCCGCCCGGGCCAGGACCGCCCGGTCGGCTTCGTCACCTCCTCGGCGCGCCACCACGAGCTGGGGCCGATCGCGCTGGCGCTGGTGAAGCGGAACGTGCCGGAGGACGAGGTGCTGCTCGCGGACGGCGTCCCGGGCACCCAGGACGTGATCGTCCCCGTCTGAGTCTCCGTCAGATCTCCAGCAGCACGGTGAACGGCCCGTCGTTCACCAGGCTGACCTTCATGTCCGCGCCGAACCGGCCGGTGGCCACGGTGGCCCCCAGGGCCCGGAGTTCGGCCACCACGGCGTCCACCAGCGGCTCGGCCTTCGGGCCGGCCGCGGCGGCGTTCCAGGTGGGGCGGCGGCCCTTGCGCGCGTCGCCGTAGAGCGTGAACTGGCTGATCACCAGCAGCGGCGCGTCGATGTCCGAGCAGCTCTCCTCGGTCTCGCCGTGCGAGAACAGCCGCAGAGTCCAGAGCTTGCGGGCCAGTTGGGCCGCCTTCTCCGGGGTGTCCTCGTGCGTCACGCCGACCAGGACGCAGAGCCCCGGGCCCTCGATCGCGCCGACCGTCTCGCCGTCCACCGTCACGGCCGCCTCGGCGGCCCGCTGCACCACTGCTCGCATGCGGCACATTCTGCCCCAGGCGTCACAGCGCGCCCCCGGCGCGTGAACGGAGACCGCACGCCGGGGGCGCGCAGGGTCTGTCGGTCGAGCCCCCGTGCGGCCTGCGGATTGTCCTCGTCGTATCAGCCACCCCCCATCGCCAGGGGGCCGTTCGGGGGTACGGGCGGTGCGGTGCGAGGCTGCGGATGGCACGCTGTGGACGGCGCGCGGGCGGCTCCCGTTCGGAGGTTTCGAACGCACGCATCCCTCGCACGGGTGGTCCCTTCCGCCGGCGGGAACCCTCGGAACCGGGTGGTCGTGCACGAGGTGACGGGGCGTCAGGGGGAGGTACGGTGACCGGAACAGCGGCAGGTGGTTGGTTGATGGACGCGAGCAGCACGGCCCACGACGAGCAGGCGTACGGGCTCACCGGCCTGGGGCTGGAGCGGCTGCGGCTGATCCGCCGGGACGCCCAGGACCAGGAGGCCGACCTCTCCTACCTGCGCCGCCTGCTGCACGGGCGGATGGACATCCTCCGGGCCGAGCTGGAGCGCCGCCGGCTGGCCGAGGGGCACCCGGAGGCGGACGACCTGCTCGGCCGGCTGCCGTCCATCCTGGCCGACGCCCCGTCAGGGGTGCGCAGGCCCGCCCGGCACCTGCGGATGGGCCCGCCGCGCGGCGAGCGCTACCAGCGGGAGGCGGACACCCTGATGGGCGACGTCCAGCTGGCCGACCTCGGGGCGCACCCCACCGAGGAGTTGCTGTCCGCCGTGGAGCGGCTGACGGTGCACGAGCGGGAGGTCTCCGGCCGCCGCCAGGCGCTCCAGCGGCGGGCCGACGACTGCAGCGCGGAGATCACCCGCCGGTACCGGGAGGGCGAGGCCCGGGTGGACGACCTGCTGGCCGGGAGCTGAGCGGTCCGGGAGCCGAGCCGTCCGGGCGACCTCGGGCGGCCGTCTGCGCGTGCGGCGGGCACCCGGCTGGGGCACGGTGGACGGGTCGGGGGGACCGTCCACGGACTTGCCGTCCGCAGAGCAGGGAGCCAGCCATGACCGACCACGTCTACCGGGTCACCGAGATCGTCGGGTCCTCCACCGAGAGCGTGGACGCCGCCATCCGCAACGGGGTCGGCCGCGCCTCCCGCACCCTGCGCAACCTCGACTGGTTCGAGGTGACGCAGATCCGGGGCCACCTCTCCGACGGGGCGGTGGCGCACTTCCAGGTCGGACTGAAGGTCGGCTTCCGGCTCGACGACGAGGACTGACGAGGACTGACGGGGTCTCAGCTCCGCCGGGCCCGGGCCGGCAGCACCAGCGGTGCGCCGGTCCCGGGGTGCGGGAGGACCTCCACGGGGTGGCCGTAGACCTCGCTGAGCAGCTCCGCCGAGAGCACCTCGGCGACCGGCCCGTCGGCCACCGGACGGCCCTGGGCGAGCAGGACGATCCGGTCCGCGTAGGCGGCGGCCAGCGAGAGGTCGTGCAGCACGACCACCACCGCGTCCCCGGCGGCGGCCCGCTCCCCGGCCACCCGGAGCACCAGCTCCTGGTGGCGCAGGTCGAGCGCCGCCGTCGGCTCGTCCAGCAGCAGCACGGCGGCCCGCTGGGCCAGCACCCGGGCCAGCGCCACCCGGGCCCGCTCGCCGCCGGAGAGCGCGGTGAACGGACGCTCGGCGAAGGCGGTGGCATCGGTGGCCGCCAGTGCCTCGGCCACGGCGCTCTCGTCCTCCGTCTCGGCCGCCGTCCCGGCCCACGGGGCGCGGCCCATCCGGACCACCTCCCCGGCCGTGAACGGGAAGGTCAGGGCGGAGGACTGCGGCAGCAGCGCGCGGTGCAGGGCGAGTTCGGCCGGCCGGTAGGAGCCGAGCGGGCGGCCGAGCAGCCGCACCTGGCCGGCGGTCGGGGCGTTGTCCCCGGCCAGCACCGAGAGCAGGGTGGACTTCCCCGCGCCGTTCGGCCCGAGCAGTGCCAGCACCTCCCCGGCGCGCACAACCAAGTCGACCCCGCCGAGCAGTTCGCGCCCGCCCAGGCTCAGCCGCAGCCCTTCGGTGACCAGCACCTCGGTGCCCGGGCCGGGGCGCTCCGGCACCTGCCGTCGTGGCCGCCTCATGCCCAACCCCCTTGCTTGGTACGGGTCCTGCGGAGCAGCCAGAAGAAGAACGGGCTGCCGATCAGCGCGGTGAGCACCCCGAGCGGCAGCTCGGCGGGCTGGGCCAGGGTGCGGGCGGCCAGGTCGCCGAGGAGCAGCACCAGGGCTCCGGCCAGGGCGCTGCCGGGCAGCAGGAAGCGGTGGCCGGGGCCGGCCAGCATCCGCAGCAGGTGCGGGACGACCAGGCCGACGAAGCCGATGACGCCGCTGACCGAGACCGCGGCGGCGGTGAGCAGCGCGACCACGGTGATCAGCACCAGGCGCATCCGCTCCACGTCCACGCCGAGGTGCCGGGCCGGGTGCTCGCCGAGCGCCAGCAGGTCCAACTTCCGTGCGTACAGCGGTGCGACGGCCAGCCCGAGCAGGGCGAACGGGAGCACGGCGAGCACCTTGCCCCAGGTCGCCTGGGCCAGCGAGCCGAGCTGCCAGAAGGTCACCTGGCTGATCGCGGCCGAGCCGGCGGTGAACAGGAACAGGCCGATCAGCGCGCCGCAGAAGGCGTTCACCGCGACGCCGGTGAGCACCAGGGTGACCACCTCGGTCCGGCCGCCGGAGCGGGAGAGCGCGTAGACCGCGAAGACGGTGGCCAGACCGGAGGCGAAGGCGAAGGCGGTGACGGTCCAACTGCCCAACGAGTCCAGGCCGAGCACGATGCAGGCCACCGCGCCGACCGCGCCGCCGGAGGAGACGCCGATCACCCCGGGCTCGGCCAGCGGGTTGCCGAAGACGCCCTGCATCAGCGCCCCGGCGCAGCCCAGCGAGGCGCCGACCAGCAGGGCCAGTACCACCCGGGGGAAGCGCACGTTCCACAGCACCGACTCGGGCACCCGCTCCAGGGCGTGGCCGCCGAGGCCCAGGCGGTGCGCCACGGAGGCGAGCACGTCGCCCAGCGGCACCTGGTAGGCGCCGGTCCCGGCGGCCGTCAGGGCGGCCAGCAGCAGGGCCGCGGCCAGGCCGGCGGTCAGCAGGGTGGAGCGGGCCGGGCGGCGGGCCCCGGCGGAGCCGGGCGCGGCGGTGAGCGGGCGGTCCTGAAGGGCGGTCACTTCCCGCCCCCGTAGAGCTGGGTGGCGATCGAGACCAGCACGGCGGGGGTGCGGGGGCCGTAGCTGAGCAGCTCGCCGTCGGGCACCGAGACCACCCGGCGGTCCAGCCCGGCCGGGGTCTGGGCCACGCCGGGGAGCTTGAGCAGCCCGTCCACGCCGCCGACCGACTCCAGGCCCTTGCCCATCACCAGGATGGCGTCGGGGGCTGCCTTGACCAGGGCCTCGCTGGTGAGCGGGGTGAAGTCGCCGGTGAGCCCGGCGGCGGTGCCCGCGTCTGTGCCGCCGACCGCCTCGATCAGCGACACGGCGCCGGAGTCCGGCCCGCCGAGCAGGAAGACCGAGGCGCTGCCGCGCAGGTAGAGGAAGGCCACCTTGGGGTGTTGGCCGGCGGCCGGGATCCCGGCCCGCACCTCGGCGGTGTGGGCGGCCGTACGCTCCGTCAGCTGCCGCCCGGCGTCCGGGACCCCGAGGGCGGCGGCCACCTCGGCGATCCGGACGTCCACGTCGGAGAGCCGCTTGGCGTCGTCCAGCACCACCAGCGGCACCCCGGCGGCCCGGATCTGGGCCACCGCCTCGGCCGGGCCGGTGGAGCGGTCGGCCAGCACCAGGGTGGGGCGCAGCGAGAGCACGCCCTCGGCCGAGACGTCGTGGGCGTGGGTGATCACGGGCAGCGCGGCGGCCTGCTCGAAGGTGGTGGAGACGTCCCGGGCCACCACCTTGGCGCCCAGGCCGAGGGAGAAGACCAGTTCGGCCAGGCTGCCGTTGAGCGGGACGATCCGCTCGGCGCTGGTGACGGTGACCGCCCGGCCGTCGGCCGAGTCCACCGTGACCGGCAGCACCGGGGTCGGGGTGGTGGCCAGTGGCTCGACCCGGTCCGGGACGGCCGCCGCGGCGGTGGTGGGGGTGGGCTCGCCGGCGGTGGCCCCGCCACAGCCGACGGCGGTGGCGAGCAGCAGGGCGAGGCCCAGCGCGCGGGCGCGGATCGGTCCCAGGTTCTTCGCCGTCAACTGCTGCTCCTCGTCGGGGTGCTAGGCACCTCCGGGTGGTGAAGCGGGGGTGGACCCGGGGCGACTCTTGGTGCATATATTAGGTTAGCCTTACCTCAGAAACGCAAGGGGGGTCCCCTCGGACCCTGCCGTACCCCGCCGCACCCCGCCGACCTGGAGCGCTCCGCCATGCCCTTCTCGTGCCGCCTGCGCCGTCTCGCCGCGACCCTGGTCGCGGCGCTCGCCGCACTGCTGACCCTGGCGGTGCCACCGGCCGCGGCCGCGCCCGGCACGGTCTCCGGCGGACGGCTGGACTGGGGGATCAAGCACTCCTTCCTCAGCTACGTCACCGGCCCGATCGCCAACGGCAGTTGGAGCCTGACCGGCGGCGCGGCCACGGTCGGCGGGGACACCTTCCGGTTCCACTCCGCCACCGGCTCCTACGATCCGGAGAGCGGTGCGCTGACCGCCGCGCTCTCCGGTGGGGTCGCCTTGCGGGGCCACGAGAGCAACGGCGGCTACGCCCTGGACATGAAGCTGAGCCGGTTCACCGTGAAGGCCGGCTCCGGCAGCGGCGGGCTCTACGCGGACGTGGTCAGCAAGGCCAAGGACACCGGCGCGGTGAGCAGCGCGAGCCAGGTGAAGCTGGCCGAGCTCGGGCTCGGCGGGATCGACCTGCGCGGCCAGGGCGGCACGATCACCCTCTCCGACGTGCCCGCCACCCTGACCGGCGCCGGGGCCACCGCCTTCGGCGCCTTCTACCCGGCCGGGACGGAGCTGGACCCGCTGACCCTCTCGGTCAACGTCAAGGCGGCCGCCGCGCCCACCCCGAGCGCGACGGCCACGCCCACCACGGCTCCGACCGTCACGGCCGAGCCCGCTGACGCCCCGTCGGCCACGGTGCCGTCGGCCGAGGCTCCGGCTGCGAGCCCGACCGCCGCCGCCCGCACCGAGTTCGCCAACGGCGCGCTGGACTGGGGCGTGCGGCGCACCTTCCGGGACTACGTCACCGGCTCCATCGCCAAGGGCGGCTGGCAGCCGGAGGGCGGCGCGGCCGACGGCGGCGCCTTCTTCCGCTGGACCCCGGCCAAGGGCTCGTACGACCCCGCCACCGGCGAGCTGGGCGCCGCCTTCACCGGCACCGTCCGGTTCCGGGGCATGGAGAGCGGCGGTGCGTACGGCCTCGACCTGGCGCTGGCCGACCCGTCCGTGAAGGTCGCGGGCGGAAAGGGCACGCTGGCCGCCGACGTCTCCGGGAAGACCGCCGACGGCGAGGCCCAGCGGCTGCCCGGCGTGGTGCTGGCCACCTTCGACGCCGCCGCGCTCAAGCCCGAGGGCGGCCTGCTCAAGGCCGTCGAACTCCCGCTCGTCCTCACCGAGGGGGGCAGCAAGGCCTTCGGCGGGCTCTACCCGGCCGGGACCGCGATGGACCCGCTGAGCTTCGCCGTGGCCCTCGATCCGGCCGCCGCCCTGCCGCCCCTGCCGGACCTCGGCTCCGCCGTGCCGAGCGCCCCGGCGAGCACCCCCGCGAGCGCCTCCGCCACCCCCGTGGCCGCGGCCTCGGACCCCTCCGGCGGCTGGGTGCCGGTCGCCGTCGTCGGCGGCGTGCTCGCGGCCGGGGCCGCCGTGGGCACCACCCTGCTGGTCCGCCGCCGCCGGGCCGCCTGAACTCCCGTTCCCCTTCCCCCGCTTGAAGGAGCGTCACCGCAATGCCCGTCACTCCTGCCGCAATCCGCCGCAACCGCACCCCGCTCCCGGCCCTGGCCGCCGCCGCGATAGGCCTGGGCCTGACCGCCGTCAGCGTGCCCGGCCTGGCCTTCGGCGCCCCGGCCAAGGTGGTCTACGACCAGGGCTCCTTCGACTGGGGCGTGAAGAGCAGCTTCCTCAAGTACCTGGAGGGCCCGGCCTCCCAGGGCGGCAAGGTCGAGCTGACGGGCGGCGCGAGCCGGAACGCGGACGGGGCCCTGCACTTCGACGGCGCCGGCGAGTACGACACCACCACCCACGCGCTCTCGGCCGCCTTCACCGGCGGGGTCCGGTTCACCGCCCACGGCGGGCAGATGGACATCACCCTGACCGACCTCAAGCTCACCACCAGCGGCGCCACCGGCTCGATCACCGCCGACGCCTCCACCGTGGAGCTGGTCGAGGACCCGGCCACCAAGGTGAAGTCGCCCCAGCTGGTCAAGCGCGAGGACGCCCCGCTGATCACCTTCCCGGTCGGCCGGGACACCACCGCCGGGGTGCCGGCGGCGGCCACCCTGACGGCCGACGGCTCGGCCGTCTTCGGCGGCTTCTACCAGGCGGGCGCCGCGATGGACCCGGTGAAGATCGTGCTCGCCAAGTCCACGCCCAGCACCTCGCCCTCGCCCTCGACGAGCCCCTCCGACCCCGCGAGCCCGTCCGCCTCGGCGTCCCCGTCGGCTTCGGCTTCTCCCTCGGCTTCGGCGTCCCCGTCGGCTTCGGCTTCTCCCTCGGCTTCGGCTTCGGCTTCGGCTTCGGCCTCGCCGTCCGCCTCTGCGTCGCCGTCGCCGTCCGTGTCCCCGTCCGGGGCGGCGAGCCCGTCCGCCTCGCCCAGCACCTCGGCCTCGCCGAGCACCGCTCCGAGCACCGCGCCGGCCGAACTCCCGATCGTGGACGGCCGGTTGGAGTGGGGCGTCAAGGAGTCCTTCCGCAGGTACCTGGCCATGCCGGCCGGCGGCGGCAAGGTGGAGTTCGGCGGCGGCGCGGCCGACTACCGGTTCGGCAAGGGCAGCGGCGCGTACAACACCAGGACCCACGGCGTCACCGCCGGGTTCCAGGGCTCGGTCCGCTTCCTGGCCCACCCCAAGGGCGACGCGTACGAGCTCGACCTGACCATCGCCAACCCGGGCGTGCGGATCGAGCGGTCCGGGGCCTTCCTGACCGCCGACCTGACGTCCAAGGCGACGGACGGCACCACCGCCGAGTGGAAGGGCATGAAGCTCGCCGCGCTGGACGTCTCCAAGGCGGGCTTCGCCCCGGTCGACGGCGTGGTGACGCTCGATCAGCTCCCGGCCACCCTGACCAAGGAGGGCGCCACTGCCTTCGCCGGCTTCTACAAGGAGGGCGACGCGCTGGACCCGGTGACCGCCGTGCTGTCCTTCGACAAGGCGGCCAGCCTCCCGACCTCCTCGGCGAAGCCCTCCACCCCGGCTCCCTCGGCCGGTACCGGCGCCACCAACGGTGGTGCCACGGGCGGCGGTTCGACCGGTGGCGGTGCGGTGCTCACCAGCAACGGCGGCGGCAACGGCAACGGCAGCGGCAACGGCAGCGGCGGCGGTTCGCTCGACTCCACCGGCCAGTTGGCCTCCACCGGCACGGACACCCCGGTGGTCCCGCTGGTCGCCACCGCGGCCGGTCTGCTGCTGCTCGGCGGCGGCACCACGGTGCTGGTCCGGCGCCGCACCCGCTGACCACGTGACGGTGCCCCCGCCGGGAGTCGAACTCCCGGCGGGGGCACCGTCGTCCGTGTGCTCAGGCGCTGAGCGGGTACCGCAGGTCGAGGTCGGCGAAGATCGCGCCGTTCAGGCCGAAGGCCCGCTTGGTCTCCTCGACCACCCGGCGCTGCTCGACCTCGTCCAGCTCCAGCCCGGCGGCGTCCAGCTTGGCGCGGTAGTCGCGCTTGAACGCGGCCGGGTTCTCGACCTGGTCGAAGACGTAGAAGTGCACCCCGGCGCCCTTCTTCTCGAAGCCCCAGGTCTTCTCGGCCACGCCGCGGATGATCTGACCGCCCGACAGGTCGCCCAGGTAGCGGGTGTAGTGGTGGGCCAGGTACCCGGCCGGCCAGCTCTCGACCAGCTCCTCCAGCCGGGCCGCGTACGCGGCGGTGGCGGGCAGCGCGACCAGCCCGTCGCGCCAGTCGGCGCCGCGCAGGTGGAGCAGGTCGGCCTCCAGGGCGGCGGTGCGGAACAGCGCCGGGTCGATGAACCTGCCCACCACCGGGTGCTCGGCCAGCTCGGCAGCGCGGCCCTCCAGGGCCCGGTAGACGAACCAGAGCTGGCCGGAGAGCTCGGCGTAGGCGTCCACCCCGAGGCGGCCGTTCAGCAGGTGCCCCATGAAGGCCGACCCTTCGGCGGCCTCGTGCTCGGCGGCACTGGCGGTGCGCAGCACGGTGGAGAACGGCGTGGGCTCGGGGCTGGTCATGCGGACCTCCGGGGTCGGGGGAGACGTCTCCGATTCTCTATGGTTAGCCTTACCTAAGTCAACGTGATGCCGACAGGCTGTCGGTAAGAGCCCGGATGAAAAAGCCCGTGGCGAGCAGTCAGCTGCTCGCCACGGGCCCGGGAGTGACGGGGCCTCAGTGGCCGCCGTTCTCCTCGAAGCGCTTGACCGACGCGTTGATCTCGGCCTCGGCCTCGGTGCGGCCGACCCAGTCGGCACCCTGGACCGACTTGCCGGGCTCCAGGTCCTTGTAGACCTCGAAGAAGTGCTGGATCTCCAGGCGGTCGAACTCCGACACGTGCTGGATGTCCTGCAGGTGCGACCAGCGCGGGTCGGTGGCCGGGACGCAGAGCAGCTTGTCGTCGCCGCCCGCCTCGTCGGTCATCTTGAACATGCCGATGGCGCGGCACTTGATCAGGCAACCGGGGAAGGTCGGCTCCTCCAGGATGACCAGGGCGTCCAGCGGGTCGCCGTCGTCCGCCAGGGTGCCCTCGACGTAGCCGTAGTCGGCCGGGTAGCGGGTCGAGGTGAAGAGCATCCGGTCAAGACGCAGGCGACCGGACTCGTGGTCAACCTCGTACTTGTTACGGGAGCCCTTCGGGATCTCGATCAGGACGTCGAACTCCAACGGTTCCTCCAAGGTAGGGACTGGCAGGATCTAGTGTCTCCTACGGCAGGGTGTGCTCAGGAAAGGGGCCCGGTGGTGCAGCGAGGGACGGGGGAGCGGCGCGGCCGCAGAGCGGCGGTGGCCGGAGTGCTCGGGGTCGCGCTCACCGCGGGCGGACTGACGACGGCCACGGCCGCGCCCAGCCCCAAGGCGGGCCAGAGCAGCGGACATCCGTCCGCCCCGTCCGCCCCGTCAGCCCCGGCCCCCGGCGCAGCGGCCGGCACCCCCAAGCCGCCGGCCCCCGCCGGGCCGAAGCTGGCCGCCACCGGCGGCGCCGTGCTCGCCGCGAGCGTCACCGGCGACACCGGCCTGCCCACCACCGCCGGACTCCAGCGCGACCTCGGGGCGCTGGTGCAGGACAAGGCGCTCGGCACCCTCAGCTTCGCCGTCACCGACGGCGTCACCGGCGCCCTGCTCTACGGCGGCAACGAGAACAACCCCGCCACCCCGGCCTCCACCACCAAGCTGCTCACCGCGGTCGCCGCGCTCCGGCTGATCCCCGGTGACACCCGGCTCTCCACCCGGGTCGTGCGGGGCGCCACCCCCGACGAGATCGTGCTGGTCGGCGGCGGTGACCCGACCCTCTCCACCCTCCCGGTGGCCGACGTCCGGGTCGGCGGCATGCCGGTGGACGAGGACACCGCCCCCGCCGCCCTCGCCGACCTCGCCCAGCGGACCGCCGCCGCCCTCAAGGCGGCCGGGGTCAGCTCGGTGAAGCTCGGCTTCGACACCTCGCTCTTCACCGGCCCGATCCGGCACGCCCAGCACGACGCCACCAACATCGCGGACGTCACCCCGCTGATGGTCGACGAGGCCAAGAACGACCCGCGCTCCCAGGAGGAGGCCCCGCTCCGGGTCGCCGAACCCGCCGCCAAGGCCACCGACGCGTTCGCCGCCCTGCTCGGCGGACTCGGGATCGCCGTCCAGGGCAAGCCCGTCGCCAAGACCGCCGCGGCCGGCGCGGCCGAACTCGCCGCCGTGCAGTCGCCGACCGTCGACCGGCTGGTGGAACGCTTCCTCACCACCTCCGACAACCTGCTCACCGAGACGATCGCCCGTCAGGTCGCCATCGCCGCCAAGCAGCCCGCGAGCTTCGAGGGCGCCTCGCTCGCCACCCGGCAGACCCTGGAGGCGCTCGGCGTCCCGATGGCGGGCGTCGTCCTCAACGACGGCAGCGGCCTGCACACCGGGGACCAGCTCTCCCCGCTGGTCCTCGCCAAGGTCCTCGCCCTCGCCTCCTCGCCCGAACACCCCCAGCTGCGACCGGTGTTGACCGGCCTCCCGATCGCCGGGTTCACCGGCACCATGGCCGGCCGCTTCGCCAAGTCCCCCGAGGGCATCGGCATCGTCCGGGCCAAGACCGGCACCCTGGCCGGCAGCGGCATCTACACCCTGGCCGGCACCGTCATGAACGCCGACGGCCGCCCGCTCACCTTCGCCCTGATGACCCGCACCACCGCCCTCGGCGACGCCGCCCGCGCGGCGATCGACCGCGTCATCGCCCGCCTCGCCGCCTGCGGTTGCCGCTGACCTCCGGTAGGAGCGCCCCGCAGGGGCGCGAGGAACTGCGCGGGTCGGAAGGCAACGCACCTGCAACTGAATCGCCGTCAGTCAGTTGCGGGTACTGCCGTTCCCCTGCGCGCAGTTCCTCGCGCCCCTGGCGTAGCCGACTCCGCAAGCATGTGCCCCGGGCGGGGGTTCCCGTACGGTGAGGGCATGACGAGCGCGAGCGGTGGGGCTGGGATGGTCGACTGGGATCTCGCGGTCGCTACGGCGACCCGGCTGGTGCGGCCCGGCCCCGAGGTGACCAGGACCGAGGCCCGCGAGGTGGTCTCCGAACTCCGGCGCCACGCGCTGGAAGCGGAGGAGCACGTCCGCGCCTACACCCGGATGGCCTCCTCCAGCCTGCTCGCCGCCGACTCCACCCCGGTCCTGGTGGTCGACCGCCCCGGCTGGGTGCGGGCCAACGTGGCCGGCTTCCGCACCGTCGTCCGCCCGCTGGTCGAGAAGCTCCAGGCCCGCCGCACCGACACCCCCGGTGCCGCGATGTTCGGCTCGCTCGGGGAGAAGGCCACCGGCGTCGAGATCGGCGCGGTGCTGGCCTTCCTCTCCGGGAAGGTGCTCGGCCAGTACGAGACCTTCGCCCCGGCCGAGTACCCGGGCCCGCTGCCGAGCGCCCCGGACAGCCCCGAGGGGATCATGGACTCGCCCCGGCTGGGCCTGCGGCCCCCGGCCCCCGGACGGCTGCTCCTGGTCGCGCCGAACATCGTCCAGGTGGAGCGCGAACTCGACGTCGACCCGCACGACTTCCGGCTCTGGGTCTGCCTGCACGAGGAGACCCACCGCACCCAGTTCACGGCGGTGCCGTGGCTGCGCGACCACATCCAGTCCGAGGTGCAGTCCTTCCTGGCGCAGACCGAGGTGGACCCGGTGGCGCTGCTGGAGCGGGCGCGCGGGCTGCTCGGCGGGCGCGGCGAGGGGGAGCGCGAGCGGGGCTCGTTGATGGAGGTGGTGCAGTCGCCGGGGCAGCGCGAGACCCTCAACCGGCTGACGGCGGTGATGTCCCTCCTGGAGGGGCACGCGGACGTGGTGATGGACGGGGTCGGGCCGGTCGTGGTGCCGAGCGTGGGGGAGATCCGGGAGAAGTTCCAGCAGCGGCGCGCCCTCGGGGCGGGGCGGCTGGACCTGGTGGTCCGCCGCCTGCTCGGCATGGACGCCAAGCTCCGCCAGTACCAGGACGGCGCGGTCTTCGTCCGGGGCGTCATGGACCGGGTCGGCATGGACGGCTTCAACCGGGTCTGGACCTCGCCGAACACCCTCCCCACCAAGGAGGAGATCCACAACCCCGCCGCCTGGGTCGCCCGCGTCACGCCGTAACGAGACGTCGCCTGCGGCGGGCTCGCGGGGGAGAGGCGGGAGTCGCCTGCGGCGGGCTTGTGGGGCAGGAGGTCGGGGTGCCGCTGCGGTGTGCGCCTTTCGCCTGCGGCGGGCTTGTGGGGGAGAGGCGGGAGTCGCCTGCGGCGGGCTTGTGGGGTGGGGCCTGACGGTGTGCCAGGGCGGTCGTCTGTGGGCCGTTCCTGTTGCCGTCCGTTCGGCGGGGGCGTCGCGGGGGTGGGGCTGATGGTGGGTCAGTCGGGCGGGGGTCGCACATGGGTGCCGTCGGGTTGACCCGTTGGCGGTGAGGGAACGTTTCTTCATTCACTCGTACGTGGGACCGTGGTCGTACCGGTGGCGAGGGTGGCGTGGCCGGTGCCCGGATTCTGCGACCATCTGTGAGCATCCGGTGACTCTGGGCTGACGCCGCGTCACCGTTCCCGCTCCGCCCCCGTGCCAAGGAGTGCCTCCCCGTGGGACCACACCCCGCCGTCGCGGCGATACGCCTCGCCGTCCGCCGCACCCTCGCCGAACTCGCCGCAGACCTGGGCGACATCACCCCCGCCGCCCGCTCGCCGCGCGGCCGCCCGGCCGCCCTCGCACTCAGCGGGGCGCCGGCCCCCGAGAGCGCCACCACGCTGATCGGCAACGCCCGACGGCACCCCTCCGGACTGCCCCGCACCCCCGCCGCCCCCGGCTCGCCGCTGGTGCTGGTCGCGGTGAGCGGCGGCGCCGACTCGATGGCGCTGGCCATCGCCACCGCCTTCGAGGCGCCCAAGCTCGGCCTGCGGGTGGGCGCGGTGACGGTGGATCACGGACTGCAGGACGGCTCCGAGGAGCGGGCCCGCCAGGTGGCCGACCGGCTCGCCGCGCTGGGGCTGGACCCGGTGGAGGCCGTCCAGGTGCTGGTGGGCCGTCAGGGCGGGCCGGAGAACGCCGCCCGGGAGGCCAGGTACGCCGCGCTGGACGAGGCCGCCGAGCGCTTCGGTGCGGTGGCGGTGCTGCTCGGGCACACCAGGGACGACCAGGCCGAGACGGTGCTGATGGGGCTGGCCCGCGGGTCGGGCGCCCGTTCGCTGGCCGGCATGCCGGCCCAGAAGGGCCGCTACCGGCGGCCGTTGCTGGAGCTGGACCGGGCGGCCACCCGGCAGGCCTGCAAGGAGCAGGCGATCCCGATCTGGGACGACCCGCACAACGCGGACCCGGCGTACACCCGGGCCCGGGTGCGGCACGAGGTGCTGCCGGTGCTGGAGAAGCACCTGGGCACCGGGGTGGTCGAGGCGCTGGCGCGGACCGCCCGGCTGTTCCGGGACGACGCCGACGCGCTGGACCAGTGGGCCGCGCTGGCCGAGCGTGATCTCCGGACGGCCGAAGGGGGCCTGGACGTCGCCAGGTTGGCCGAACTGCCGTCCGCCGTACGCCGCCGGCTGCTCCGCCGGGCCGCGCTGCGGGCGGGCTGTCCGGCCGGTGACCTGTTCGCCCGTCACCTCGAAACGGTGGACCTGCTGGTCACCGGATGGCGTGGTCAGGGGCCCCTGCACCTACCCGGAGGGGTGGAGGTCACCCGCACGTGTGGCACGCTGGTGTTCCGGCGCCAGGGCGACTGACGGGTGAACACCAGGTCGCAGGGCCGCCGCCGACACAGGACCCCGAACGTTTGAGGACGTATCCCCGGTGGATCACAACGACATGGGCGCCGACCTGGCGAAGGTGCTCATCAGCAAGGACGAGATCGACGCCAAGCTCCTTGAGCTCGGCGAGCGGATCGACCAGGACTACGCCGGCCGCGACCTGCTCATCGTCGGCGTGCTCAAGGGCGCCGTCATGGTGATGGCCGACCTGTCCCGGGTGCTGCACTCGAAGGTCACCATGGACTGGATGGCGGTCTCCTCCTACGGGATGGGCACCAAGTCCTCGGGCGTGGTCCGGATCCTGAAGGACCTGGACACCGACATCTCGGGCCGTGACGTGCTGATCGTCGAGGACATCATCGACTCCGGCCTGACGCTGTCCTGGCTGCTCAACAACCTGCGCTCGCGCGGCCCGGCCTCGCTGGAGGTCTGCACCCTGCTGCGCAAGCCGGACGCGGCCAAGGTCGAGATCGACGTCAAGTACGTCGGGTTCGACATCCCGAACGAGTTCGTGGTCGGCTACGGCTTGGACTACGCGGAGAAGCTGCGGAACCTGCCGTTCATCGGCACCCTGGCTCCGCACGTGTACGGCGGCTGACACACCGTCGGAAGAGAGTGCCCCGATCGGGCGACGGGCGGGAACAGTGCGATGTTCCCGCCCGTTGTGCCGGGGTAGGAAAATACGTCGTAGTCGTCGTGCTCCCGCCGTCGGCGGTGAAGGCTGCGGTACGGTCCCATAAACCGCTCTTCTCATGAGCACATACCGGATGCGCCGACGGCCACAGCCGATCAGCGCTGTTGAGTGGCAGGAGGGACGGGGCGGCAACGCCCCGCATGGATGGACGTCAAGCGATACTTCCGTGCGCCGATCATGTGGATCGTACTGGCCGTCCTCGCCGTCATTGTGCTGATGCAGGTCGTCTCCGACTCCAGCGGCTCCAAGACGGCGGACACCAGCCAGATCGTCTACGCGATCAGGAACGACCAGGCGCAGTCGGTGCAGATCACCACCGGCGACTCGAATCTGATCAAGGTCGAGCTGAGGGACGGTCAGAAGC
>NZ_JBVJLD010000075.1:0-30087 GCF_055584905.1 Kitasatospora sp. NPDC088742 | reverse complement strand
GCTGCCTCAAACGCTATGTCATCCGCGAGGTCTACCACCTGCTCCGACCGGCCCCACGAACAGTCTCCGCCGCGAGTTGACAACTATAGGAGCGTCAACGCCCTGATGGAGTCGGCGATCAGGCTGTACAAGACCGAACTGATCAAACCGCGACGGCCCTGGCGGACACTGTCCGAGGTCGAACTGGCCACCGCCGAGTGGACCGACTGGTACAACCACCGCAGACTCCACGGTGAAAATGGCCACATCCCGCCCGTCGAGTATGAGACCAACCACTACCTGACAACCACAAAACCACAGGTCATAACCACCAACTGAGCTCTCTACCGAACCCGGAACGGTTCAAATCGTCACACCGGACACGGCCCACCAGCCCACATCCACAAGATCCTGTTACGGGCTCATAGGGCACCGAGCCGCCATATTGGCGCAATCCGGCAGGCGGAGGAAATGATTCCGCCATGAACTGGGGCCGGAATGAGAAACTGGTGGTCGATTTTCAGCCCCCGCCAGCCAATCTGGCCCCTCTGCCGCGATCTTTCGGTGATCATCTCTTGGGCTCAAGCCATGGGCTGTTTTCGATGTGGAGCGAGGTTGATGGTGGGATGAAATATCATATTCGCCGTTGGGTCATGCCTGTCCTGATAACAGCCCTGTTGGCCAGTGGGGGTGTGCCGGCCGCGTCCGCGCTGCCGGATCGTCTGTCAGCCACCCCGTCAGAGAGCGGTGGGAAGTCGCCGAGCGCGACCCCGGCGCCGGTGGCGCTCTCGCTAGGGCAGAAGCAGGAGCAGGTCCGGAAGCTGGGTGCGTCGTCCTTGCCGAGCCGACCCGCTGGAGCGGCGGTCGCACGTGTCGCGGGACCCGGCACTACGGGGTATCGGCAACTGACGGAAGCTGAGGCGGCTACCACAGGCGGCGGATTGGCGCTGAAGGGGGCGGGCCAGTCGCCGGCCCCGGCGCTTGTCGGGGCTGCGGCAGCGTGGGCCCCCGGTCATCCGTACATCGCGAACCTCCGGTCTTACGCGGACAACCTGCAGAGTGGCAGCACGGGGCTGTCGTGGTGCGCGGCGTGGGACTTCAATCCCGATACACCTTCCGGCATCCTCGGAGGCGGTCGGGGCGCTGTTTCGGTGGTGTTCTACCGGGCGTCGGACAACGCACTGATCGACGCGGCGCAGTGGTCGGTGTACGAGGCGACCGGTTGGTGCTCGTTGACGGCGCAGATCCAGCGGGACGTCAACTACTACGTGGTGGTGACGTACTCCTACAGTGACGGCACCTCGGATCAGCTCATCTCGCCGTCGGCCCCGCCTGTTCCGATCTACGGAGTGCCGGCGAACGTGTCGTTGGCGTGCCCGGGTTCGCCGTCGAGCACGGGCATCGTTCTGGAGTTGGTGAAGTACTGCGGTGACCCGGTGAACACCTCCACCGGAGCCTTCGGTGAGGTCTTCACCGACGGCCAGGTGCCCGGGCCCGGTCGGACGATCCAGCTGACCAGGAGCTACTCGTCGTCCCTGACGTCGAGTGGCGTGTTCGGCAAGGGGTGGGCGTTCCCGTACTCGGCGTCACTGAACGTCGGGCAGACGGTGGTCACGTTCCGCTCGGAGGACGGCTCGCAGAGCGACTACGCGGTGCAGGCCGACGGATCGCTCGTCCCAACCCGGCCTTACGTCCACTCGAAGCTGCAGAAGGTCGCGAACGGCTACCAGCTGACGACGCCCGACCAGCACCAGCTGCTCTTCGACGCGACTGGCCGTCTGACCGCGATGCGCGATCCCGCAGGTGTGGGTATCGCCCTCGCCTACACCGGCAGTCAGCTGACCACCCTCACGGACGCGGGAGGGCACACCGTCACCCTCGCCTACACCGGTGGGCTGCTGACCTCCGCGCCCCTGCCCGGCGCCCGGACGGTCACCTACGGCTACACAAGCGGCCGCCTGACCAGCGTGAAGGACCTTCGCGGGCAGACCACGACGTTCGGCTACGACACCGGCAGCGGACTGCTGACCACCGTCACCGACCCTCTGGGCAAGACACGGATCACCAACGTCTACGACGTCGGCGGGCGGGTGACGACCCAGACCGACGCACTCGGCTCGAAGACCACCTTCCTGTACGACGCGGCGAATCCCGGCACCACCTACGTAACCCATCCCGATGGGGGGATCTGGACGCAGAAGTACACCGACGGAGTGATCAGCTGGCAGTCCGACCCGTACGGGAAGACAACCGCCTACGGCTACGACAGCTCCCTCAACCGAACCTCACTGACCGACGCCAACGGCAAGAAGGCGACGTTCACGTACGACAGTGCCGGCAGTGTCCTGACCAGCACGTCACCCGCTCCGGCCTCCGCGGTAACCACCTGGACCTATGACGCGGGCAACCGCGTCACCTCGCACAAAGACGCCCGCGGCAACACCACCACATACGCGTACAACACCGCCGGCCGGCTCACCACGGCCACCGACCCGGCAGGCGGCAAGACCACCTACACCTACAGCCCGCTCGGCCTGCTCGCCACCCTCACCAGCCCCCGCGGCGGCACAACGACCTACGGCTACGACGCGTCGGGCAACCGCACCTCGGTCACCACACCGCTGGGCGAGAAGACCACCTTCGCCTACGACAGCGCCGGACGCGTCACCAGCAAGACCGACCCGCGGGGAAACCTCAACGGTGCCACCCCGGCGTCCTTCACCACGACCTACACCTACGAACCGGGCGGCCAACTCGCCACTGCGGCAGAGCCCTTGAACAGCACAACGGCGTACACCTACGACGCCAACGGGAACCTGACCACGGTGAAGGACCCGCTGGGCAACACGACGACATACGGCTACGACGCGGCAGGCAACCGCACCTCCGTCAAGGACGCGGCGGGCAACACCACCACGAGCACCTTCGACTGGACCGGCAGCCCTACATCCGTCACCGACGCGCTCGGCAACAAGACCACCTCCACATACGACAAGAACGGCCGACCCGCCACACTCGTCACCGCCCGCGGCAACGCGGCCGGCGCGACCCCGGCTACCTACACCACGACCTTCGGCTACGACGCCGTCGGCAACCGCACCTCGGTCACCGACCCCGTCGGCGCCGTCACCACCGCCACCTACGACGAGGTCAACCGGCCTGTCACCGTGACCGACCCGCTCGGCAACGTCACCACGACGACCTACAGCCCGACCAACCAGGTCCTGACCATCACCGACCCGACCTCCGCCAAGGCCACCTACGGGTACGACGCGCTCGGCCGCCTGACGAGCGTCACCGACGCGCTCGGCAAGGCCACGACCTACGGCTACGACGCCGGCAGCAACCGGACCTCACTGACCACACCCCTGGGCAACAAGACGACCTGGTCCTTCGACACCGACGAACGCCTGACCACCATCGTCGACGCACGCGGCAACGCGGCCGGCGCCACACCCGCCACCTACACCACGACCTTCGGCTACGACGCCGCGGGCAACCGCACCACCGTCAAGGACCCACTCGGCAAAACCACCACCACGGCCTACGACGCCCTCAACCGCCCCACCTCCGTGACCGACCCGCTCAACCGCAAAACGACCACGGGATACGACACCGCCGGGCGCGTGACGACAGTGACCGACCCGGCCGGAGCGGTGACCACCAACGCGTGGAACACCGTCAACGACCGGACATCCCGCACCGACGCGAACAGCCACATCACCACCTACACCTACGACGCGCTCCACCGGCCGGCCACCGTCACCGACCCGCTCGGCAACAAGGTCACCTACGGCTACGACCCGGAAGGGCACAACACCACCCTCACCAACGCACGAGGCCTGACCACCAACACCAGCTTCGACCCGCGCGGCCTGCCGACCGGCACCAGTTACTCCGACACCACCCCGGCGATCATCCGAACCTACGACAACGCCGGCCGGACCAAGACGATCACCGACCAGACCGGCACCCGCACCCTCACCTACGACAAGGCCAACCGGCTGCTGACCACCACCGCACCCGGAGGCGGCACGGGCTTCACCTACACCTACGACCTCCGAGGCAGCGTCAGCAGCCGGCAGCTCCCGGACGGCGAGAAGCTCACCTACGGCTACGACGACGACGGCCGCCAGACCTTGCTGACCGCCGACGGCGCGAGCACCTCCTACGCCTACGACCCCGCCGACAACCTCACCAAAACCACTCTGCCCGGCACCAACGGCCACACCGAGGCCCGCGCCTACGACGCCGCCGGCCAGCTCGCCGCTATCGCCAGCACCAAGGGCGCCACCACCCTCGCCTCCTGGCAGCTCACCCGTGACGCGGCCGGCCAGCCCACCAGCGTCAACGTCAACCGCCTCGGCCTGGGCACCGGAGTCCAGAACTACACCTACGACCAGGCCGGACGCCTGACCTCGGGCTGCCCCGTCGCCCCGAACACAGTCGGCTGCACCGCCGGCGCCCTGACCTACACCTACGACAAGGTCGGCAACCGCCTCACCCAGACCGACCCCTTCGGCACCACCACCCACACCTACGACGCAGCCGACCAACTCACCAAGAGCACCATCGGATCGGCCAGCACCACCTACACCTACGACGCCGACGGCAACACCACCGGCGTCAACAACCCGTTCCAAGACCAGACGATCACCAGCGGCACCGTCCTTGCCTCCGGCGCCGTCGTGGCATCCAACAGCGTCCGCCTGATCATGCAGGCCGACGGCAACCTCGTCCTCTACCAGATCGACACCGGCCTGGCCGCCTGGTCCAGCGGAACCGCCGGCCACCCCGGCGCGCACGCCACCATGCAGGCCGACGGCAACCTGGTGGTCGCGGACAACACCGGTAGCCCCCTGTGGAGCAGCAACAGCGCCGGCCACACCGGGGCCTACGCGAAGGTCCAGGACACCGGCAGCCTCGTCGTGTACGACACCGCCAAAGCAGTGCTCTGGTCGTCCGGGACCTACCAGGAGCGCCTGGCCTTCCACACCACCACCTACACGTACGACGCCGCCGGGCACCTCAGCACCTCGGCGGGCTACCGCAACTTCGCGTTCACCTACGACGCCGACGGCAACCGCGTCACCACCAAGACCAACGGCACCCTGTCCCGCAGCCTCACCTGGGACGTCAACAACCCCCTGCCGCAGATCGCCACCGAGACCAACGCCACCGGAGCGTTGATCGGCGACTACACCTACGACCCGCTCGGCCTGCCACAGAGCCAGCACAATCCCTCCGGCACCTACTACCACCACCACGACTGGCTCGGCTCGGTCACCGACACCACCAGTTCAACCGGCACCCAGCAAACCCGCACCGCCTACGACCCCTACGGGCAGTCAGGCACCGTCACCACCGCCACCGGAGCCCCCGCCACCCCCTTCGGCTTCGCCGGCCAGTACAACGACCCGGTCAGCCCCGGCAAGCAGTACCTCCGCGCCCGCGAGTACGACACCGCCACCGGACGCTTCACCAGCCGCGACCCCATCCCGTCGCCGGCCACCGCCCCGTACGGATCCGCGTACTCCTATGCCTCCGGGGCACCCACCATCTACACCGACCCCAGCGGCCTGACCCCGCAGGACACCGACCCATCGAAGATGGGTGTCCTCGACGCGATCGGCAACGGACTCGCCACCGGCGCCAAGATGCCGTTCGAGTTCGTCGGCGACATCTACAACGCCTTCACCGGCAACAACGGCGGCGCCGGGGCCTTCGCCGACAAGTACGTCCCCATCCGACCCGCCTACGCCTATTACACAGCCGCAGCCAAACTCCGCGAGCTCGGCTGCAACAACGTCGCTGAGCAGGTCGAGAAGCACGCCGACGAACTCGCCTCCCAAGTAGCCGTCGTCGGCCTCGGCGGCCTCGAAGCGTGGGCCAAGCCCAGGTTCAGCACGCGCGGCCCCAACGTGACAACCGCACTCGGCATGCCCGGACTCGGCAGCGAACTCACCCAGGACATCGCCCAGCACGGAGCCGTCACCGGAATCCCCGAACTCAACCTCTGGGGCCTGAAGATCCGGGACCGCGGGCTAGCCTTCGAGGACAAGATGGGGATGAGTAACCTGCCCGACGGCTTCAAGGGCTTCGACCACTTCGACGCCGAGACCCACACAGCCCTCAGCCTCAAGTCACTCGACACCACCGCCCCCAGCTACCAGACCGCAGCCGCTATCTTCAACCGGTTGAAGGAAGGAATCGACAACGCTCAGCGATACGCCGGCGACTACAGGCACCCCGATGTGATCCCTGCCGGCGACATCAAGAATCGTCTGGTGTACGTAGTGATCAACGGGAGCAAGGACCTGACGCCAGCCCAACTCGACGGCATGAAGCGCGCAGAGGACTATGCACACAACAACGGAGTCGTGCTGCTTTTCGGCAGTTCGACAGGCTGACCGGCAGGAGATCAGGCGTGGGCTATGACTTCCATATCACCCGTGCGCAGGATTGGACTCAGAGCCCAGCGCATCCGATCGATATCAACGAGTGGGAGGAGGTAGCGACCCATTCCCCACTGCTCGAGGAGGGCGCTCCGTGGGAGTCAACGGACTTGGGCATGGAGAGAACTTTCAATGTCCCTGGCGAGACCGCAGTGTTCGCATGGTGGCGTGGAAGGATCGATATTAAAGGGCACTTCAGTGACAAGACCGAGGAAGCTGCCGAAGCACTGGCGAAAATCCTCGGCGCGCACGTACTAGGCGACGACGACTAGCATCTGACCCAGGGGCGTTTCAAAGTCCCGGTGATCACGTGAGTCCGCAGATCAGAGGGGCCTGGAGGGTCCAGGTCGGCCCGTCACGTACGCATCGAAGCTCCAGTTGAACGAGGTGACCTTGCCAAGTCGCCTTGAACCGCTGGAGCTTCGATGTGCCGCCAGTCTGCCACCCTCTCTGTGCCGCAGGATCGCGACCGGCGATTGGGCGCCGGGCACGCGGCTGCCGTCCCGGGCGAAACTCGCCGCCGAGTACGGCGTCGGCGACTCGGTCGTCCAGCGCGCCCAGGAGAGCCTGATCCGCGCCGGTCTGCTGAACGGCCGGGCAGGATCAGGCACCTTCGTCCCCGAGCCCAGCCCCCGGTTCACCCTCCATCTCTCGACAGAGCAATGCTCAAGACCTGTGGATCGGTTCCGGGAGGGCATGCGGAGGGCGTACCTTCCCGAATGATCCTGTGACGGTCACCGAGTAGGCCCGCGTTCGCAGCGCGGGTCGGGAAGGCACGCCCGTGCTCAGCGTAGTCAATGCCGACGGTTCCACCGAGTCCGGCTCCCTGATCGACGAGATCGTCCGCGAGGGTGCCCGCCGGATGCTGGCCGCCGCGCTGGAGGCGGAAGTCAACCAGTACATAGCCGAGTTGACCGGCGAGCGCGACGAGTTCGGGCGCCGCCTGGTGGTCCGCAACGGGCGCCACCGTCCCCGCACGGTGGCCACCGCCGCCGGTCCGGTCGAGGTCACCGCGCCTCGGGTGAACGACCGCCGCGTGGACGAGGCAACCGGCGAGCGGATGCGGTTCTCCTCGAGGATCCTTGCGCCGTGGTGCCGCGAGTCGCCGAAGGTCTCCGAGGTGCTGCCGCTGCTCTACCTGCACGGACTGTCGTCCGGGGACTTCGTGCCCGCGCTGGAGCAGTTCCTCGGCTCGGCCGCCGGCCTGTCCCCGGCCACGGTGACCCGGCTGACGAAGCAGTGGGGCGAGGATCATGTCGCCTTTCAGGCCCGGGACCTGTCCGACCGTGACTTCGTCTACGTGTGGGCCGACGGCGTGCACCCCAAGGTCCGCCTCGGCCAGGCCCACTCGTGCGTGCTGGTCCTGCTGGGCGTGCGCGTGGACGGCAGCAAGGAGCTGATCGCGCTCGCGGAGGGGCTGCGGGAGTCCACGGAGTCGTGGGCGGACCTGTTGCGGGACTGCCGCCGCCGGGGCATGCGCGACCCCGAACTGGTGGTCGGTGACGGCGCGATGGGCCTGTGGAAGGCACTGCGGGAGGTGTTCCCCGCCACCCGGCATCAGCGCTGCTGGGTCCACAAGGCCCGCAATGTCACGAACGCCCTGCCGAAGTCCGCACAGCCGGGCGCGACGAAGGCGATGCAGGAGATCTACAACGCCGAGGACCGCGCGCACGCCGAGAAGGCGATCGAGGCGTTCGCGCGCACCTACGGCACCAAGTGGCCCAAGGCCGTCGCGAAGATCACCGGCGACCGGGAGGAACTGCTGGCGTTCTACGACTTCCCGGCCGAGCACTGGATCCACCTGCGGACCACGAACCCGATCGAGTCGACGTTCTCCACGGTCAAGCTCCGCACGAAGGTCACCCGCGGCGCGGGCAGCCCGGCCGCCGCACTCGCAATGGTGTTCAAGCTGGTCGAGTCCGCTCAGGCCCGCTGGCGGGCGATCACCGGGGCTCACCTGGTCGCGCTGGTCCGAGCGGGCGCCAGGTTCGAGAACGGTGTCCTGGTCGAACGCCCCGAGGCGGTGGCCGCATGACTCGTCCGATGCACGGCGCGCTGCACCACGTCGAGCTCTGGGTGCCCGACCTCGACCGCGCCCTCGCCTCCCTCGGGTGGCTGCTTCAGACGCTGGGCTACACCGTCTCCCAGAGCTGGGACGCGGGCCGCAGCTGGCTGCTGGGGACGACCTATCTCGTTCTCGAACAGTCCCCGGCCCTCACCGCCGACCGGCACGAGCGTTGCCGTCCGGGGCTGAACCACCTGGCGTTCCATGTCGAAAACGCTTCCACGGTCGAGGAGTTGGCCACCGAGGCGGCCCAGCACGGCTGGCGCCTAATGTTCCTCGACCAACACCCCCACGCCGGCGGCGAACAGCACTACGCGGCCTACCTGGAGAACAGCGACGGCTTCGAGATCGAGCTCGTCGCGATCAGCCCACTCGACCAGAGCTGAGCTCAACTGATCCACAGGTATTGACAATTACTCCGTCCCGCCAGCCCGCTACTGAGCCCGACCCTCGCCCCAGCCCGCGGCGCACGACGACTCTGACCCGCGCCAGGCCGTGACCCAACTTCCCTTTCCTCTAATGGAGTTCATCATCAACGATGACGAGTACGAGGCCCTCCTCGGCCTCGACGGCTTGGAACCGGCCACCGCGGACGACGAAACTGCGGAGGACTACTGGGTGTCGGACTTCCGCAGCCTCACCCTGGTCTCCGAGCACCACCGTCCCGGGCGCCTGCTGGACGGTGTCAGCAGCAGCTACCTCGTCGTCCACGACGGCACGGTCACCTGGGACGTGCCGGGACTGCCGCAGCTGAAGGCCCTCCACATCCGCCGGGACCACGCCGCCGGAGAGTTCCGCTTCGAGACGTCCAACCACGCACTGCTCTGCCTCGCCCACCACTGGCTCATCCAACGCGGCGCCGACCCCACCGAAATCGCGAAGCTCGTGGACGAGTTCAGCACGCCGGGCAACGCCGCCACCACCGCCCTCGAACACCGCATCCGCTCCCACCCCGAGCCGATCGACACCACCGACTCCTACACCAGCGACATGACCATTCCCGCCGAACGCTCCGCCCACCCCGAACGCGCGCAGCCGGACGGGCTGGTCTACGACTGGTACACCTGGGTTGTCCTCCCCACTCCCGGCACCCCCACCGTGCGGGTCCTGTTCGAGGACATCGACTTTCTGGGCGGCACCTACACCCTCACCGAGGGATTGTTCCCCGACTCCGACGCCTTCGACGGGTGGACCCAGGACCCGCGCCAGCCCATGCCGCCCGCACCGGCCACCCCACTGCCCCGCAGCGCCGCCGCGACCAGTCGCTCACCCTTCATCCCGGGCCTGGTCGTCCCCACCGCGTCCCCACCACCGCGGCCGCCACTCCCACCGAGCTCCCGACCCGGAGCCGACCCGCCCATCCCCTGGAGGCACCCATCGCTGACCCGCACAACCGGTCCGTGAAGGTCGTCCCCCGCCGACTGGCCGGACCCGGCACCCCCCGCAGGGTCTGGTCCGCACTCAAGCTCCGCCGCTGGCTCCCGGTGGACTGGCACACCGAAGACGAGAGCATCGGGTTCATCTCCCCCGGCTTCGACCTCGTCGTCACAGGCCCCGACCGGGACGCCAAGGCAGACTGGACGATCTCCGCCCACCCCGACGGTCCCCTGCACCCGGCAAGGTGGAAGGCCACACTGGCCGCCGCCACGCCATCCGAGATCGTCACGGACGTGCTCTCCCAGCTCCTGCCGCTCCGAACGCGAGACCGCCGATCAGCGCTCGAAGGCCCCCACGACCTCCAGGGCTTCTTCGCCTCGATCGCGGACGCGGGCTGGGAGCAGGTCCTCACCGACGACGGGTGGGCGCACCAGCACTCGCCCGACACCGGCGTCGAGAGGATCGAGGTCTGACACCGCATCCCCCGCTCATGGAGTCCCTCCGACGAGGACAGCGTCACCACCATCAGCGTCGGAGGGGCCATCGGCCGGGGAATGGGTCCGCACCTGTGGCGGGCGGCCTTCTCCCGCCGCACACCCGAGCACCTGGTCGCCGCGGTCATGAAAGCCGCGGTCTCCCCCAGGGCCGCCCGGCGAAGGGCAGGCGAGCTCCCCGAGCACCTTCGTGCGGCGGTCACGACCTCGGTCCCTGCTCCGGCACCGGACTCCCGATCCGCCGGCAGCTTCGCTCCCGATGATCCGGCCGCCGCCTCCCAACTCCTGTACGACACCTGGGAGGACGTCGTCGAGGACGAGGTCGGCAACTTCCAGTTCCGCAGCCCGTGCGGGCAGGTGACCGTCCTGGACACCCCCCAAGACCGCCACGACGTGGCCTGGAGCAGCCGCTGGTCCATCACGGTAAAAGGAGACGAGCCGCCTGCCCGCTTCGGCGAGGCTCAACGTGTCAGCTGGAAAGCCCAGTTCACGACCCACACCCCGCCGACCGTCGTCGCCGCTGTCGCCGCGGAGGTCACCGAGAGCCTGCGCGACCTCGACCACCGCGACCTCGACCGGCACGCACTCCTGGGCGCCTTCGAGCTCGGCCCCGGACCCTGGCCGGCACCCAACCGCTCCTACCGGCCCGACCCGGTCCCGGGCTCGCGCGACCCCGTCCTCGCCCACGCCCGGCTCCGCCTCCAGGGCTGGGAGCCGAAATTTGTGGTGGCCCCCATAGTGCATTTCACCCGCGATCAGTACTGCTTGCTATCGCTGTCGTCGTAGTCGGTGGTCCCGCCGTCCAGCAGCGGAGTCTCCGCCGGCTGCTTCATGTGCGCCGGCGCCATCGCCCGCAGGACGTGATAGCCCGTCAGGACGATGATGGTGCCCAACGCGATGCCGGACAGCTCGAAGTCGTCCGTGAACTTCAACGTCACGTTGCCGATGCCGACGATCACCCCCGCCGCGACCGGCACCAGGTGAAGCGGGTTGGTGAGGTCGACCTTGTTGTGCACCCAGATCTGCGCCCCCAACAACCCGATCATCCCGTACAGCACCACCGTGATCCCGCCCAGCACCCCGCCCGGGATCGCCGCGATCACCGCACCGAACTTCGGGCACAGACCGAACAGGATCGCGAAACCGGCCGCGCACCAGTAGGCGGCCGTCGAGTACACCCGGGTCGCGGCCATCACACCGATGTTCTCCGCATACGTCGTCGTCGCCGGCCCGCCGACCGCCGTGGACAGCATGGTCGCCGCACCGTCCGCCATGATCGCGGTGCCCATCCGGTCGTCCAGCTGATCCCCCGTCATCTCACCGACCGCCTTCACGTGCCCGGCGTTCTCCGCGATCAACGCCACCACCACCGGCAACGCCACCAACACCGCGGACAGCGAGAAACTCGGCGCGTGCAGGGTCGGCAGACCGAGCCAGTCCGCCTTCCCCACCGCCGACAGGTCCAGGCGCCAGTGGTCGACCACCTGGCCCGCACCGTTCGCCGAGTTGATCTGCCCCAAGACCCGGTCCAGCAGCCAGGAGACCGCGTACCCGAACACCAACCCCAGGAAGATCGCGATCCGCGACCAGAACCCCCGCAGCACCACCAACGCCAACCCCGTGAACGCCATCACCAGCAACGCCGTCCACTGGTCCTGCGGCCAGTACGTCCCTGCCGCCACCGGCGCCAGGTTGAACCCGATCAGCATCACCACCGCACCGGTCACCACCGGCGGCAGCACCGCGTGGATCACCCGCGCACCCAACGCCTGCACCAACCCACCGCAGGCCGCCAGCACCGCACCCACCACCAACAGCGCACCCGTCAGCGTCGCCGCGTCCCCGCCCTGCGTCTTGATGACCGCCGCCACCCCGACGAACGACAGGCTCGACCCCAGGTACGACGGAATCCGACCCCCCGTCACCAACAGGAAGAACACCGTCGCCACACCCGACACCATCACCGCGAGATTGGGGTCCAACCCCATAAGAATGGGCGCCACAAAAGTGGCCCCAAACATAGCCACCACGTGCTGCGCCCCGAGCCCGACCGTCCGCCCCCACGACAACCGCTCGTCCGGCCGCACCACCGCCCCGGGCCGGGGGCTCCGCCCGTCCCCGTGCACCTTCCAGCCGAACCCCGCCATGCTCCCGCGCCTCCTCGTACCCACGCCCGCTGGCCAGCGGGCACATCAGAGGGTCAGCTGATCATGGCCACGCCCCCACCGCCAACCCCTCCGAAGCGCACGAGTGACCACCCCCTGACCTCCCGTCAGATCGCCGGCCCCCGGTGCACCGGGCGCAACGCCGTTCACCGGATCGGGTGATAAGCACCGCCCATCCGTCACACAGAGTGTCCGAATTGGCATCAAACCGTTACTCATGGGAGGCAGAGCGGCGGGAGGTGCCGAGGATGACGCGCTTCGACGTCAACCGTCCCGGCCTCCCCTGGTACGCCGCGGCGCTCGTCGCCACCCTGGCCCTGCTCCACACGATCCTGAGCAGCACCCAACCGCACCTGCCGATGGGTCACCCCGATCACTGCCGGACCGTGGTGACAGCCGTGGCCGCGACCACCGGGGAGGACCGCACCGATGCGGCGGTGCCGCACGGGGACCGTCCGGGCCGCGGCCAGTGTGCGGTGGACATCCACAAGGGCGGTCGGCACTCCTCGCCCCAGGTCCGTGCGGTGGTGTCCGCCGTGGCCGTGGGCGTCACCGCCGGAGCCGCCGAGCAGCCCCGGACCCGCTACCGGGAGCCGGGCACCCCACGCCCCGCGCCCAACTCCTCGACGGTCCTGCGCTGCTGACGGAGCCCGCACGCCGCCCGCCCGACCGGCGTGCGACGTGCGGCCGTACCCCGTCCTCACACCGGCACATCCGCAGGAGAGCTCCGTCATGCCCGACCACTACTTCGCCATGGGCGCGCTCGTACGCGCCGAGGCCACCCGCCACACCGACGCCCACCCGCCGCAGGCCTCCCGGCCGACGGCTTCCCCCCGGCCGGCGCCGCAGGTGAGCGGTTCACCCGCACCCGCCGCCGTGTCCCACCCCGCCGCGCCCCCGAAGTCCCTCCGGTCGGCGCTCGCGGGCGCCCTCCGCACCCTGCGGACGGTCTTCGGGTAGGGCACCCAGGGAGGGGACGGGCGGGTGGACCGCCCGGCCCGTCCCCGGCCCCCGCTGCCCGGGGACGGTCGGCGGCCTGCCCTGGCGGAGCGATCGTCACCGCGCGGCGGCGGGCGGCGGTGCCATCGCCCAGCGGACGAGCGCGGTGACGGCCCGCCCGGCCGGCCGCACCACGGCCGCTTCCACCACCGGTTCCACCACCGGGAGTTGCGGCAGGCGCAGCTCCGCCCGGGCCCACCCGGGCAGCAGGGCGACCGCAGCGGCGGCGAGCATCCCGTAGGCGGGGCGGGCCAGGAGCGGTACGGGCGGGTGGAGGAGCAGGAACCGCGCCGCTTCGAACGCGTCCGCCCCTGCGGCGAGTTCGGGCCGGTAGGCGTCCAGGCACTCCGCCAGCTCCGCCCGGTCCCGGGGCGGGTCCGCCGCTCCCAGGGCGCGGGCGATGCGGGCCGCGCTCGCGACATACGCGTCGTACCCGTCGGGCCGCAGGGGCGCGGCGCCGTACAGCTGATGGGCCCTCAGGAAGCTGTCGACCTCCGCGGCGTGCACCCAGCACAGCAGGTGGGGGTCACCCGCCCAGTACGGCGTGCCGGAGGCGGTGGTGCCGCGCATGTGCCGGTGGACGGCGCGGACCCGGTCGACCGCCTGCTGTGCGTCGGCGGCGGTGCCGAAGGTGGTGACGGCGAGGAAGGTGCTGGTGCGCTGCAGCCTGCCCCACGGGTCGCCGCGGAACCCGGAGTGGGCGGCGACGGCCGCCATCGCCGACGGGTGCAGCGACTGCAGCAACAGCGCCCGCAGGCCGCCCACGAACATCGAGGCGTCACCGTGCACGGTGCGGATCGGGTCGTGCGGGCCGAACCACCGTTCCCCCGGCGCCTGGTGGATGCGCGCCCGGGTGGCCGCTCCGTCGGGGCCCGCCACCCGGGCGAAGATCTCGGCGCCGAGCCGCGCTCGCAGCCCCGACGGCCGCACGGTCGCCTCCGGCCCGGCCTCCATGCCCCCACGGTACGCCGGACGCGGACGGCCGCCCCCACGCGGAACAGAGGCTCCGCAAATGGTGGTGCCCGACGTGTCGCCCGCCCCGGGGCGGGTAGTCGCCCCTGCGGAAGGTGGTCGCGTCCGAACCGCGAAGGGAGTGGTGACCGTGGGAATCCCGCCCGGCGACCCGGTACCGCCCAGCCCCACGCCGATGCCGGGACCGGGCCCGGCGCCCGGTCCGTCTCCCGGCCCGGTTCCGGCGCCCGGCGGCCCGGACCCGGTCCCGCCCGGGCCGCCCCCGCTCCGACCCGACCCGCCGCCACCACCCGCGCCGTACCCGGAGCCCCGCCCCTCCCCCGGCCCCCTTCCCGGCCCGGTACCCGCTCCCGAACCGGTCACCTGACCGTTCTCCGGCACGCCCGCCGACCGCGGTCCGGCCAACGCGTGGCGCGGACCGTCAGCGGCGGCCGGGGCGCGGCCGAGTCCGTTCCGGCGGCCGGACGGCCCGGGTGGGGAGTGGCCGCGTCAGCGCTTGATGCGGCTTCGGACGGCGAGCAGGGCGAGGCCGAGCAGCACGGGTTCGGTGAGCCGCGAGCCCATCTCCAGATAGGTGCCGACGGTGGTGAGGTCCTGGCCGGAGGAACGGAAGACGACCGAATTCACCACCACCCGGCCGGCCTTCTCGGTCCGCTTGCCCGTGACCCGTTCCACCAGCGGCCCCCGCGGGTTGACCGGGGGCGGGGTGTCGGTGACCAGCCGCACCTGCCCGGCCGTGCTCACGGTCCCCTCGGACACCGGCTTAGGGTCGTCCGCCGGCAGTCCCCACAGCACCGTCCCGAGCAGGGTGACGGCCATCGCGGCCACCAGCCAACCCACCGCCCGGGAGGCGCGCTGCCCGTACCCGGACACCGCCCAGTACAGCCGGAGCAGCAGCTTCTCCCCACCCGGGCGGGCCGGGTTGTGACGGCGCATCTGCATCTCGCCGTAGTAGAAGTCCGCGGCCTCGGCCTCGTTCTTCCCGTCCTCCAGGGCCTTGCGCAGCTGCCGGTACACCGCCGCCAACGCGGCCGGCCCGGGCACCGCGGCGGCTCCCGGTGCGGGTGGCCGCCAGCCGCCGTGGTTGCGCCACCTGAGGCTCTGCCAGTGCTGCTCCTCCGCGATCACCACCCGCCGGGTGTGCCGCACCGGGACCAGGCGCCTGCGCCTGACGCCGGTGGGCGGCTCGCCGAGGCTGCAGTGGCCGTCCATCCTCAGCATGTCCAGATGGACGGCCCCGGTGAACTGACAGTCGGTCAGGTCGATGTCGGCCAGGACCAGGTGCGCGGCGTCCACGCCGCTCACCGACACCACCTTCACCTCACGGCGCGTTCCCCAGGAGGACCCCAGCAGGGTGGACGTGGCGTTCTCGGGCAGGCCGAGCGCCGTTCTGATCGGAGCGACGGTCAGAGGGGCCTCCAGCACCGCGTCGGTCAGGTCCACGCGGGTGCGGGCGAGCTTGAGGTGGGCCGTGGACATCCAGTGGGTCCGCCGGCAGGACAGCGTGCGGGCGGCGGCCCGGATCACCACCGGCCGCCGGAACACCGCACGGTCCAGCACCAGGATGCCGTCGGACACCACCGACCAGTCGACGACGAACTCGAAGGTCGCCCCCGGGAAGCCGGCGTCCCCCGAGAACAGCACGTTCGTGAAGTCGGCCTCACCCCCGAAGCCCGCGTCCTCGAAACTGGCATCGCCGCGGAAGGCGGCCTCCGTGAAATCGACGTGGGCGCTGAAGGTGACGTCCTCGAAGTCCGCGGCACCGGAGAAGACCGCACCGGAGAAGACGGCCTCCCCGGAGAACTCGGCGCCCGCGAACACGGCGTCACCGACGAACCCGGCTTCCGCGAACCGTACGGTCCCGAGCCGGGCGGCTCCACCGGCCGGGTCGGTCATCCGCCCCAGCAGCTCGGCCAGGTGCCGGGCCGGGACGGTGGTACCGCGGTGGTCGAGCTCCGAGCCCGGGCTGAGTGTGGCCAGGTAGGCGGCGCGCTCCCGGTCGGTGAGGTGCTCGAGGCATCCGCCGTGGGGGTCCACGGAGCGGCCCCGGCAACCGGGGCTGACGGGCTCGGGCCCGAAGCCGCAGGCCGGCCAGGCGGGCGGGGCGGTGTTGGTCGTCACGGCACCGCACCCTCCCACCCTCCGCCGGTGGGCGGACCGGGTTCTCCCGTCCCGTTACCGAACCCGAACCCGGACCATCCGGGCCGACCGTCGCCGGCAGCGCCGAGGGGCCGTACGACGAGCGGCCGGACGCGGATCCTCAGCGCGCCGGTTCTGGCCGCCGGGCCGCCCGGCGGGGAGACTGGGCGCCGTGACCGACATTCGCGAGACCCTCGACTACCAGACGTTCGGCCGGGCGGTGCGCGAACTCGCGCAGACGATCGCCGACGACGGCTACGTACCCGACCTCATCCTCAGCATCGCCCGCGGCGGCGTCTTCGTGGCCGGCGGCCTCGCGTACGCGCTGAACTGCAAGAACATCCACCTCGTGAACGTCGAGTTCTACACGGGCGTGGGCACCACCCTCGACATGCCCGTCATGCTGGCGCCCGTCCCGCAGGCGATCGACTTCTCCCAGAAGAAGGTCCTGATCGCCGACGACGTCGCCGACACCGGCAAGACGCTGGAGCTGGTGCACAAGTTCTGCCTCAGCCACGTCGCCGAGGTCCGGTCCGCCGTCATCTACGAGAAGTCGCAGTCCCTCGTGAAGTGCGAGTACGCGTGGAAGCGGACCGACGCCTGGATCAACTTCCCGTGGTCGACCGAACCACCGGTGGTCCGGAGCGAGGGCCAGGTGCTCGACGCCTGACCCACCGTCAGACTCCCCGGACCCGAACGGGAAGCGGCCGAACGAGCCGGTGGCGCTCGGAGGCGGTCGGCACGAGGGGCTGGGGGTCAGCCCAGGGTGACGACCATCTTGCCGAGGGCCTCTCCCGCCTCCATGGCCCGGTGGGCCTCGACGATCTCGTCGAACCGGAAGACCCGGGTGGGACGGGCCCGGAGGGCACCGGCGCCGACCTTGGTGTAGATCTCGTCCAGCGGTACGTCGGTGAGCGGGAAGGCGGGGGTGCCCAGGACGAAGGCGCTGCCGAAGAAGCTGAGCCGGACCCCGCTGGGGAGGTCGGCGATCGGGTCGAAGTCCCGCACCGGCTCGAATCCGCCCAGGAAGCCGAGCTGGCACACCCGGCCGCGCGGCCGGACCAGGGCCAGCGAGTCGCGCAGGACGCTGTTGCCGACGACGTCGAACACCGCGTCGACGCCGATCCCCCGTTCCGAGATCCGGTCGGCGAGCGCACCGTCGTCGATGAGTACGTCCGCGGCCCCGAGCTCCTTCAACAGTGGCGCTCGCCGCGGGTCCCGGGTCGTGGCGAGCACGGTCGCGCCGTGGTCGACCGCGAGGTTGACGGCGGCCTGGCCGAGCGAGGAGGTCGCTCCCCGCACCAGGACGGTCTCGCCCGCTCGCAGGTCCAGATTGCCGAACAGGCCGCTCCACGCCGTCGCGTACACCTCGGGCACCGCTGCCAGATCGGCCCAGTCCAGCGAGGAGCGCACGGCCACCACGTTGGTCGCCGGCACGGTCACCAGTTCCGCGTAGCTTCCGTTGCGGGTCCGTCCCATGCCCCCGAGGATCGCCACCACCCTTGTCCCGACGGGGAGTTCACCGGACGGGTCTTCCTCGACCACCCCGGCGCACTCGATCCCGGGGACGGCGGCGACCTTCCCCCAGGCGCCGCTGCGCATGTACGCCTCGGCGTGGTTGAGGCCGAACGCCTTGACCCGGATCAGCACTTCGCCGTCGGCGGGCACCGGGTCGGGCAGGTCGGTGAGGGTGAGAACCTCGGGGCCGCCGTGGGCGGATATGACGATGGCCTTCATGTCCCGGCTCCATTCTTGAGCACACATTCAAGTATTGATGCGAAGTAAAGGGCCACCGCCTACGGTGGCCCGTGTGACCGATCGTCAGGCGAGAGCGGTGAAGGCGTTGTCGACGATCGCCCGCAGGAGCGTCTCGTCGGGATTCGCCTTCCCGACGACCATCAGCCCCTGGCACGTCGCGACCAGCAGCTTGGCGCTGCCGGCGCAGTCCAGCGAGGCGCGCACCTGACCCCTGCGGGCGGCGTTCTCCAACGCGTGGGTCATGCACCGTTCGAGCCGGGCCATGTGGCCACGCACGACGGCCGCCGCCCCGTCGTCCTCGGCGGCGTTCTCGATCGCCGTGTTGACGAGCAGGCAACCCTGCCGGCCCTCGGGGCTGAGCAGGTCACGCACCAGCCCGTCGAAGTAGCCGCGGATCTCGGCCACCGAGGCGCCCTCCGCCTCCAACTCGCCCAGCTTCTCGGGGACGACCAGCTTGGAGTAGCGCTCCAGCGACTTCAGGAACAGCGCGTGCTTGCCGCCCGGGAAGGCGCTGTAGAGGCTCCCCGGCTTGACCCCGGTCGCCGTCACCAGGTCCTCGATGGACGTCGCCCGGTACCCGCGCTCCCAGAACCGCAGCATGGCCGCGTTGAGGACGGTGTCGGGATCGAACTCTCGGGGCCTGGGCATGCGGCGAACATACATGAGCGACCATTCAAGAACAACCGCCGCCGTTCGGGATGAGGTCAGGACGTGGGCGCCACCAGCTCGAGGACTCGCTGCATCTCGGCGAGGGGCACGATCAGGTCCGCGGCGGGCTTGGGGGCCTGGACAGGCTCGTTGTACCTGCTGAGGACGAGTTCCCCCTTGCCCTTGTGCTCGACCCGCACCGGGGAGCCGCATCCGCCGAGGCCGTCCCACCGACGCCCCGGCGAGCAAGGCCGTCCCCTGCCCACCCGCACCGCAACGGAGCCGCGGCCGGTTCTGGCTGGCCAACCGGCCGGAGCTGATGCTGGCCTGGGACGCCGCCGGGGCCAACCTCGCGTACGAACGGGGGCTGGCCAAGCCGTGAGACTGACGCCCGGCCACGGAACCGCACCAAGAGCGGCGGCGCAGCGGGCACACAACCGCCCCCGCCGGACCTCGGCGCCGGCGCCGGTGGCGCGTGGCGCGTGGCGCGTGGCGCGAGCGCCGGAACGCGTCGCCGACGGCGATCGGAATGGCTGCCTGACACGACCGGCGGCGGCGCCGCCGCTGTCAACTCCCGTACACCCGGAGCTCGGAGAGCTGACCGGCCGGCCAGCCGGTGTTGCCGGTGAAGGTGAGCCGGAGGTGGCGGACGGTAGCGTCGGCGAGGGTGAGGGTCACCGTGTTGCCGGTGGCCGGGTCGAAGGTGCAGGCAGTGGCGGGGAGCAGCTGGGCGAAGGCGGTCCCGTCGGTGCTCCCGTGGACGGCGACGCTCTGGGTGCGGGTGGCCCAGGCGGCGGCCGGGGGGAGGGTGAGGACGAGGCGCCGTACCGCGGCGGCGGTGCCGAGGTCGGTCTGGTGCCACTGGGGGAAGGCGTTGTTGGCGCTCTCCCAGTAGGTGTCGGCGCTGCCGTCGACCGCGTTGCCCGATCCGTAGACCTGGGTGTGGCCGCTCTCGGAGGTCGGCCGGTTCAGGGCGAGGTCGACGGCCGGGGTGGTGCCGGGGGCGGTGGTCGCGGTGACCTGGCCGGAGGGCGGCGAGACGTTGCCGGCCGCGTCGAGCGCCTGCACGTCGAAGGTGTAACCGGTGCCGGCCGCAAGCCCGTTGACGGTGTGGGCGGTGGTGGTACCGGCGACGGTGGCGACCGGGGTGGCGGTGCCGCCGGTGATCCGGCGGACGCGGTGGCCGGTGACGCCTACGTCGTCGGTCGAGGCGGTCCAGGCCAGCGCCACGGTGGTGTCGGTCACGGCGGTCACCCGGAGGTTCCCCGGCGCGGTGGGTGGCGTGGTGTCACCGCCGGCCACCGGCGGCGTCGGGCGGACGGCCGTGACGGCGAGCCGGCCCTTGAGCATCCGGCCGCCGTCGCCGGTGAGCCGCAGGTAGTAGTCGGAGGAGCAGGCGGTGCCGTCCTCGTCCAGGGCCAGGAAGCCCGAGCCGGTCGGCACCCAGGCCTGGGACTCGGCGGTCTTGGCGATCTGGTTGCCCTCGTTGTACTCGTCGAACATCGAGACGTACACCGAGGCCACGCCCGCCCGCGCCATGTTGTAGAACTGCCGCCACAGGAAGTCCCCGTGGGCCCGCTGGCGGTCGCCGACCCCACCGGGCAGCACGCACGGCTGGTAGTCGACGCCGCGCGCGGTGCAGTCCGCCAGGTCCGGGAGGGTGGCCACGGTGTAGAAGTTGTCGGCGTCGGCCGCGGTGCCGATCCGGCCGACCATCCACGGGGAGAGCATGTCGAAGGCGTGGTAGACCCCGGTGAAGCCCGGCCGCGAGTCGCGGTCGCCGGTGCGCCACCAGGTCGGCACTCCGCCGATCACGTAACACCCTTGCGCCTTGAACCAGTTGACGACGTCCAGGCAGGCCTCGGGGCCGAACGGCCGCTGGGGGTCGTCGAAGCCGAAGCCCCAGATGCAGACGACCGGCTTCCCGTTCTGCCGGGCGTAGGCGGGCGAAACGGTGTGGGCGCGCATCTTGTCGGCCCAGTCGGCCTTGATCTCCGTCCGCATGCCGGTCCAGTCGGAGACGTCGTACATCAGGTGGAACTTCACGCCCTGCGCCTCGGCGGCCGCCCGCACCTTCGCGGCCATCGCGTCGCGGGTGGGGCCCTCGCCGCCGGTGGGGTTGAACCGCTGCAGGGCGGCGGTGTCGATGCCGTACCGCTTCATCCAGCGGAAGTGCACGTCCACCGTGCTCTGGTCGTAGGAGGAGAACAGCGTCGCCGGGCGGCCGTTGCCCAGGGCGGCGAAGGCGGTGGCGTAGGTCGCCGGGTAGTCCCGCACGTCCGGCCAGGCGACGATCGCCCTGTTCGCGGCGGAGGGCGTCCGGCCCCAGTCCTGGGCCCAGTGCCACCACCCGTCGACCGGCGCGCCGTCCCCCGCGCAGGCGAACCACCCCTGGTAGCCGACGGTCACCTTGCCGACCACGTCCCCGGGCCCGCTCGCCGCCGCGGGCACCGCGAGCACCCCTTCGCCGATCCCGACCGCCCCGGCGACTCCGGCCGCCGTCGCGGCCTGCAGGAACGCCCGTCGCGTGACACCCATCCGTAGCTCCTTCGACTGGCCGTCAACTCCGCGTCCGGCGGGAAGCGTAGTGACGCGAGCATCAAGCCGCAAGAGATAAGTACAGTAACGCAAAAACTCGTGGCAGCAATGCAAATTGCTTACCTAGCCGGAGATGGACAGATTGAACTTGTTCAAATAGGCTGCGCGACGTTGACGAGATCAGGAGGTACCCCGTGCGCGAGCTGCTGACGGCGGTGATCGGTACGCTGCTCGCCCTGGAGGCGATGGCCCTGGCCTTCGCCGCCTTCATGTCCATGGCCATGTACGCCGTGGGCCTCACCGACATCGGGGAGCCTTGGGGAGTCACCACCGGGGTGCCCGTGGTCGCGGTGATCCTGGCGCTCCTGGCGCTCACGGTCTGCGGGATCGCGCACGTGGTCCGCGTGCTCCGCCGCCGGACCGGGCGGCGGAGCTGGAGCCTGCTGGCGCTGGCCGTGTTCCACAGCGCGTACGGCACCAGCCTGCTGTGGGAGGGTCAGCCGAAGGCCGCGGCCGTGCTCGTCGGGCTGGCCGCGCTGCAGACGGTGGCCGCCGCCCGGCCGGCGCGCGGGTTCGTGGAGTACCGCCTCGCCTGAGGGCGGAAGGCGCGGCCGCCGTCAGCCGGCCGCGGTGCCTCGCGGGCCGAGGTACGTGGTGCGCGAGCCGGTGAGGAAGGCGGCGTCCAGCGACCGCAGGTCGACCTCCGGACCGGTGGTGAAGAGCTCGCCGTGCAGGGACGGGGCCGGGGACGGACCCGGGTGGTCGTAGGCGAGGACGAGGGTGGGGTCGGTGAGGTTGTCCAGGCGCAGGATGCGCTCGGCCACGTCCACTCCCCTGCCCGGCAGGACGGTCTGCACCGGGACGGCGGTGAAGCCGAGCTTGGCCTTGAAGCTGAACAGGCCGGGCCGCACGACGTGCCCGTAGAGGTTGAGGTCGAGCCCGAGCGAGACGGTCTCGCAGCCGAGGGTCCGCGCGGTGCGGAAGGCGGTCGCGTAGATGCTGCGGGTCACGCTGTCGTGGTGGTGGTCGGGCGACACCGCGACGAACCTGATCCGCAGCATCGAGTCGGCCGCGGAGTAGTGGCAGATGCACCCGCCGATGAGCTCCTCCCCGCGCACCGCGGCGACCAGCAGGTACTCCTCCCCGCCGGCCAGGAACTCGTCCCGCTCCCGGCCGGCCAGCAGCAGCCCGTTGGGCATCTGGCCGACCCGTGCCTCGTACACCGTCAGGAAGCGGTCCAGCAGGTCCTCCCGGACGGGGTGGCTGACCTCGACGGTGGTGCCGCTGTCCGCCGTCCGCCGGAGCGACTTGCGGAACAGGTGCCGGCCGTTGGGTGAGAGCCGGGAGAGGAACTCCTCCTCGTCCGCGCCCGCCGGGGCGAGCCAGATCAGCCACTCCGGCTTGAGCACGAAACCCGCGGCGGCCAGCGGCCCCTCCTGGCCGGCCGGCACCTCGGTGACCCGTACCAGGTCGATCTCGTGCCGGTGGGCGCTCCAGTCCCTGGTCAGTGCCTCGTCGGCGTCGGTCACCGCCACCGTCAGGCCGCGGTCGGACTCAAGTCGCATGGTCTTCTTCCCTTTTCGTCGGCGGGCCGCCCCGGCCCCGGCCGGGTGGGTCGTCCGTCGTCTCGATGACGAACCGGCGGACGATCTCCTCGCGGAGTCCGTCCAGCTCCTCCGGGGTCTCCGCGCCGAGGACGACGAAGAGGTACCACTCCGAGGGGTGGTCGAGCCTGGCCCGGTCCCCGGGCCCGCGTGAGCTGCGCCAGCTGATCACCCCTGGGTGGGCGGAGAGTTCGTCGGCTGCGGGGAAAGCCACGATCCGGCCCGGCCGGACGGGCCGGAGGTGGACGGCGGCCGTGTACCGGTGGGCGCGCTCCGGTGGCGGGCAGCTGCCCGTGACGACGGCACGGGCGAGCAGCTCCCAGGCGGGATGGCCGAGATGGGCGCTGAGGAGGTCCGGGATCCACCCTCCGCCGATCCGGGTGGCGATCTCCGAGAAGACCAGGCCGCCGTCCGGCCGGACGAACACCTCCAGGTGGGTGGCGCCGTCCGTGATCCCCAGGGCCGCGTTGACGTGCCGGTGGAGCTCCTCCGCCCGCCGGTACAGCTCCGGGTGTTCCTCGCGGAGCAGGACCTCGGAGGAGTCGAGGGCGGCCGCGGCCGCCGTCGAGGGTGCGGTGGCGAGGGCGAGCCGAGGGGTGCCGTAGCGGTGCAGGACGAAGGTGAGGGCGCTGCCCCCGGCCCAGATCGCGTCCACGCAGAGCTCGGCGCCCTCGACGAACTCCTCCACCATCAGGTGCTGCGAGCGCAGCAGCGGGTTGATGCGGAACTCGGCTGCCACCGCCGCCAGTTGGTCGGCGCTGTCGACCCGGACGGTGCTCATCGAGCCGTAGCCGGCGGCCGGCTTGAGGACGGCGGGCATGCCCGCCTCCCGCCCGATGGCGGCCACCCGGGCCCGGTCCTGCGGGTCGGGCAGGGACCAGTGGCGGGCCGTGGTGACGCCCCGCTCCGCCACCAGCTCCTTCATCAGGCGCTTGTCGCGGTGGGCGACGTGCCGTAGCGGCCGGAGCGCCGGATCCTCGGCGGCCTCGGCGGCCTCGGCAGCGCCCAGCAGGAGGCCGAGGTAGCCGGCCCCGAACTGGCTGAGTTCGGCGTGGCCGAGCACCAGGTCGACCGCTTCGCCGTGCCGCCGCACCTCGACGGCCACGGCCGAGAGCTCCTCCAGCGAGTCGAAGCTCCCCACCACCTGGACCGTGCGGCAACGCCGCAGGACCGCCTCGTCGGGCGCCTCGTGCAGCAGGTCGTACCGGTCGAGCACCAGGTGGACCCCGGCGCCGAGGTCCAGGAGCGCGGCCAGCAGCTCCGGCTGCCACTTGCAGACCACCAGGGTCCGCCGGCCCGGGCCCGGCGAGGAGTCCGCGTCGTACATTCAGTACTGCCCGAGCCGGGCGTCGAGCAGCCGGGCGAGCCCGCCGAGCGAACCGCCGGCCAGCACGTCGTCGATGGTGCACGGGACGCCGAGCTCCGCGCCGAGGCGGGCGGCCAGCTGGATCATCTCGATCGAGTCGAAGCCGACGGAACCGAGTTCGACCTCCGCCTCGACCTCCCCCTCGTAGATGTCGGCGGCGGTTGCCAGCACCCTGTCCAGTACCGTCAGCCCGTCGGTCCCGCTCATGTGTCCTCCCGAGATCCTGTGCCGATGCCGCTCCCCAGGGCCCAGTCGATCACCCGGGAGAACTCGCCGAAGGCGTCCGCCAGCCGTGGTCCGTCGTCCAGCCATATCCAGGTGCGCAGCAGCAGCCGCGGCCGCTCCGGTGCCGGGCCGTCGTCGAACTCCTCGCGTCCGTGCAGGACGCGGTAGTTGTTCACCCAGACGCTCTCGCCCCGGGCCAGGCCGTGACGGATGGTCAGCTCGGGGCGGAGGGAGACCTCCTCGAAGCGGTCGAGGGCCAGCTCCTGTCCGGCGGTCAGCCCGCCGGCCGCCGCCTCGGCGCCGCGCCGGAGCATCAGCGAGCCGTAGCGGCAGCTGAGTTCGCCGTCGTAGACGCTGAAGACCGGCGAGGCCAGGGTGTCGGCGAGCTCCGGCCGCTGCAGGCCGCGCAGGTCCCAGTGCCAGAGCCGGTGGTACTCGTGGACGGACTCGGGTGCCTCGTCGGTGAGGACGTCGTGCACCGCGGCGGAGCTGGCGAACAGGCTGGTGCCGCCGGCTCCGCTCGGCTGCAGGCAGACCAGGCCGGCCACGTCTGCCGCGTCGGTGTGCATCAGCATGCGCTCGTTGGTGCGGTAGCCGCGCGCGTTCGCGATGTCCTCGGGCCGGTCGTCCCGCACCGGGACCAGCAGCTCCCCCTCCGGGTTCTGGCCCATGGTCCGGCCGAGCAGCAGCGACAGTCCGTAGACCAGCCAGGCGAGTTGGTCGTCCGTCAGGCCGTCGACTCCCGGCCCGCCGAGGACGGCGAGGCCCGGGCCGTGGCGCAGCCGGTCGGCCAGTTCGGCGGCGACGTCGCCGGCCACGGTCGCCGCGTGCGCCCGGAAGGACCGGACCTCCCGCTCGCCCTCCGGCAGCCGGAAGGCCTGCGGAAGGTCCTCCGCCAGGCGCTTGACCCGCTCGGCGGACAGGGTCTGGAGGTGTCCTCCGGTGCGGGCGAGCTCCGGGCCCCGCCAGGCGGCCGTGCCGCCCCCGCGGTTCGTCATGTGCTCCTCCTGTCAGGTGTGTTCGGGCATCCTGGCGACCAGGCGGTGGACCAGGAAGGCGCAGCCGGCCGCCAGGACGGCCACCGCGATGCCGATGGTCTGGCGCAGTCCCAGCGCGCTGCCCAGCAGCCCTCCGCACAGCGCCCCGAGCGGGGTCGTGCCCCAGCTGAGCATCCGGTGGGTTGCCGTGACCCTTCCCAACGCCCCCTCGGGGGTGATGAGTTGGCGCAGCGTGGTGACCGGGACGTTGTAGATCGCCAGCCCGGCGCCGTAGAGCACGAACCCGGCCACCAGCACCGCGAGCTGTACCGGCCGGGGCCCGAGGGCGAACGGGACCGCGGTCAGCGCCAGTGCCGCCAGCAGGACGCCGAGGGAGAGCGCGGTGGAGATCCCGAGCCGGTCCGCCAGCCGCCTGGCGACCAGGGAGCCGCCGGTGGCGCCCACCCCGCCCGCCGCGATGACGAGGCCGATCTGACCGGGCGTCAGGTGCAGCGTGCGCACCGCGTAGACCGGGAAGAGCGTCAGGACGATCTGCTCGAAGAAGTTGAACCACGCGCTCATCAGCGTCATCGACCGGAGGGTGCGGTTCCCTAGGGCGATCCGCAGGCCCTCCTTGAAGTCCTTCCAGCGGCTGCCGCCGGCCGGCGGGCGCTCCGGCTCGGGGCGGCGGATCGCGAGGACGGACAGACCGGCGACGAAGTAGCTGACGGCGTCCAGCAGGACGGCCACCCGGGCCGTCACCAGCTGGACCAGCAGACCGGCCAGGCCCGGCCCGGCGGTCTGGGTGGTGGAGTAGGTGAGCGACATCTTGCCGTTGGCGTCGGCGAGTTCGTCCCGGGAGACCACGGTGGGCAGGTAGGCGACCAGCGCGAGCTCGAAGACCACGCCCAGGCAGCCGGCCAGGAACCCCGCCACGTAGAGGTGCCAGATCTGAAGCAGGCCGAGGAAGGCGAGCAGCGGAACGGCCAGGACGATCGCGCCGCGCCCGAAGTTGGTCACGACCATCGCCCGCCAGCGCGAGTTGCGGTCCAGCCAGACTCCGGCCGCGGCGCTCACCACCGCCAGGGGGGCGAGCTGGGCGGCGTTCAGGACTCCGACCTCCGCCGCGGAGGCGTTGAGCTGGGAGATCGCCAGCAGTGGGAGGGCCAGCGAGGATATCTGCGAACCGATCTGGGAGACGCTCTCACCGAGCCACAATCGGAGAAAGTCCCCGTTGCCCCACAGATTGCTCTTCGATCGGTTCCCGGGTCGGCTCTTCGACGGCGAACGATGATGCTCCGCTTGTGAAGGCACGTGACATCGCCCCCCTGTCAGGTGAATTGACCACGGGCACGTCTCGATGCACCCCGCACCGTGCCCGTCAGTACTATTGCACAACACTGGCACCTTCCGTGCCCGAAGGTCAAGAACCGTCCGTGGCCCGAACCCGACGCTCCCGAGCGAGGGTTGACCGTACCCGAGGGAAGTGGGCAGACTCATGAGGTGGCGATCTACTGATGCTTCACGAGGGGCGCCCACTGTCGGGCGGCAGGTGAATTCACCTCGGTATCCGCCCCCGGATCGCGATTCCACGGCACCGCCGGAGATTCCCCCCGGGCGGGCCCTTGCACCTTCCCGAGCACAGGAGATCACATGGAAGACGGCCGCTTTCCCCTGCTCCCCGAACAGGTCCGTTTCCTCGCGCGCGGTCTGACCCACGAACACCATTGGAACGCGACCGCCCTTTTCCGGGTGCCCGCCGCCCTGACCCCGGAGCTCCTCGCCCCGGCGGTGCTCAGCGTGGTCAACCGGCACGACGGCCTCCGGACCCACCTGTCGGGCGGGGACCGGGACACCTGGGGCACCCAGCAGCCGGCCGCGGACCGGGTCGACCTGGTGGTCGAGGACCTCAGCGAGGTACCGCCCCACGAGCAGGCGGCCGTCCTCACCGCGCGCTGCGAGGCGCTGCAGGCCTCGCTCTCGCTGGCCGACGGGCCGCTGTACCGGGTCGCCTGGTTCCGGCTCTCCGGTGAGGAGCGGCGGGTCCTGCTGATCCTCCATCACTTCGTCTGCGACGGGATGTCGTTGCCCATCGTGACCAGGGACCTGGAGGAGGCCTGCCGCCACCTGCTCGACGGGCGGCAGCCGGTCTTCGCGACACCGGCCGGCTCCGCCTCCGAGTTCGCCTGGTGGCTGCGCGACCTGGCCGGCTCCTCCGAGCTGCGCGACCTGGTGCCCCGCTGGCAGCGGATCGGCCGGCCGGCCGAGCCCGTCCCGGTGGAGCTGCCGGGCGAGAACAGCTTCGCCACCGAGGCGTTCGCCGCCGGCCGGCTCGACCGGGAGACCACCACCCGCCTGCTGCGCGCCTTCCTGCCCGCCCGGGGGACGGACGTCCAGCAGGCCGTCCTCACCGCCACCGTCGGGGCGCTGCACGGCAGCGGCCCCGAGCACAGCGTCCAGGCCGTGCTGATCGGCCACGGCCGGTTCGGCCTGCCCGGCCAGCCCGACCTCGCCCGCACCGCCGGGTGGCTGGCCACCGCGCACCCGGTCTCGCTCCACCTCGACACCAGGGCCGGCTTCGCGAGCCAACTCGACGTCACCCGTGAGGTGTTCCAGCAGGTGCCGCACGGCGGGGCGAGCTTCGGGGTGCTGCGCTACCTGTCCCAGGACCCGGAGGTCCGCGAGCCGCTGGCGGCGCTGGACCGGCCGGCCCTGATGGTGAACTACCTGGGCCGGGCCGCCCGTTCGGCCCCGTCCGCGCTGCTGGAGCGCGCTGAGGAGTCGGCCGGCACCCACAACACCCGGATCGGCAACCGCGCGCTGGTGCACGGCATCGACGTGTTCGTCGCCGACGGCGAGCTGAACGTCGAGTGGTACTACAGCGCGAACCAGTTCCGGGCCGAGACCGTGGCCGGGTACGTGGACGGGCTGCTCGACCGCATCCGCCACGGCATCGCCGACTGACCGGCGGCCCCGATGTCCTCCTCGACGACCTCCCTCCCCTTCCCCTGGCCGCGCGACGGCCTGTTCCTCCCGCCACCGCAGTACGCCGCGCTCCGCGCCGAACGGCCGGTCGCCCGGGTCGAGTTCGCCGACGGGCGGGTGGCCTGGGCGGTCACCGGGCACGAGCTCGTCCGGCGGCTGCTGATCGACCCGAGGATCAGCTCGGAGCACAGCCACCCCGGCTTCCCCCCGGTCTTCCCGGTCGCCAAGCAGCGGGCGGCGACGCCGGACGGTCCGCGCAGGCTGACCTACTCCGGCATGGACCGGCCCGAGCACACCCTCCACCGCAGACGGGTGAGCGGCGAGTTCGCGGCCGACCGGATCGCCGCCCTGCGTCCGTCCGTGCAGCGGGTGGTGGACATCCACCTCGCGGCGATGACGGCCGGGCCGCGCCCCGCGGACCTGCTGACGGCCCTGGCCGCGCCCGTCCCCGCCCAGGTGATCTGCGAACTCCTGGGCATCCCGCCGGCCGACCGGCCCGCGCTCCAGCGGCTCTCCTCCGCCGTCCTGGACCGCTCCACCGGGGAGCAGCGGGCCAGGGCCGCCTCGGCGGAGCTGCGCGCCCTGATCGGCGCGACGGTGGCCGCCGTGGAGTCCGGCGGCGGCGACGGCCTGCTGGGCAGGCTCGTCCGGCGCTACCGGCAGGCCGGTGACTACGACCACCGGCAGATGGTCGAGTTCACCGGCGCGCTGATCACCGCGGGGCACGAGACCACCACGAACATGATCACGCTCGGGCTGCTCGCCCTGCTCCAGGACCCGGCGCGGCTGGCGCTCCTGCGGGCCGAGCCCGCCCTGCTCCCCGGCGCGGTCGAGGAGCTGCTCCGCTACCTCTCGATCGCCGACCTGGTCACCGCGCGGGTGGCGTCGGCGGACATCGAGGTCGAGGGCACCACCATCCGCGAGGGCGACGGGGTCCTGCTGCTCGGGGCCGCGGCCAACCACGACCCGTCGGTGTACCCGGCGCCGTGGCGGCTCGACCTGCGGCGCGACACCTCCCGGCACCTGGCCTTCGGTCACGGCATCCACCGGTGCCTGGGCGAGCACCTGGCCCGGCTGGAGCTCGAGGTGGTCTTCTCCACCCTGGCGGCCCGGCTGCCCGGGCTCCGGCTCGCCGCCGACCCGGGCGGGCTGTCGGCCAGGGACGGCGCGGTCCTGCACGGCCTCGCCGCACTGCCGGTGACCTGGGACGGCTGAACCGGCCGCCGGGCGGGGCCCCCCCCGGGGGGGCCCCCCCGGGGGGGGGGGGGGCCCCGGCGCCGCAGAAAGCCCCGAAGGGGGAGCCCGGGGGGCCGGCCCCCCCCCCCGCGCGCCCCCACGGCA
>NZ_JBVJLD010000074.1:0-34087 GCF_055584905.1 Kitasatospora sp. NPDC088742 | reverse complement strand
GGGTAGCTCCGCTACGACGGGCCTTCGCCCGGCACGCCGATAGCACGCACCGAACGACGCGACGGGGCAAACCTTGCCGGGCACGGCACTAGACCAGCACCCGGGCCGCCGGCGCCTCCACCGGCGCCGGCGCGGCGGTGCGGCGGCCGAGCAGCAGGAAGCCCGCCGCCGCCGCGGTGCCGAGCAGCGCGCAGGCGCCCCAGGCCGCGACCCCGCCGCCGTACTGGAGCAGCAGGGCGCCGCCCGCCGGGCCGAGGAACATCGCCAGCGACCAGGAGAGCGAGTACACGCCCTGGTAGCGCCCGCGCGCGTCGGCCGGGGCCAGTTCGGCGACCAGCGCCATCATGGTCGGGGCGTTCACGATCTCGCCGATGGTCCAGATCGCCACGGTCAGGGCGAAGAACCAGGCCGAGGAGCCGGCGAACATGGTGAGCCCGAAGCCCCAGCCGATCAGCAGCGAGCTGGCGACCAGCAGGCCGGTCCGGCCGCGGCCCTCCATCAACCAGGTGATCGGGAGCTGGAGCAGCACGATCAGGAGGCCGTTGAGGCTGATCACCAGGCCGTACTGGGAGGCCGGGACCCCGGCCTGCCCCATGTCCACGGCCAGCGTGGTCGAGCCCTGCTGCGCGACCAGCGCGAGCAGCAGGTTCACCCCGAAGACGGCCATGAACCGGCCGTCCCGGAAGACCCGCCCGAGCCCGGCCTGCGGCGCGGCCGGCCCGCCGTCGGCAGCGGCCGCCGCCACCGGCTTGGTCTCCGGCACCTTCACGAAGACCACCACCGCGCAGAGCAGCGTGCTCAGCGCGTCCAGCAGGAAGAGCGTCAGGTAGCCGTGGGAGGCGATCAGCCCGGCCACCGCGGCGGAGGCGCCGAAGCCGATGTTGATCGCCCAGTAGTTCAGCGCGTACGCCCGGCCGCGGTCGGCGGCGGGCACCACGTCGGCGATGATCGCCGAGATGGCGGGGCGGGAGGCGTTGCTGCTGAGGCCGACCAGGAAGACCACCGCCGCGATCGCCACCTGCCCGTCGGTGAAGCCGAGCACGGCCACCGACAGCGCGGTGCCGAGCTGTGCGGCGAGCAGGGTGGGCCGCCGTCCGATCCGGTCGGTGAGCACCCCGCCGCCGAGCGCCGCGACGGCCGAGCCGAGTCCGAAGAGCGAGGCGACCAGGCCCGCGTAGGCCGCCGACCAGCCGCGCTCGACCGTCAGGTAGAGCGACAGGAACGGGACCACGAACCCGCCGAGCTTGTTCACCAGGGTGGCGGTCCAGAGCCACCAGAACTGACGGGGTAGTCCACGACCCGTCTCGGATATCGAGACGTAGAGGCGATGCAGGGCGGGCATGTGGGGGCTCCCGGGCGGCGTGGGGCACCGCTCAGCGGACCCGGGCAGGACGGGGTGACCGCTGGGCGGTGGTGTAAGTGGCTCTTCTGCAAAGCGCACATTACCGGTGGACCTTGGTCCCGGCTAGCGGTTATCCGCCTGGATTAAGCTGACCCCCATGGCTGACACGACCTACCGACTGATCCTGCTCCGTCACGGCGAGAGCCAGTGGAACCAGAAGAACCTCTTCACCGGGTGGGTCGACGTCGACCTCAACGAGAAGGGCGAGAAGGAGGCCGCGCGCGGTGGTGAGCTGCTCGCCGCCGAGGGCTTCTTCCCCGACGTGGTGCACACCTCCCTGCTGCGCCGCGCCATCCGCACCTCGCAGATCGCCCTCGACAAGGCCGACCGCCACTGGATCCCGGTCAACCGCAGCTGGCGGCTGAACGAGCGTCACTACGGCGCCCTCCAGGGCAAGGACAAGGCCCAGACCCTGGCCGAGTTCGGCGAGGAGCAGTTCCAGCTGTGGCGCCGCTCGTACGACACCCCGCCGCCGGTCCTGGCCGACGACAACGAGTACTCGCAGGCCGGTGACGCCCGCTACGCCGACATCCCCAGCGAGCTGCGCCCGGCCACCGAGTGCCTCAAGGACGTCGTCGAGCGGATGCTCCCGTACTGGTACGACGCCATCGTCCCCGACCTGGCGGCCGGCAAGACCGTCCTGGTCACCGCGCACGGCAACAGCCTGCGCGCCCTGGTGAAGCACCTCGACGGCATCTCCGACGAGGACATCGCCGGCCTGAACATCCCGACCGGCATCCCGCTGGTCTACGAGCTCGACGCCGACTTCAAGCCGCTCGCCAAGGGCGGCCGCTACCTGGACGCGGACGCCGCCGCGGCCGCCATCGAGGCGGTCAAGAACCAGGGCAAGAAGTAGCGCCCAGGTCCCGGTCGATAACGGCCCCCCTCCCGTACGGGAGGGGGGCCGTTATCCTGCTGGCTTCCGAGACGACTACGGGGGGACCGATGGTCAAGAAGTCCATGGTGGGCGCGCTGGTCGTGCTGCTGGTGCTGTCGCTGGCGGCGTGTGGTTCGAGCAGCAAGAAAAAGAAGAAGAGCAAGAGCAAGAGCAGCGGCACCCACAGCACCCAGCCGGCGAGCAGCCTGAACGTCTCGCCGCTGGTGCTCGTCAACGGCGGTGCCCTGACGGTCACCTACAACGGCTGCGCCTCGGGTGACCAGCTGGAGTTCGGCTGGAGCAAGGGCGGCCAGAGCGGCACGCTGGGCAAGGCCGCCTGCTCGGGCGGCTCGGCGGTGCTGCGGCTGCCGAAGTACACCGCGAGCTCGACCGGCGATCTGCGGCTGACCGGCAAGGTGGTCTCCTCCGGCCGGAGCGAGAGCACCACGCTCACCGTGAAGTAGTCCGGGAGCACCGGCGCACCATCGGCCCCATCCGTTCGACGGGTGGGGCCGATGGTGCGTCAACTTGCCTCTGTATCACGGTGGTTCAGACCATTGACGGCCATCTGACGCCCTCCTATGGTATGGACCAGTGGCAAGGTCACGCCAAGATCCCCCCACGGACACCGGCGTGACGTCCCTGTACTCCATCCACCCCCACAGCTCGCTCCGGCCTGCCCGGAGCCGAGTCGGAAGGAGCACCATGCGCAAGCGTCATCTGGTCGGCGCCCTCGTGGCGGCCGTCGCGGTACCGGTCGCGACCGCCCTGCCGGCCTACTCGCACGGCTACGTCACCGGCCCGCCCAGCCGGGCCGCGCTCTGCGCGGCGGGCACCGTCACCAACTGCGGCGACATCCAGTGGGAGCCGCAGAGCGTCGAGGGCCCGAAGGGCTTCCCGGGCAGCGGCCCGGCCGACGGCAAGCTCTGCGCGGGCGGCAACAGCCGCTTCGCCCAGCTCGACGCCCCGCGCAACGGCGCCTGGCCGACCACCAAGGTGACGGCCGGCTCCAAGCAGAACTTCACCTGGAAGTTCACCGCGCGGCACGCCACCGCCTCGTACAAGTACTTCCTCACCAAGCCCGGCTACAACGCGGCCACCGCGCTCAGCCGGAGCAACCTCAACCTCACCCCGCTGCTCACCGTGCCCGGCAACAACCAGCAGCCGCCGAGCACCCTGACCCACAGCGTCCCGCTCCCGGCCGGCCTGACCGGCCACCACGTGCTGCTCGCGGTCTGGGACATCTCCGACACGGCCAACGCGTTCTACTCCTGCGTCGACCTGCAGTTCTGACCCGGCGTCAGAGCGTACGTCGGCCGGGCGCCCCGGCAGGTCAGGGGCGCCCGGCCGACGGGCCCGGTGCGAGGTGGGTACTGGTCAGTGGCCGCCGCAGCAGCCACCGCTGGCGCCGCCGCACTGGCAGGGCGCGCCGGACTGGCAGCCGCAGCCGCAGCCGGGGCTGCAGCCGCAGGTGGCGGAGAGCACCGGCAGCAGCTTGGCGGCCGTCGGAGTGATGGAACTCGGCGGCTGGGAGTCGGGGGCAGTGGTCGCCTTCATCGCGCTGGGCCTCCTCGGCAAAGCACCGCGGGTGCACACGGCGGTGTGCCCCTCCACGAGTGAAGCCCCCCCGGTGACGAACCGTCAACGGGCGCGCGGGGGCGGGGAGATCGCCCTCCTGTGCGCCCCCGCACCGCCCCTGAGACGTTTAGGCCTCGACCTCGGTGGCGGGCACGAACTCGCCCGCGTGCTCGCCGGTCACCAGGAAGACCACGCGCTTGGCCACCGAGACGGCGTGGTCCGCGAAACGCTCGTAGTAGCGGCCGACCAGGGTGACGTCCACCGCGGTCTCGATGCCGTGCTGCCAGCGGTCGTCCAGCAGGTGCGAGAAGAGCTCGCGGTGCAGCGCGTCGATCGCGTCGTCGTCCTGCTCCAGCTCCAGCGCCTTGTCCACGTCCTTGGTGGCGATCACCAGACCGGCCTTGGCCACCAGCCGCTGGGCGAGCTGCCCCATCTCCAGCACGATCGAGTGCAGGTCGTTCGGGACGGCCGTCTCGGGGTAGCGCAGCCGCGCCACCTTGGCCACGTGCCGGGCCAGGTCGCCGCAGCGCTCCAGGTCGGAGCTCATCCGCAGCGAGGTCACCACGATCCGCAGGTCGGTGGCGACGGGCTGCTGACGGGCCAGCAGGTCGATGGCCCGGTTCTCCAGGTCGTGGTGGAGGGCGTTGACCTTGTCGTCGGCTGCGATCACGCTCTCCGCCAGGGCCAGGTCGGCGTCCAGCAGCGCGGTGGTGGCCCGGCCCATGGCCGAACCGACCAGCCGTGCCATCTCGACCAGCTGGTCGCTGATCGAGTCGAGTTCCTCGTGGTACGCGTCGCGCATTGCTGCTCTCCTCAGTAGCTGTGTCGGTGGCGGTGCCGACCGGCCGTACCGTACGAAGATCGGAACGGCCGCTGCTGGTGGCGGCATCGTAGTGCCGTCACCGCCCACACGGGCTGCACGACTCACCCTGAGCCGTTCGGGCGACCACGCACGGCCGGTGTGATGAACCACCGGGTGCCTGAAGGTGAATTCTCGGTGACGTACGGCGGATCCCTTGATCGCACCCATGGGGAGCGCCGCCGGGATGCGCTTACGCTGGCCACATGGACGTGAATGTGGCCGCCGCCGCAGCCTGCGCCATAGCCGGGCTCGGGGTCGGTCTCACGGCCGCCATCGCCTTCCGCTGGAGCGAGCGGGAGCAGGCCCGCGCGGGCAACGGCGGCGGGAAGAACGGATCGGGCGGACTCCCCGCCCAGGAATCTCCCCTCCCCCCGGGTGTGGACACCGTGCTCTCGGTGCTCCGCTCCTGCGCGATCGTGCTCGGCGAGGGCGACGAGGTGGTCAAGGCCAGCTCCGCCGCCTACGCGATGGGCCTGGTCCGCGGCGGTGCGGTGGCGGTGGAGCAGATGCTCTCGCTGGCCCGCGCCACCCGCCGGGACGGCGAGATCCGCCAGGTCGAGCTGGAGGTGCCCAAGCCGGGCGTGGCCCGGCCGACCGAGCCGCTCGCGGTCTCCGTCCGGGTCGCCCCGCTCGGCTCCCGGCTGGTGCTGGTCCTGGTCGAGGACCGGACCGAGCGCCGCCGGATCGAGGCCGTCCGCCGCGACTTCGTGGCCAACGTCTCGCACGAGCTGAAGACCCCGGTCGGTGCCCTCTCCCTGCTCTCCGAGGCGGTCGCGGACGCTTCCGACGACCCGGAGGCGGTGCAGCGCTTCGCCGGCCGGATGCAGATCGAGGCCACCCGGCTGGCCAGCCTGGTGCAGGAGATCATCGACCTCTCCCGGGTCCAGGACGACCAGCTGCTGGTCGACCCGGAGCCGGTCGGGGTGGACGTGCTGATCGCCGAGGCGATCGACCGCTGCCGCCAGCCCGCCGCCGCCAAGCAGATCCACATCGCGGCCGGCGGCATCGGCGGCCTCTACCTGCACGGCAACCGCGGCCAGCTGGCCGCCGCCCTCGGCAACCTGGTCGAGAACGCGGTGAACTACAGTCCGCCGCGGACCCGGGTGGCCATCGCCACCCGCCGCATCTCCAGCGCCGCCGCCCTCGGTGAGGCGGACGGCGAGCTGATCGAGATCTCGGTGACCGACCAGGGCATCGGAATCTCCGAGACGGACCGCGAGCGGATCTTCGAGCGGTTCTACCGGGTCGACCCGGCCCGCTCCCGGGCCACCGGCGGAACCGGCCTGGGCCTCTCCATCGTCAAGCACGTGGCGGCCTCGCACGGCGGCACCGTCTCCGTGTGGAGCGTCGAGGGCCAGGGTTCCACCTTCACCGTCAGGCTCCCGGCCGGGCAACCCCCGGTCGAGGAACAGCAGCAGACCAAGCCCAACCCCCTTCCTGCCCCGGAGGCACGATCGTGACCCGAGTACTGGTGGTCGAGGACGAGGAGTCGTTCAGCGACGCCCTGTCTTACATGCTCCGCAAGGAGGGCTTCGAGGTGGCCATCGCCGCCACCGGCCCCGACGCGCTGGAGCAGTTCGAACGCAACGGCGCCGACCTGGTGCTGCTCGACCTGATGCTCCCCGGTCTCCCCGGCACCGAGGTCTGCCGCCAGCTGCGGGTCCGCTCCAACGTGCCGGTGATCATGGTCACCGCCAAGGACAGCGAGATCGACAAGGTCGTCGGCCTGGAGATAGGGGCCGACGACTACGTCACCAAGCCCTACTCCACCCGTGAGCTGGTGGCCCGCATCCGCGCGGTGCTGCGCCGCCGCGGCGAGGCCGACGGCTCCGTCGAGAGCGGCCCCGGCGCCCTGGAGGCCGGCCCGGTCCGGATGGACGTCGACCGCCACGTGGTGACGGTGGACGGCGCCAAGGTCGACCTCCCGCTCAAGGAGTTCGACCTGCTGGAGATGCTGCTGCGCAACGCGGGCCGGGTGCTCACCCGCATGCAGCTGATCGACCGGGTCTGGGGCGCCGACTACGTCGGCGACACCAAGACCCTGGACGTCCACGTGAAGCGCCTGCGGGCCAAGATCGAGCCGGACCCGGGCGCCCCGCGCTACCTGGTCACGGTCCGTGGCCTCGGCTACAAGTTCGAGCCGTAAGCCGGACCGGCACCCGCCCCGTACGCGCCCGAAGGCCCCCGCTCGATCCGAGCGGGGGCCTTCGGCCGTGCTGACGGAGGGTCAGCCGGTGACGGGCGTCAGTGGGCGCCGGCGCTGCTGCTCGCCGAGGCGGAGGCGCTCGCGGAGGCACCTGCCGGAGCCGAAGCCGAAGCCGAAGCGGAAGCCGAAGCCGAGGGCGAGGCCGACGCGCTGGGCGAGGCGGAGGCCACGGGCGCGGCGGCCGGCTTCGACGGGGCGGCGGCCGGGCCGAAGGTCCGGTACATGCCTTCGCCGGTGTGCACCTGGGCCTCGGTGTCGACCTTGCCCGCGGTGCCGAAGCCGAAGCCGATCTTGGCGTTGCCGCCGACCGAGACCTTGGCGGAGGCGACCTTGACGACCGGCTGGTCCTCGCCGCCGAGCAGCACGGAGCCACCCGCCGGGATGACGATCTCGGTCAGCGGCGCGCCCTTGGCGTCGGCGAAGGTGGCGGCACCGCCCTCGGCCAGCTCCACCGAGCGCAGGGCCTCCGGGGCGGAGCCGGTGTTGCTGATGTTGACCGTGACGTTGGCCGGGCCGGTGTACTCGGCCTTGCCGCCCGCCGCGGTCACCACCACGATGTTGTTGAGCCTGAGGGTGCTCCCGATCGAGGTCGAGGCGTTGTCCGGCTTGATCTGCAGGGTTTCGGGACTGGTCCCGGCCGCGCAGGCGGACAGGGGGAGGATCGCTGCGAGGGCTACGGCGGCGATCGCGCCGCGACGAAGGCTGCGGCTCACGGCGGCGGCATCTCCTTGGGTATCTGATCGGTGGTCAGAGTCAGATTACCGACCGCTCACATCCGGTTCTCACGGGGTGGCCCCGTGTCGCGCTCCGACCGCTCCGTCGGGTGCCGCGAGCACGTCTCGGACGCGTATACGGCAAAAACTCATGATCCAATCATGGTTTCGGGAGTGTTGCCAGAGGTTTCGTCAGGTGTGCAGACCACCTCCGACCTGCGAGAAGGCCCCGTCGAACACGGGTCGCAGCATGCCGGAGGGGTCCTTGTCAAGCCCCGAGACCCGCCCTGACCTGCGAAAACGCCCTTCGGGTGGACGGCGAACCGTGTTATTCTGGTAAGCCACGGAAGGGGTCCTGTCACATGACGTTCAAGGTTGGCGACACGGTGGTCTACCCCCATCACGGGGCCGCGCTCATCGAGGCCATCGAGATTCGCCAGATCAAAGGTGTGGACAAGACCTACCTGGTGCTGAAGGTGCAGCAGGGAGACTTGACGCTGCGCGTGCCCGCGGAGAACGCGGAGTTCGTCGGCGTGCGTGACGTCGTCGGCCAGGAGGGTCTGGACCGGGTGTTCGAGGTGCTCCGCGCCCCGTACACGGAGGAGCCCACCAACTGGTCCCGCCGGTACAAGGCGAACCTCGAGAAGCTCGCCTCCGGCGATGTGATCAAGGTAGCCGAGGTCGTCCGCGACCTGTGGCGTCGCGAGCGCGAGCGCGGTCTGTCGGCCGGCGAGAAGCGGATGCTCGCCAAGGCGCGTCAGATCCTGGTCAGCGAGCTCGCTCTCGCGGAGAACACCAACGAGGACAAGGCGGAGACGCTGCTCGACGAGGTCTTGGCCTCGTAAGCGGTCCACCGCAGTTCGAAGCGCCCGATGTCGGTGCACTCATCGCGGTCACGTAACGTGGCCCCGGTGCGGCTCGGCAGCCCGGGCGCTTCGGCGTACCCGGGGACGAGCCGCCCCGGTCACTCGGTGTGAGGCCGTGACGGGGGCGGGCCGGCTTCGGAAGGGGACCGGACGCCTCGTTCGGCTTCGCCAGGGCCATACCCACCGCGCCGCGGGCGCAAAACATAAATGCAGCACGGACGCAGCACAGCGCCGAAGGAGCGAACCCTGAACGGTACGGCAGCAGTCGCAGCGGCCGTGGTCCCCGCCGCAGGGCGGGGCGAGCGGCTGGGGCCCGGCGCCCCGAAGGCCCTGCGGGAACTCGGCGGGGTGCCCCTGCTGGTGCACGCCGTCCGGGCGCTGGCCCGGAGCCGGGCGGTCGGGCTGGTGGTGGTGGCCGCGCCGCCGGACGGCGTGGCCGAGGTGGTCGGACTGCTGGACAGCCACGGGCTGGACGGCAAGGACGTCCGGGTGGTGGCCGGCGGGGCGACCAGGCAGGAGTCGGTCCGCCTCGGGCTGGCGGCGATCCCGGCCGACGTCCAGGTGGTGCTGGTGCACGACGCGGCCCGGCCGCTGGTGCCGGTCGAGGTGGTGGACGCGGTGGCGGCCGCCGTCCGCGGCGGGGCCGGGGCGGTGGTGCCGGCGGTGCCGCTGGCGGACACCGTGAAGCGGGTCGAGCCGCAGCCGGGAGGCCGGCCCGAGCCGGTGCTGGAGACCCCGGACCGGTCCGCGCTGCGCGCGGTGCAGACCCCGCAGGGCTTCCGCCGGGAGCTGCTGGCCGAGGTGCACGAGCGGGCGCTGGCCGAGCCGGAGCTGACCGTCACCGACGACGCCGGGATGGTCGAGCACTACGGCGGCACCGTGGTGGTCGTCCCGGGCCACGAAGAGGCCTTCAAGGTCACCCGTCCGCTGGACCTCGTGCTCGCCGAGGCCGTGCTCGCCCGCAGGAGGGCCTCCGATGGCTTCTGACACCCCCGTCGACACCCCGGTGATCCCGCTGGTCGGGATCGGCACCGACGTGCACGCCTTCGAGGCCGGGCGCCCGCTCCGGGTGGCCGGTCTGGACTGGCCCGGGGCCGGGGACGGCCTGGCCGGGCACTCGGACGCGGACGTGGCCGCGCACGCCGCCTGCGACGCGCTGTTCTCGGCCGCCGGGGTGGGCGACCTGGGCGCGCACTTCGGCACCGACCGCCCCGAGTGGTCCGGCGCCTCGGGCGTCGCACTGCTGGCCGAGGCGGCCCGGATCGTCCGGGCCGAGGGCTTCGAGATCGGGAACGTGGCGGTGCAGGTGATCGGCGTCCGCCCGAAGATCGGCAAGCGGCGCGCGGAGGCCCAGGCGGCGCTCTCGGCCGCGGTGGGCGCCCCGGTCTCGGTCTCCGGCACCACCACCGACGGGCTCGGGCTGACCGGCCGGGCCGAGGGCCTGGCCGCGATCGCCACCGCCCTGGTGTACCGGGCGCGTTGACGCCGTTGGTCCGTTCGGATGGCTGACGGGTGTTCAACTCCCGTACGCCGCCGCGTGGTCAGTAGCGTTCCCCGGAGACGCCGAGGAAAGGGACCACGATGGCGGTAGAGCTCTCCGAACGGGCCAGGGCGCTGTTCGACGGCAGGACCTTCGCGGTGGTGAGCACCGTGCAGCCGGACGGCAGCCCGCAGTCCTCGGTGGTCTGGGTCCGGCGGGAGGGGGACGACGTGCTGTTCTCCACCGTCGAGGGCCGGCGCAAGCACCTCAACATGGTCCGCGACCCGCGGATCACCCTGCTGGTCAACCCGCCGGACCACCCGTACACCTACCTGGAGCTGCGCGGCGAGGTGGTGATGGTCCGTGAGGGCGGCCGGGAGCTGATCGACGAGCTGTCGCACAAGTACCGGGGCGAGGACTACGGCTACGACGGGCCCGAGGACGTCCGGGTGGTGTGCCGCCTGGCGGCGCGCAAGGCGGTCGGGAACCTCTGAAACGGAGCGAACCGACGAGGCCGTGACGGAAAGGTGGCGGGGCACCCCCCACTGCCCACTACGCTTGACGCTGTGAGCCTTCGCCTGTACGACACCAGCACCCGCCAGGTACGCGACTTCGTCCCGCTTGTACCGGGCTGTGTCTCGATGTACCTGTGTGGCGCGACCGTCCAGGCGCCCCCGCACATCGGGCACATCCGGTCCGGCCTGAACTTCGACGTGATGCGCCGCTGGTTCGGCTACCGCGGCTATCAGGTCACCTTCGTCCGGAACGTCACCGACATCGACGACAAGGTCATCGACAAGGGGAAGACCCAGGGCGTCCCGTGGTGGCAGGTCGCCTCCGTCAACGAGCGCGCGTTCAGCGAGGGTTACACCGCGCTGGGCTGCCTGCCGCCCTCGATCGAGCCGCGGGCCACCGGGCACGTGCCCGAGATGATCGAGATGATGCAGGGCCTGATCGAGCGCGGCCACGCCTACGAGGCGGACGGCAACGTCTACTTCGCCGTGACCACCTACCCGGACTACCTGGCGCTCTCCAACCAGGAGTTGGAGAACCTGCTGCAGCCCGAGTCGGTCGGCGAGACCGGCAAGCGCGACCCGCGCGACTTCGCGATGTGGAAGCGGGCCAAGGAGGGCGAGCCCAGCTGGCAGACCCCCTGGGGCCGGGGCCGCCCGGGCTGGCACCTGGAGTGCTCGGCCATGGCGCACAAGTACCTGGGCACCGCCTTCGACATCCACGGCGGCGGGCTGGACCTGATCTTCCCGCACCACGAGAACGAGATCGCCCAGTCCAAGGCCTTCGGCGACGAGTTCGCCAACTTCTGGGTGCACAACGCCTGGGTCACCATGAGCGGCGAGAAGATGTCCAAGTCCCTGGGCAACTCGGTGCTGGTCTCCGAGATGGTCCAGCGCTGGCGCCCGATCGTGCTCCGCTACTACCTGGCCGCCCCGCACTACCGGTCGATGATCGAGTACAGCGAGGAGGCCCTGCGCGAGGCGGAGACCGCCTTCGCCCGGATCGAGAACTTCATCGAGCGGGCCATCGAGCTCTGCGGCCCGGTGGACGGGGCGCCCGAGGTGCCGCTGGCCTTCGCCGAGGCGATGGACGACGACCTGGGCGTGCCGCAGGCGCTGGCCGTGGTGCACACCGCCGTCCGCCAGGGCAACAGCGCCCTCGCCGCGGACGACAAGGAGAACGCGGTGGCGCGGCTCGCCGAGGTCCGTGCGATGCTCGGTGTGCTGGGTCTCGACCCGTTGGACGAGATGTGGGCCGGCGCCGAGCGCGGCGACGACCTCCGCCCGGTGGTCGACTCGCTGGTCCGCCTGGTGCTCGACCAGCGTCAGGCCGCCAGGACCCGCAAGGACTTCGCGACCGCGGACGCGATCCGCGACCAGCTGGCGCAGGCCGGGCTGTCCGTCGAGGACGGCCCGACCGGCTCGCGCTGGACGCTCAACCAGTAGTCACGAACGACCAGTAGCCCCGCACTCGGGGCGTGGGTGGGCCGTACCTTCACCGGTGCGGCCCACCCGCACGACGCAGAGCCCGCCGCCGACGGCCGTCGCCGGGGCGGGCGAGACAGACAAGGGAAGTACAGCCATGGCCGGCAACAGCGCTCGCAGGAACCGACGCAACCCCGGATCGAAGAAGGGCGCGAGTGTCGGCACCGGCGGGCACAGCCGGAAGGCGCTGCAGGGCAAGGGCCCGACCCCGCCGGCCTCGGCCCGCAAGGGGCACGTCAAGCAGCGGCAGGCCAACGCCGCCGTCAAGCGCGAGATGGACGCCAAGTCGCGGGCCGGCATGCGCCGCGCCGGCGGTGGCGGCCGCGGTGGCCGCGGTGGCGCCGGCTCCGCCGAGCTGGTGTTCGGCCGGAACTCGGTGGTCGAGGCGCTGCAGGGCGGCGTGCCGGCCAACGCGCTCTACGTCCAGCAGTTCCTCGACTCCGACGACCGGGTGCGCGAGGCCCTGCAGGCCGCCAACGAGCGGGGCGTCCCGCTGATGGAGGCGCCGCGCCCGCAGCTGGACCAGATGACCGGCGGGATGAACCACCAGGGCCTGGTGCTCCAGGTGCCGCCGTACGAGTACGCGCACCCGGACGACCTGCTGGCCGACGCCGCCGAGAACGGCGAGGACGCGCTGGTGATCGCGCTGGACGGCGTCACCGACTCGCGCAACCTCGGCGCCGTGGTCCGTTCGGCCGCCGCCTTCGGGGCGCACGGCGTGGTGATCCCCGAGCGGCGCGCCGCCGGGATGACGGCCGGCGCCTGGAAGACCTCTTCGGGCGCGGCCGCGCGCCTGCCCGTGGCGCGCGCCACCAACATGACCCGCGCGCTGGAGGCGTACCAGAAGGCCGGTCTCCTGGTGGTCGGCCTGGCCGCCGACGGCGAGGCCGAGCTCGGTGACCTGGAGGCGCTCACCGGCCCGGTCGTGATCGTCGCGGGCAGCGAGGGCAAGGGCCTGTCCCGGCTGGTCTCGGAGACCTGCGACATCCGGGTCAAGATCCCGATGTCCGGTCTGACCGAGTCGCTGAACGCCGGTGTCGCGGCGGGCATCGTGCTCTACGAGGCCGCCCGGATGCGTGCCAAGCAGTAGCCGACGGGTTGGTCGTACGTTTGGAACGGGAAACCGATCGGGCCTGACCAGGCCCGATCGGTTTACTCATGATCACTTCAATTGCCGTCAGGAATCCACCCGGGAGAGTGTCCTAACCGGCCGTCACCCGGTTAGACGGGTGTGGACACCAGAACACCTCGGCGCCCTGCCCCGGGCGGCATGGCGGGAATAGATGCCGAACCCGGCCTCAACACGGTCAAGGTGCCGTCCGACCCGGCCAGGCTCAGCAGTACCCAGGTCAGCTTCCGGGTCAGGCTCGCCGCCCCGGTGGCCCCGCTGATCGACGGCCTGCCCGGCGCCGCCTTCGGCGACCCGTACGGGACGTCCAACGGCGGACTGCCCCCGGGCTTCGCCTCCCGGCCCATGGTCACCCCGCAGGTCGTGGTGGCCGGTGCCCAGGTGCCGTCGTTGGCCGGCTCCGTCGCGGCCACCCGGCGCAAGGGCCGGGTCACCGCCGTCACCTGGACCGGCCAGGCGGCCCCCGGTGACCAGGCGGCGACCCAGCTGCTGGAGGCCGTCCGCCTCAACACCGTGCCGGCCCCGGCCCGCCCGGTCGGGGAGGACGACACCGAGCAGCTGGAGACCTACCGCGGCGCCCCGCCCGCTCCGGCGGCCGTCCGGCCTCGGCAGGACTGGGCCCCGGCGGGCGAGCTGCCCGAGGTCTCGGCGGTCGGCGCGGACTCCAGGCACGCGCGGTACCCCGGTCGGAAGGTCGACCTGGGCCTGGTGCTGCTGCCGCTGCGCATCGTGCTGGGCTCGCTCTCGGTCTACGCCGGGTTCAGCAAGCTCTGCGACCCGGTGTACTTCGACGGCGGCGACCGCGGCTCGATGATGCGCTGGCTCTCCTCCCTGCACCCGTGGGGCGTGGCCCAGCCGCTGCTGGACTTCGCCATGGCCCACCCGGTCGGGGCGGGTCTGGCGGTCGCGTTCACCCAGGTCGTGGTCGGCGTGCTCTCGCTGCTCGGCCTCTGGCAGCGGGTCGCGGCCGGTTCCGCGATGCTGCTCTCCGCCGCGCTCCTGTTCACCGTGAGCTGGCGGGCGGTGCCGGTCTACGACACCCCCGACTTGATCTTCCTGGTGGCGTGGAGCCCGCTGCTGATCGCCGGCGCGCCGTTCGGCTCGCTGGACGGCCGGATCGCGCTGGACGCCTGGCGCCGCTACGGCACCGCCGCCCCGGCCGCGCTCCGGCGCCGGATCTGGCGGCGTGGCGGCGTGGTGACGGCCGTGGTGGTCGGGCTGACCCTGCTGGTCGGCTCGATGCTCGGCGCCGCGGTCCGCACCAGCGGACGGCCCGGCCCGACGCCGGCCAAGCCGCCGACGGACTTCGGCTCGCCGATGTGGCCGGGCAACGGCGCTTCCAACGCCCCGATGCCGGTGGCTCCGCCGCCGTCCGCCAAGCCCACCGCCCCGTCCTCGTCCGCCCCGTCGGCCAACAAGAGCGGCAGCCCCAAGCCCAAGCCCTCCACCGGCAAGTCCGAGCAGGCCCACCCGTCGGCCCCGGCCGCCCAGGCCCCGTCCCCGACCAAGGCCGCCACCGGCGGCGGCACCCCGGCCGGAGCCACCACCCGCGGCGCCACCACCGGCGGTTCCTCCACCGGCACCGCCCCCAAGCCCAGCCCCACGGGCGGCGGCATCCTCGGCGGAGTCCTCGGCGCCCCCCTCCTCGGCATGGCCCCCGGCCCGGCCAAGCAGCACGTGGAGGCCTAGAGCAGAACGCGCGACAGGCAGCGCCACAGGGGCGCGAGGCTCTGACATTTGCGGCTCCGCCGCGTGGGCGCGACCAACCCACCACCCAGGTGGGAGGCCGCACCGGTGTCAGTTCCCCGCGCCCCGCTTCCGTGCTCTGACGGAACCTCAGTTGGACGCCGCCGCAAGCTCCTTGGCCGCCTCCGTCAGGTCCTTCGCGGTGTCGATCGCCCGCCAGTAGCACCCCTGCGGCAGCTGGTACCCCGCCAGCCGCTTGCCGCGCGCCAACTGCGGGAACGTGGTCCGCTCGTGGTCGCCGACGTCCGGCAGCAGGTCCTGGAAGCCGGGCGCGAAGACGTACAGGCCGGCGTTGATCAGGAACGGCGAGGGCGGCGACTCGATGAAGTCCAGCACGTTGCCGAACTGGTCGGTCTCCACCGCGCCCCAGGGGATCCGCGGCCGGGCCAGCGCGAGCGTCGCGACGGCGTCCCGCTCGTGGTGGAAGGCGGCCATCTCGCGCAGGCTGAACCTGGTCCAGATGTCGCCGTTGGTGGCGTACCAGGGCTGGTCCGGGCGCGGCAGGGCCTTCGCGGCGTACTTGAGTCCGCCGCCGCGGCCGAGCGGCTCGGTCTCCACCACCGTGCTGACGTTGACCGGGAGTTCGGTCCGGTCGAGCCAGTCCTGGAGGACCTCGGCCAGGTGGCCGCAGGAGATCACCACGTCGGTGACCCCCTCGGCGGCGAGCCAGGCGAGCTGGTGGCCGACGATGGGGGTGCCGGTGCCCGGGATCTCGACCAGCGGCTTGGGCCGGTCGTCGGTGTAGGGGCGGAGCCGGGAGCCCTGGCCGCCCGCCAGGATGACGGCCTGCGTCACGGCGGGCGAGTGCGGGGCGGGAGAGGTGGAATCAGCTGTCATGCCTGAACGATAGGCCCAGGCACGGCAGATGACGCCCTCTCCCGCCCGTAAGGGGACGGGGGGTTCTAGTGCCGTGCCCGGCAAGGTTTGCCCCGTCACGCCGCCCGGCACGCACTCTCGCCGCACCGGGCGAAGGCCCGGGTAGCTCCGCTACGACGGGCCTTCGCCCGGCACGCCGATGGCACGCACCGAACGACGCGACGGGGCAAACCTTGCCGGGCACGGCACTAGCCCACCACTCCGGTGGCGAAGGAGCCGTCGCAGACCGGCCGGGCGAAGGTGCGGGCCCGCTGCGCGTCGCCCTGGTACTTGCGCACGGCGGCCCGGCCGAGGTCGGCGGCCAGCTCGGTGCAGTACGGGGTGAGCGCGGGCTTCTCCCGCATGGAGCGCTCCAGCAGGTCGAGCGCGGTGCCCGGGTTGTGGTTGCGCAGCTCCGTCATCAGGTCGGAGCGGAGGGCTTCCTTGGGGGAGAGCCCGTCGGTGTTCGCGGCGGTCGCGCTGCGCCCGATGGTGCCGTCGCCGCTGGAGGCCGCGACCACCTGCTGGTCGAGGCCGGTGGGCGGCGCCCAGGGGACGCGCGTGACGGCGAGCGTGCCGGTGGTCACCAGGATCACGGGCAGGGTCAGGGCAACGGTCTGGCCGATGCGGCGCACGAGTTGCTTCACGCACGAGAGCGTAGCGGCGTGTCGGGGCATGGTGGCTCTCCGTTACACCAATGAGTGACGCGTGTCCGGTTTCGTCCCTCGCACGGGTTGACGCCGAAGGCCCCCGTCCGCTCGGACGGGGGCCTTCGTATGACTATTCGTCAGGAGATCAGGCGCTCAGGCGGGCACCCGTGGTGGTGTTGAAGACGTGGGTCTCGCCACCGGTCGGGACCACGTGGATGGTCTCGCCCTTCTGCGGGATCTGACGGCCGTGCACGCGCACGACGATGTCCTTGTCGTCGCCACCGATCTTGGTGGTGCCGTAGACGAAGCCGTCCGCGCCGAGCTCCTCGACCACGTTGACGGTGACCGCGACGCCCTCGATGCCGCCCGCCGGGACGATCTCGAAGTGCTCCGGGCGGATGCCGACGGTGACGCTCTTGTCGGTGCCGGCGCCGGCCAGGTCGTCACGCGAGATGTTGACGATCGAGCCGCCGAACTTCACGCCGCCGTCGACCAGCGGGACGTCGACCAGGTTCATCGCGGGCGAGCCGATGAAGCCGGCCACGAAGAGGTTGGCCGGGCGGTCGTACATGTTGCGCGGGCTGTCGACCTGCTGGAGCAGACCGTCCTTGAGCACCGCGACGCGGTCGCCCATGGTCATGGCCTCGACCTGGTCGTGCGTCACGTAGACGGTGGTGATGCCCAGGCGGCGCTGGAGCGAGGCGATCTGGGTGCGGGTCGAGACGCGGAGCTTGGCGTCGAGGTTCGACAGCGGCTCGTCCATCAGGAAGACCTGCGGCTCGCGGACGATCGCGCGGCCCATCGCGACGCGCTGGCGCTGGCCGCCGGAGAGCGCCTTCGGCTTGCGGTCCAGGTAGTCGGTCAGGTCGAGGATCTTCGCGGCCTCTTCGACCTTGGTGCGGATCTCGCTCTTGTTGACGCCGGCGATCTTGAGCGCGAAGCCCATGTTGTCCGCGACGGTCATGTGCGGGTAGAGCGCGTAGTTCTGGAACACCATCGCGATGTCCCGGTCCTTCGGCGGCAGGTGGGTGACGTCGCGGTCGCCGATGCGGATCGCACCGCCGTTGACGTCCTCCAGGCCCGCGAGCATCCGGAGGCTGGTGGACTTGCCACAGCCGGAGGGGCCGACCAGGACGAGGAACTCGCCGTCCTCGATGTGCAGGTCCAGACCGTCGACCGACGGCTTGGTGGCACCCGGGTAGACACGGGTGGCCTTGTCGTACGTGACCGAAGCCATGCTTCTGCGCTCCTTCACCGGCAGGAACGTGCCGGACGATCCGAGTAAAGGGTTGGATTGTGGGTCCGCCGCCCGGTGGGGCCTCGGTGGTCTGGACCACCTGCCTCCGTGCGGCTTCCTGGCGACGCTACCCGCCCGATCGTCCTATTGTCAGCCCCCTCCGCCTCCCGAATCCGGCATCAATCCGATCACGAGCCCCACACCTGACCGGTACACTGCCCACTGGTACCGCCGAGGCCACGCCGCGGACGGTCACCGTGCCTCCTTAGCTCAGTTGGCCAGAGCACCGCTCTTGTAAAGCGGGGGTCGTCGGTTCGAACCCGACAGGGGGCTCCGTGCTTGCAGCGTCTACGGGACGCACTGAGGGCCAGTTCACCGGGGTGATCCCGGACGGCTGGCCCTTCGCCATTGAGGGGCTTTGGACGTCCGTCAATCCCCTCCCCCCAGCCGACTTCAGTCTGCCCCGGGCGCGCAGGTTGCTGTTCGTGGAATCCCAGCGGAGGCCGGACCGGGGCGAGCAGAATGGCTCGTTCGACCGTTCGTGGCCCTGCAGGGGCAGTGCCAGCGGTCGGACGTCCGGGGAGGGCACATGCAGGTCGTTTCGGTGATCAACTACAAGGGCGGGGTGGGAAAGACCACGCTCACCGCCAATGTCGGTGCCGAGCTGGCGTTTCGGGACAAGAAGGTCTTGCTCATCGACCTTGACCCGCAGGCGAGCCTCACCTTTTCGCTGATGCGGCCGGAGTACTGGCAGGAGCATCTGTCCGACAGCAGGACGATCAAGCAGTGGTACGACTCGCTCGCTCTGGGCAGTGCCCCCAACCTCTCCTCCTTGATCATCTCCCCGGAGGCGGCGAATCGGCGCATAGGTGCCGGGAGCATCGATCTGATCGCGTCGCACCTCGGGCTGATCAACGTCGACCTCGAGTTGGCCACCGAGCTGGGAGGGGCGAGCCTCAAGCAGAGCAAGTTGAACTACCTCCGGGTCCACCGACGGCTCTCCGAGGGGTTGTCCGAACCGAAGTTCAAGGAGTACGACGTCATCCTCATCGACTGTCCGCCCAACTTCAACGTGGTCACGAAGACGGCGATCGTGGCCAGCGACCACATCCTGATCCCCGCCAAGGCCGACTACCTCTCCACCCTCGGGATCGACTACCTGATGCGGAGCTTGCGAGAACTGGTTCAGGACTACAACGAGTTCGCCTCCATCGCAGACGGGGGCGGGGAGACGGAGCGGATCGATCCGCAGATCCTGGGCGTCGTCTTCACCATGATGCAGATGTACTCGAAAGAGCCGATCCAGGCGCTTCGTCCGTTCATCGGGCAGACCCGGGCGCTCGGTGTGCCGGTCTTCTCGAAGATGTTGCGGGAGAACAAGTCGCTCTTCGCGGATGCGCCCAGGTCGGGAGTGCCGGTCGTGCTCGACGGATCGACCGGTGCCAAGCAGGTCGTCGGGGAGATCGAACAGCTCGTCAATGAGATCGAAGAGAAGCTGGGGATCTGAAGATGACTGATCCGATCGCCAAGTCGGATGAGGTCCTGAAGCAGGTGTCGGCGTTGCTGAGGCGTCTCACCGCGGAGCAGGTCGACAGTCTGGTGGACGGCACCGGACGCCTGGTCTACGAGGAGCACCCGAAGCGCTCCGGTGCCCGAAGGGCGCCCGCATTGGAGAGCTTCGATGTGCGGGAGATCCGGGTGAGCCTGGAGGGGATGGAGTCTCGGGAGGAGGGGCTCGCCCATCTGGAGCAACTGAAGCTGACGAGGGAGTCGCTGCGCGGCCTGGCGGCACAGCTGGACATCTACGTTCCGAAGTCCGACACCGTCGAGCGGCTGAAGGACCGGATCGTGGACGCGACCATTGGCTTCCGGACCCGGTCGCAGGCCATTCGGGGTGGGAGTCCGCTCAAGCAGGCTTCGAAGGCGACGGTGTCTCCGGAGGGCCGCAGTGGCATCGGCACGGAGGAGGCGGCCGCCGAGTAGCCGAAGGGTTGAACCGGTACGGAAGGCCGGCCTCTCGGGATGCCCGAGAGGCCGGCCTTCTGCTGTGTGGGCTCCAGGGGCACTGGAGCCAGATGAGGACACCAGAAGCTGTCGTGTTTTTGCGAAATCCTGTCGACATCTTGTGGTCATCTGTCGGGCGGTGGTTACATGAGCGTGCCGCCGGCGAGGGCCGGGGCGCCCCACCCACCCGTGCCCGTAGAAGGGTTCCTCCGTCATGAGCAGAGCTGGGATCGCCCACAGATCCGTCGTTGTCGCGTTGGCCGCAGGGATGGCCATGTCCCTTGCCGCCTGCGGGAGTTCAGGGGGTGGAAGCGGGGATAGCAATGCGACCGGGGGCGCCACGCTGGACGCGTCGGCGAAGGTGACGATCAGCGTGGACTGCCAGCCGCCGGTGACCAAGGCGGCGGAGCGCAAGCAGTGGGAGGAGGACGTCGCGGCGTTCGGGAAGCTGTACCCGAACGTGACGATCAAGAGCAAGGACGCCTCGCCCTGCGAGGAGCCGGCCCCGTTCACCGCCCAGCTCAAGGGCAAGACCCAGACCGACGTCTTCTACACCTACTTCACCGATCTCCAGCAGGTGCTGGACGAGGGCGCGGCGGAGGACATCAGCGCGTACGTCAACGAGCAGACCGTCCCGGCGCTCAAGGACATCGACCCCTCGGTGCTGGCCACCCTCAAGGACGGTGGCAAGCTCTACGGCCTGCCGACCTCCAACTACAAGATGGGCCTGCTCTACAACCGCAAGCTGTTCAAGCAGGCGGGCCTGGACCCGGACAAGCCGCCGACCACCTGGGCGGGGATCCGGGAAGCGGCGAAGAAGATCGCCGCCCTGGGCAACGGGGTGAACGGCTACGGCGACTACAGCGCGACCAACCAGGGCGGGTGGCACTTCACCGCGGAGCTGTACGGCCTCGGCGGGTCGATGGTGGGCGCGGACGGCAAGAAGGCCGCGTTCAACACCCCCGAGGGCAGGCAGGTCCTGCAGAACCTGTACGACATGCGGTGGACCGACAACAGCATGGGCGCCGCGCAGAGCCTCAAGTGGCCGGACCTGATGACCCAGATGTCGACCGACAAGCTCGGCATGTACGTCGGGGCGCCGGACGACGTCACCTACATGGTGCAGACCCTCAAGGGGAACTACGAGGACTACGGCATGGGCCCGATGCCCGGCGGCAAGGCGGCGCTGCTGGGCGGCAACGACTACATGTTCAAGAAGGGCTCCACCCCGGAGCAGATCAAGGCGGGCATCGCCTGGATCAACTTCAAGTTCCTCACTCTGGGCAAGGGCCAGTTCGACTACGCCAGGACCAAGGCGGACGGTCTGCCGGTCGGCCTGCCGCAGCCGTCCTTCTTCACCGGCGCCAGCCTGGAGGGCGACAACAAGGCCAAGGCCGCCAGCGCCACCGTGCCGGTCGCCAACTACGCGCCGTACCTGGCCGCACCTGTGCCGGGCAAGACCGAACCGGCCAACGCCCAGCAGATCTACAAGGTGCTGGACAACCCGGTCTCGGCCGTCCTGACCGACAGGAACGCCGACGTGGCCAAGCTGCTGGGCGAGGCCGAGGCGCAGGTCAACCAGGTCCTGGCGAGCCTGCAGTGACGGTGCGTCGGGTCCGGGAGCAGCTGACCGCGCACGGCTTCCTGATCGGTGCGCTGCTCTGCTTCGGCTTCTTCACCTGGTACCCGATGGTGCGGGAAGTCGTGATGAGCTTCCAGCGCACCAAGCGGGGCCGGACCACCTGGGTCGGGTGGGCCAACGTCGATCAGCTGCTCCAGGACCCGGCGTTCTGGCAGGCCTGGCGCAACACGCTCCTGTTCACCCTGCTGGCGCTGGTGCTGGGCTTCGCGGTGCCGTTCCTGGTGGCGGTGCTGCTCAACGAACTCCGGCACGCCAAGGCCTACTTGCGCATCCTGGTGTACCTGCCGGTGATGATGCCGCCGGTCGCCTCGGTGCTGCTCTTCAAGTACTTCTACGATCCGGACTTCGGTCTGTTCAACAGCATCCTGAAGGCGCTCCACCTGCCGACCTCGGCCTGGCTCAACTCGCCGGACACGGCGATGATCTCGGTGGTGCTCGCGGCCACCTGGATGAACATGGGCGGCGCGACGCTGATCTACCTGGCGGCGCTCCAGGGCATCCCGGGCGAGCTGTACGAGGCGGCCGAGCTGGACGGGGCCGGCCTGTGGCGGCGGATCTGGCACGTGACGATCCCGCAGACCCGGCTGATCCTCTCGCTCCTGCTGCTGCTCCAGGTCGTGGCCACCATGCAGGTGTTCGTGGAGCCCTTCCTGCTGACCGGGGGCAACGGGCCGCAGGGGTCGACCACCACCGTGGTCTTCCTCGTCTACCAGTACGCCTTCAACTTCAACAACTACGGTGCCGCCTCCGCGCTCGGACTGATCATGCTGCTGGTGCTGGCAGGTTTCTCCGTGCTCTACGCGCGCCTCTCCCGCAAGGCCGATTAGAAGGGAAGCCCGGTGGCAGAGCCGCAGACCCGGACGCTGATGTCCCAGACCCAACTCAACCGTCCGCTCGGCAGGTGGCTCTACCGGGTGGTCCTGGCGGTCACCGTCATCGGCTTCACACTGGTGTTCCTGGGCCCGTTGTACTGGCTGGTGACCGGCGGGCTGAAGTCCACCGCCGAGGTGGTCTCGAGCCCGCCGACGCTCTTCCCGAGCCGGCTGCACCCGGAGACGTACGCCACCGCCTGGAGCCAACTCCGGCTCGGCAGGCTGCTGTTCAACACGCTGTACTACGCGCTGGGGGCGCTCGCCTTCCAGCTGGTGTTCGACGTGGCGGCGGCCTACGCGCTCTCCAAGCTCCGGCCGGTGCTGGGGAACGTCATCCTCGGCATGATGCTGGCCACCCTGATGATCCCGGCGGCGGTCCTGATCGTCCCGCAGTACCTGACGGTGCTGGACCTGCCGGTGCTCCACCTCAACCTGGTGAACACGCCGTGGGCGATCTGGCTGCCCACGGTGGCCAACGCCTTCAACATCTTCCTGCTCAAGCGCTTCTTCGACTCCATCCCGGCCGACCTGATGGCGGCCGCCGCGATCGACGGGGCCGGCCCGCTGCGGACCCTGGCCTCGATCGTGCTGCCGATGTCGCGGCCGATCCTCGGGGTGGTCTCGATCTTCGCGGTGGTGAACGTCTGGAAGGACTTCCTCTGGCCGATGCTGGTCCAGCCGGACCCGGCCAACCAGACGCTGAACATCGGCATCAAGTCGCTGGCCATGGGGGTGCCGCAGAACGTCATCATCGCCGCGCTGGCGATCGCCTCGCTGCCGACCATCGCCTTCTTCCTGCTCTTCCAACGCAACATCATGTCCGGGCTCACCTCGGGTGGGCTCAAAGGCTGAGGCCGGGGCCCGGGCGCCGATCCCGAAAGGACACCCAGACCGTGGGACAGCAATCCCCGCCCGACCGCTCCGACTGGTGGCGCGACGCGGCCATCTACCAGGTGTACCCGCGCAGCTTCGCCGACGGGAACGGCGACGGCACGGGAGACCTGGCCGGCGTCCGCTCCCGGCTGCCCTACCTGGCCGAACTCGGCGTGGACGCCGTCTGGTTCAACCCCTGGTACCCCTCGCCGATGGCGGACGGCGGCTACGACGTGGCCGACTACCGCGGCGTGGACCCGCTGTTCGGCACCCTGGAGGAGGCCGAGCTGCTGATCGCCGAGGCGCTGGAGCTCGGGATCAGGACGGTCGTCGACGTGGTGCCCAACCACGTCTCGGACCAACACCCGTGGTTCCAGGCCGCGTTGGCGGCCGGGCCGGGCGGTCCGGAGCGGGAGCTGTTCCACTTCAAGGAGGGGCGGGGTGAGCGGGGGGAGATCCCGCCCAACGACTGGGTCTCGGAGTTCGGCGGCTGCCCGTGGACCAGGGTCGAGGACGGCAGCTGGTACCTGCACCTGTTCGCCACCCAGCAGCCCGACCTCAACTGGTCCCATCCGCTGGTCCGTTCGGAGCACGAGGAGATCCTCCGGTTCTGGTTCGACCGGGGCGCGGCCGGGGTGCGGATCGACTCGGCCGCCCTGCCGGCCAAGGACCCGGCGCTGCCCGATTTCGTCAAGGGCACCGACCCGCACCCCTACACCGACCGCGAGGAGCTGCACGAGATCTATCGCTCCTGGCGGGCCATCGCCGACGAATACCCCGGCACCCGGATCCTGGTCGGCGAGGTCTGGCTGCCGGACGCCGAACGGTTCGCCCGCTACCTGCGCCCGGACGAACTGCACACCGCCTTCAACTTCGACTTCCTGGCCCGCCCTTGGGATGCGGCGGCGCTGCGCGAGTCGATCGACTCCACCCTCGCGCTGCACGCCCCGGTCGGTGCCCCGGCCACCTGGGTGCTCTGCAACCACGACGTGACCCGCACGGTGACCCGCTACGGCCGCCGGGACACCCGCTTCGACTTCGCCGCCAAGCGCTGGGGCACCCCCACCGACCTGGCGCTCGGCCTGCGCCGGGCCCGGGCCGCCGCGCTGCTCTCGCTGGCCCTGCCCGGTGCGGTCTACCTGTACCAGGGCGAGGAGTTGGGCCTGCCCGAGGTCGAGGACCTCCCGCCGGGCCGGCTCCAGGACCCGATGCACTTCCGCTCCGGCGGCACCGATCCCGGCCGTGACGGCTGCCGGGTGCCGCTCCCGTGGTCGGGCGACCGACCCCCGTACGGGTTCAGCCAGGATTCGACGGCCGAGGCCTGGCTCCCGCAGCCGGCCGACTGGGCCCCGCTCACCGTGGCGGCCCAGTCGGCCGACCCTGACTCGATGCTGACCCTCTACCGCGAGGCGCTCCGGCTGCGCCGCACCGAAGCCGCCCTGCACGGCGACAAGTTCGAATGGCTGCCCTCGGCCGACGAGGTGCTCGCCTTCCGCCGCGGCGACCTGCTCTGCCTGGTCAACCTCGGGGCCGAACCGGCCCCGTTCCCCGAACACCGCACCCTGCTGCTGGCCAGCGGCCCGCTCGCCGGGCCCGCCCTGCTCCCCACCGACACCGCGGTCTGGCTGCGCGTCGCCTGACTCATCCGTGGCGCGGACACCCTCCGCCCGGCCCGCCATCGGGCCGGGTGCCGCTCCGCCCGCCGCTCCTCACCGGAGGCCCGGATGGCCGTCTCGGCCCGGTCGCCACCGTACGCGCAAGGTTCCCTCAACTCCTCACCCCCACCCCGTCGTCAGAGACAGAGGACCCCCGTGAGAACCCGAGCTCCCATCCCCCGGCTGGTGGCCACCGCGGCCACGCTCAGCCTGCTGGCCCTGGCCGGCCCGCTGCTCCCCACCGGTACCGCCGTAGCCGCCGGCGGGCCGAACCTCGCCGCCGGGAAGGCGGTCTCCGCCTCCAGCACCACCGGCGGCCAGACCGCCACCAACATCAACGACGGCAACCAGTCCACCTACTGGGAGAGCGCCAACGGTGCGCTGCCGCAGTGGGTACAGGTCGACCTCGGCAGCTCCACCTCGATCGACGAGGTGGTGCTCAAGCTCCCGGCGGGCTGGGGGAGCCGCACCGAGACGCTGGCGGTGCAGGGCAGTGCCGACGGCACCTCCTTCACCACCCTGGCCACCTCGGCGGTCTACAGCTTCGACCCGGGGACGGCCAACACCGTCCGGATCACCTTCCCGGCCTCCGTCACCCGGTACGTCCGGCTGGCGGTTTCGGCCAACACCGGGTGGCCGGCCGCCCAGATCTCCGAGCTGGAGGTGCACGGCTCGACCACCACCAGCGCCAACCTGGCCCTCGGCCGGACCTTCTCCTCCAGCAGCGTGAGCCAGTCCTACGTGGCGGCCAACGCGGGCGACGGCAGCCAGGCCAGCTACTGGGAGAGCGGCAACAACGCCCTCCCGCAGTGGGTGCAGGTCGACCTGGGCTCGGCCGTCGCGGTCAACCGGGCTGTACTGAAGCTCCCGGCCGGCTGGGAGAGCCGCACCCAGACGCTCTCGGTCCAGGGCAGCACCAACGGCACCACCTTCACCGACCTCTCCGCCTCGGCCGCCCGGGTGTTCGACCCGGCCAACGGCAACGCGGTGACGGTGGACCTCGGCACCACCACCGTCCGGTACCTGCGGATCAACGTCACCGCCAACACCGCCTGGCCCGCCGCCCAGCTCTCCGAGCTGGAGGTCTACGGACCGACCACCGGCGACACCCAGGCCCCGTCCGCGCCGGGCACCCTGTCGTACACCCAACCGGCCTCCGGCCAGGTGAAGTTGAGCTGGGGCGCGGCAACGGACAACGTCGGAGTGACCGGCTACGACGTGTACGCCAACGGCATGCTGCTCACCAGCGTGGCGGGCGGCCAGCTGACCTACACCGACAGCCGCCCCGACTCCGAGACCGTCTCCTACTCGGTCAAGGCCAAGGACGCGGCGGGAAACCAGTCGGCCGCGAGCAACACGGTGCTGCGCAGCGGCACCGTCGGTGGCACCAACCTGGCGGCGGGCAAGCCGATTTCGGCCTCCTCGGTGATCCACACCTTCGTCGCGGCCAACGCCAACGACAACGACCTGAACACCTACTGGGAGGCTAACGGCCAGCCCGGCACCCTGGCGGTGCAGCTCGGCTCCAACGCCGCGGTCAGCGCCGTGGTGGTCAAGCTCAACCCGGCGGCGGCCTGGTCCACCCGGAGCCAGACCATCGAGGTGCTCGGCCGGGACCAGGTGGCGAGCGGCTTCAATTCGCTGGTGGCGGCGAAGAGTTACGCCTTCGACCAGCCCTCGGGGAACACCGTCACCATCCCGGTCTCCGCCACGGCCGCCGAGGTGCAGCTCAAGTTCACCGCCAACTCCGGCTCCGGCGGCAGCCAGGTGGCCGAGTTCCAGGTGATCGGCACCCCCGCGCCCAACCCGGACCTGACCGTCACCGCCACCTCGGCCAGCCCGGCCGCCCCGGTGGAGACCGACGCCGTCACGCTCTCCGCCACCGTGCAGAACGTGGGCAACCTGGCCGCCCCGGCCAGCTCGGTCAACCTCTACCTCGGCTCCACCAAGGTCGGCACCGCCCAGGTGGGCGCGCTGGCCGCCGGGGCCGCCGCCACCGTGCAGGTCAACGCCGGTGCGCAGAACGCCGGGAGCTACCAACTCACCGCCAAGGTCGACGAGGCCAACGCGGTGATCGAGCGGGACGAGACCAACAACGTCTTCACCGCGGCGGCCCCGCTGGTGGTCAGTCAGGTGGCCAGCTCCGACCTGCTGGCCTCCCCGGTCAGCTGGTCGCCGTCCAACCCGGCGGCCGGAAACGCCGTCAACTTCTCGGTGGCGGTGAAGAACCAGGGCACGGTGGCCTCGGCCGGTAGCGCCCACGCCATCACCCTGACCGTGGCCGACGCCAGCGGCGCCGTGGTGAAGACCCTGACCGGCGCCTACACCGGCGCCATCGCGGCCGGTGCCACCGCCGCCCCGGTCAGCCTGGGGAGTTGGACGGCGGGCAACGGCAAGTACACCGTGAAGACGGTGATCGCCGACGACGCCAACGAGCTCCCGGTGAAGCGCGCCAACAACACCGACACCCAGTCCCTCTACGTCGGCCGCGGCGCCAACATGCCGTACGACACCTACGAGGCCGAGGACGGCGTGCTGGCCGGCGGCGCGGCGCTGGTCGGGCCCAACCGGGTGGTCGGCGACCTGGCCGGCGAGGCCAGCGGCCGCCGCGCGGTGACGCTCAACTCCACCGGCGCGTCGGTGGAGTTCACCACCAAGGCGCCCACCAACACCCTGGTCACCCGCTTCTCCATCCCGGACGCGGCGGGCGGCGACGGCATCAACTCCACGCTCGGCGTCTACGTCAACGGGACCTTCCTGAAGACCATCGACCTGACCTCCAAGTACGCCTGGCTGTACGGCAGCGAGACCGCCCCGGGCAACTCGCCGGGCGCGGGCGGCCCGCGGCACATCTACGACGAGGCCAACGTCCTGCTCGGCACCACCGTCCCGGCGGGCAGCAGGATCAAGCTCCAGAAGGACGCCGGGAACACCTCGCAGTACGCGATCGACTTCGTCAGCCTGGAGCAGGCCACCGCGGTCGCCAACCCGGACCCGGCGCGGTACGCCGTCCCGGCCGGCTTCACCCACCAGGACGTGCAGAACGCCCTGGACAAGGTCCGGATGGACACCACCGGCACCCTGGTCGGCGTCTACCTGCCGGCCGGTGACTACCAGACCGCGAGCAAGTTCCAGGTCTACGGCAAGGCCGTGAAGGTGGTCGGCGCGGGCCCGTGGTTCACCCGCTTCCGGGCCCCGGACACCCAGTCCAACACCGACGTCGGCTTCCGGGCCGAGGCCACCGCCAACGGCTCCTCCTTCACCGGCTTCGCCTACTTCGGCAACTACACCTCGCGGATCGACGGCCCCGGCAAGGTCTTCGACTTCGCCAACGTGGCCAACATGGTGATCGACAACATCTGGGTCGAGCACATGGTCTGCCTCTACTGGGGCGCCAACACCGACAACATGGTCATCAAGAACTCCCGGATCCGCGACACCTTCGCGGACGGGGTCAACATGACCAACGGCTCCACGGACAACCTGATCAGCAACAACGAGGCCCGGGCCACCGGCGACGACTCCTTCGCCCTGTTCTCCGCGATCGACGGGGGCGGCGCGGACGAGAAGAACAACGTCTTCGAGAACCTCACCTCGATCCTCGCCTGGCGGGCGGCCGGCGTCGCGGTCTACGGCGGCTACGCCAACACCTTCCGCAACATCCACATCGCCGACACCCTGGTCTACTCGGGCATCACCATCAGCTCGCTGGACTTCGGGTACCCGATGAACGGCTTCGGCACCGACCCGACCAACCTGCAGAACATCTCCATCGTCCGGGCCGGCGGCCACTTCTGGGGCTCGCAGACCTTCCCGGGCATCTGGGTCTTCTCCGCCTCGAAGGTGTTCCAGGGCATCCGGGTGAGCGACGTGGACATCGTCGACCCGACCTACCACGGCATCATGTTCCAGACCAACTACTCCGGCGGCCAGCCGCAGTTCCCGGTCAAGGACACGGTGTTCAGCAACATCTCGATCACCGGGGCGAAGAAGAGCGGCGACGCCTACGACGCCAAGTCCGGTTACGGGATCTGGGTCAACGAGTCGGCCGAGGCCGGCCAGGGCCCGGCGGTCGGGTCGGTGGTCTTCAACAACCTGCGGATGAGCGGCAACGCGCAGGACATCAAGAACACCACCTCGACCTTCACCGTCACCGTGAACCCGTAGCACCTCCGTACCCCTCCTAGAGCTGCTGCTGCCCCGGGCGCCCCTGACGCGCCCGGGGCAGCAGCGCAAGAAAGCGCAAACGGCTTGCGAAGGACGACGTACACTCCCACCATGACGCGACGACTTGCCCAGGTGGCGCAGAAGGTCGGGGTCAGCGAGGCCACCGTCAGCCGGGTGCTGAACGAGAAGCCCGGTGTCTCGGACGCGACCCGGGCGGCGGTGCTGACCGCCCTCGACGTGCTCGGCTACGAGCGTCCCACCCAACTCCGCGGCGAGCGCGCCCGGTTGGTCGGCCTGGTGATGCCCGAGCTGCAGAACCCGATCTTCCCGGCCTTCGCCGAGGCGGTCGGCGGCGCGCTGGCCGGCCAGGGCTTCACCCCCGTGCTCTGCACCCAGACCGCCGGCGGCGTCTCCGAGGCCGACTACGTGGACCTGCTGCTCGCGCAGCAGGTCTCCGGCGTGGTCTTCTTCGGCGGCCTCTACGCCCAGGGCGACGCCCCGCACGACCACTACGACCGGCTGGCCGAGCGCAGCCTGCCCACCGTGCTGCTGAACGCCGCCATCGACGGCCTGGACTTCGCCCGGGTCTCCTGCGACGACGCGGTGGCCGTGGAGCAGTCCATCGGCCACCTCAAGCAGCTCGGCCACCGCAAGCTCGGCCTGGTGCTCGGCCCGGCCGACCACGTGCCCTCGCGGCGCAAGCTGGACGCCGCCCGGGCCGCCGCCGCGAAGGCGGGCCTGGAGCTGCCGGACAGTCAGGTCGAGCGCGCGCTGTTCACCCTGGAGGGCGGCCAGGCCGCCACCACCCGGCTGCTCAAGCAGGGCGTCACCGGCGTGATCTGCGCCAGCGACCCGCTGGCGCTCGGCGCCGTCCGGGCCGCCCGCCGGGCCGGGCTCTCGGTGCCGGACGACCTCTCGGTCATCGGCTACGACGACTCCTCCTTCATGACCTGCACCGACCCGCCGCTGACCACCGTGCGCCAGCCCATCGAGGCGATGGGCCGGGCCGCGGTGGACCTGCTGGTCGCCGAGATCGGCGGCGCGAAGATCACCCACGACGAGCTGCTCTTCGAGCCCGAGCTGGTGGTCCGTGGCTCCACCGCCCCGCCGCGCGACCGTTCCTGATCCGCAGCACGACAGAGCCCCTCCGGTCCGCCGACCGGAGGGGCTCTGTCGTTCAGGGTTCTAGAGGACGGTGAGTTCGGCGAGCTGGGCGGCCGGCCAGGCGGTGTTGGCGGTGAACGTCAGCCGCAGGTAACGGGCGCTGGTGGACGGGAAGTTGACGGTGCCGGTCGGGGCGATGGCGACGCTCCGGGCGGCGGCCAGCTCGGTCCAGTTCGCGCCGTCGGCGGAGCCCTGGACGGCGACGGTCTCGTTCCGGGCGCCCCAGGTGGCAGGCAGTGCGAGCCGCACGCCGGTGGTGGCGGTGGTGGCGCAGCGGTCGAGGGTGAAGGTCTGTGGGAAGGCGTTGTTGGCGCTCTCCCAGTAGCTGGCCGGGTTCCCGTCGATCGCGTTGGCGGCCGTGTACGTCTGGGTGGAACTGCTGGCCGTTGCGCTCGCCGTGCAGCTGGGCGGGGGAGTGGTGGGCGGAGTGGTGGTCGGGGTCGAGCCGGTCAGCACGGTCAGCTCGGAGAGCTGCGCGGCGGGCCAGGCGGTGTTGGCGGTGAAGGTCAGCCGCAGGTGGCGGGCGGTGGCCGAAGCGAAGGTGATCTCACCCTGAGGGGCGATCACCACACCGCGCGGGGAGGCGAGTTCGGTCCAGTTCACGCCGTCGGTGGAGCCGTGCACGGCGACCGTCTCGGTGCGGGACTCCCAGCCGGAGGGCAGGGCGAGCCGGACGCCGGTGGCGGCGGAGGCGGTGCACCTGTCCAGCGTGAAGGTCTGCGGGAAGGCGCTGTTGGCGCTCTCCCAGTAGGTCGCGGTGTTGCCGTCCACCGCGTTGGCGGGGCCGTAGTTCTGGTTGGAGCTGCTCGCGGTCGCGCCCGGGGTGCAGGCCGGCGGGGTGGTGGGGGAGGGGGACGGCGACGGGGTCGGGGTGGGGGTCGGCGTGGGCGTCGGGGTCGGGTTGGTCCCGTTGGACGGGCGGCCGCCGTAGGTGAACTTCGGGTCGGGCCACACGCCGGTGCAGGTCGAGCCGGTGAGGCCGGAGTTGCCGCCGCCGTCGGTGATCTGGAAGCCGGTGCCCACGCAGTTGTGGACCGGGGTGGGCGCCTGCGCGATGTTCCGCGCCGTCACGCCGGTGAAGCGCATCGAGGAGTTGGCCTGCGCCTGGACGGCGTAGGTGCCGGCGCCGTCGATGGTGACATTGGTGAAGCTGATGCCGCTGGAGGCGCCCTCGATGGTCTGGATCGCCTCGTAGGAGCTGTCCAGGATGTCGGTGTCCGAGATCGCGATGGCGGCGCCCGCGATCGGCTCGTTGAGGCCGCTGAACCAGACCGCGCCGACGCCGAAGTTCCAGTTGTAGTCGCTGTTCCCGGTGCGGATCAGGGTGTTGCGGGCGGCGGTGATGGTGCCCGCCACGGCGGTGCCGTTGCCGGAGCTGACGCCGGGGTACCGGTTGGCGATGTGCAGGCCGCCGCCGTTGGAGATGGTGTCGGCCATCACGTTGTCCGAGATGGTGAAGTCCTTGCCGCCGTACGTGACGATGTTGTTGGCGAGGATCGGCAGCACCACGGTGTTGTGGGTGAAGCTGTCGCCGACGTTGGGCACCCGCTCCGGCCAGGAGGCCAGGCCGTCGTCGCCGGTGTTGCGGACGAAGGTGTTGGTGACGCTCGAATTGGTCACCCCCGTGTGGAAGTTGACCCCGTCGGCGGTCTGGTCGAGGATCCGGCTGTTCCTGATGGTGAAGCGGTCCATCGGACCGTCCATCCAGGCGCCGACCTTGGTGTGCTGGAGCCACAGGTTGTCGACGGTGGAGTTGCTCATCGCCCCGCCGAGCGCGTTCACCTGGTCGTCGTCGACCCGCTCGCGGACGTCGCCGATGATGGCGAAGTCCTTGAGGGTGACGTTGCGGCTCGGGCCGTTGGCCTCCTGCGGGCGGACCGCGCCGCCGTAGCCGCCGCCCGGGACGTACTTGCCGTAGATGCCGGCCGCCCGGTTGCGGTTGACCGGGTCACGCCCGCCGAGCACGGAGTACCAGGGGCCCGCCCCGGCCAGCGTGACGCCGTCCACCACCACGTGGTCGTAGAGGGTGAAGCTGCCGGTCGGGATCCAGACCGTCTTCCCCTGTGCCTGCCCCGCGTTGACGGCGGCCTGGAACTTGGCGGTGGAGTCGGTGGCCCCGCTCGGGTCGGCACCGAAGTCGGCCACCACGTCCAGGGCCCCGGCGGGCTTGGACTTGGCCGGGCCGACCTGCTCGAAGTCGGCCAGGTCGACGGTGAAGCTGGGCGACTGCGCGGTGGAGGAGACCTGGAGCCGGACCTTGGAGCCGGCCGGCAGCAGCGAGCCGAACATGGTCCGGGTCTCGTCGTAGAAGTGGTGCGGGTTGGTGTCGCCGGGGTTGTTGTTGAACGGATAACCCCCGTAGTACCAGCCGTACTTGGAGGTGACCGGGAGGTCCTTGAGCTTGCTGCCGTTGACCAGCAGGTCGATCGAGGCGTCCCGGCCCTTGCCGTCGGCGGTGTCCGGCAGCGAGTACCGGAAGCTCATCGCGTCGGCGGGTGCGGTGAGGGTGAACTCCACGTACTGGCCGGGGGAGTTGAGCGTCACGGCCTGCCGGCCGGAGGACTCCGAGGGGAGCGTGCCGTAGCGCCGCTCCGGGCCGATCACAGTGCCGTTGGTGGCCGCGAACTCGGCCTCCTGCTCCTTGAACGGAACGGTCGCGCCCCGGCCGGGCACGTCGAGCGGGGAGAGCGTGGGGACGGCGGCCGCGTGCGCGGGCGCCGTGGTGACGGCGAGCAGGGCGCCGGTGGAGAGCGCGGCCGCCGTGAGGACGGCGACCGGCCCGCGCAGGCGGCGGACGGTGGGTGGCTGCATGTGGTGGGCCTCGCTGGGTCGTGGGTGGGGGACGACGGCCGAGCGAGGGAGAGACTAGGGGCGGGGGCGCATGAAGTCCATGGAAAAGCGCAAAATATCGACAGGGCGAGCGCAAGTAAGTCGATTGCGGCACCCGGCCGCGGTCCGCGTGACGGGTGGTCAGGAGCCGCCGCCTACGATGGGCGGCATGTACGCCTTCCTACCGGCCCTGGTCTTCTTCCTGGCGTTCTGCGCCAGTGTCTGGCAGGACCGGAGGCGGTTCCGCAACGCGGTGCTGTTCGGGCTGACCCTGACCAGCCTGGCCGGCGCCCTGCTCGCCCAGGCCCGGCACCTTCCGGACACGCCGGCGGTGATCGTCTACGCGGCGGTGCTGCTGGTGCCCGCGCTGGGGGTGCTGGTGCTCGGGGCCGCGCTGGTGCTCAACGGCGTCACCATGATCAGGAAGGAGGGCACCCGGCCGGCCACGGTGCTCTCGCTGCTGCTCGGGCTGACCATCTACGGGATGGTCGTCCTGGTCCTGCTGGCCGGACGGCCGAACGCCTCCTCCGCCTACCTGGCGTTCGTGGTCGCGGCGTTGCTGCTCTCGGCCTACCTCTCCTTCCTCTGCCTCTCGTTCCTCGGCTACGCCTGGCTCTACGGCCGGATCCCGGCCCGCGGCGGGGTCGACTTCGTGGTGGTGCTCGGCGCCGGTCTGATCGACGGCGAGCGGGTGCCGCCACTGCTGGCCGCCCGGCTGCGCCGCGGCCTGGCGGTCCACGACCGCCAGGTGGCGCGGGGGCGTCCGGCCCCGGTGCTGCTCGCCTCCGGCGGGAAGGGCACCGACGAGAAGCTGCCGGAGTCCACCGCGATGGCCCGCTGGCTGGTCGAGCAGGGCGCCCCGCCGGAGCAGGTCTGGGAGGAGGACCGGTCGCGGACAACCGAGGAGAACCTGGTCTTCAGTCAGAAGATCATGAGCGAGGCCGTGCCCGGCTACCGCTGCGTCGTGGTGACCAACAACTTCCACGCCTACCGGGCGGCGATGCTGGCCCGCCGGGCCGGGGTCAACGGTCAGGTGCGCGGCGCCCCGACCGCCGGCTACTACCTGCCGAGCGCCACCATCCGCGAGTTCGTCGCGGTGTTCTGGGAGCACAAGGTGGTCAACCTGATCATCTGCGCGCTGCTGGTCGGCATGGCACTCGGCGCCTTCCTGCTCGACGCGCTCTACCGCTAGGGCCTGTTTCAGAAGTGGATCAAGGTCATGCGATGATCTTGATCCATGGCTCGGGGAGATCTGACGGACGCCCAGTGGGCAGTGCTGGAAC
>NZ_JBVJLD010000073.1:0-34322 GCF_055584905.1 Kitasatospora sp. NPDC088742 | reverse complement strand
GCGCCGATGGTACTGCAGGGGGGACCCTGTGGGAGAGTAGGACGCCGCCGAACAATCATTCAAGAGAAGCCCCCTGACGATTCGTCAGGGGGCTTCTCTGCGTTTCCGGAGGTACGGGCCGGCTGGTTGCCGACCCCCACCGGTGCACGGCACACTGACCGGTCATGGGTGGTGACCGGGAGCACGCGGCGGAGGACGACTTCAGGTCGTTCTACGAAGGTGCGTACGGTCAGTTGGTGGCCCATCTGTACGCGCTGACGGGTGATCTGGGGGAGGCTCAGGACGCCGCGCAGGAGGCGTTCGTCCGGGCGTGGAGCCACTGGGGGCGGCTGAGTGCGTACGAGAACCCGGTGGCCTGGGTGCGGCTGACGGGGCAGCGGATCGCGATCAGCCGGTGGCGGCGGGCGCGGACGGCGTTGCGGAGTTGGGTGCGGCACGGTGAGGGGTCGCCGGTGCCCGGGCCGGGGCCGGAGTCGGTTGCGTTGGTGGAGGCGTTGCGGCGGTTGCCAGAGGCGCAGCGGTCGGCGTTGGTGCTGCATCACATGGGGGGCCGGGCGGTGGCGGAGATCGCGGCGGACGAGGGTGTGCCGGTGGGGACGGTGAAGGCGCGGCTGCACCGGGGGCGGCTGGCGCTGGCCGAGTTGTTGGGGGAGGAGGAGGGGGACGGCGGTTCGCCGTTGCCGCTCCAGCGGTCGGGGGGTCCGAAGCCGATGCCGGGGGTGCCGGTGGTGGGTCCGGTGGCCGGGCCGGTGAGTGCTCCGGCGGCCTCGCCCGGGGTCGGGGACGAGGACGAGGTGGAGCCGGGCGGCCGGGAACTGACGGGCGGTCAGGGGCGGGAGCGGGCGCCGGAGGAGCGGCCGGGGCCGTCCGTCTCCGATTCGACGGTGCCGGCTCAACGGACCGGTGAGGGGCGTACGTTGGACGGGACGCTGAGCTGCCGTGGCTGAGAGGGCCGTGCGGGCGGAGTCGGCCGAGCGGGCTGAGAGGAGGGCGGTCGCCGTGGAGGAGCAGGATCGTCCGGCCGTCTCGACGGTCAGGCTGGAGCGGATGTTCGACGAGCTGCGGTGCGAGGTGACCGCGCTGCGGATGCCTCCGTCGGAGGAGGTGCTCTGCCGGGCGGTGCGGCGTCGTCGGCGTCGGCGGGCCGGGATCGTGGCGGTGACGGGGGCGTTGACCTCGGCGGGGGTGTGGGGGCTGGCCACCTTCTGCGGGCCCGGTGAGATGGGCGGGCAGGTGGCGGGTCTGGCCGGGCTGCCGGTGGAGCGGACCATCGCGCCGACGCTGCTGCTGCCGGGGCCGGTGGAGCTGGCCGGTGGGGTCGATTCGGTGATGCCGGTCTCGGACGGCGGGGGTGAACTCCTGCTGGGGCAGGCCGGGTTGCCGGTTTCGCAGGCCCGGTACGGCCCGTGGGGGCCGTTGTTGACGGGGGTTTCGACGTTCGGATTGCCGGCGTTGCAGGGGTGCGTGCCGCAGCTCGTCGAGCTGCTGGGGGCGGGTCGGCGGTGGGAGCTGGTGCGCCCGGACGCGGGCCGGGGGCTGGCGGTGCAGTACCTGCTGGAGTTCGATGCGACGGCCGAGGCGGCGAGTGCGGAGGAGCGGCTGTTGGAGGCCGCGGAGTGCACGGTGCCGGGGGCCGGCTGGGTGGAGGGGGAGCGGACCCACCGGGCGTTGGCGCTGCGGACCTTCGAGGCGGGGGACAGTGAGCCGGAGCGGGTGGAGGAGGTGACGGTGCGGCTGGAGGGGCGTCGGTTGGCGGTGCTGCTGGTGCAGTACACGACGGACTCGACGCCGACCGGGTTGGCGGGGGCGGTGCTGGATCCGGAGTTCCGGGCGGCCTCGGACGCCTTCGCCGCGCTGCCCTTGCCGGTGCCGTCGGCGAGCGGGAGCCGGGGCGGCGGCGCCGGGAACTGAGGGGCCGCGCCCCCTGGGCGCCGGCTGGAGAGGCCGCGAAAATATCTCGGAATCCCGTGCAACCCTTCCCCTGCTTGCGGCGTGTCCAGTACGAGCCCAGACCGGTGACGTCAACGTCCCGGCTTCCGTGCTCGGGGTGCTGTGGGGAACAGGGGACTCCACAGCACCCCCACCCGCCCCCTCGGGCGAGGGCAGGCGATGGGCGTCAAGAGACCGCTAAAACTACCGTTCGGCTCACCTGATCAGCGGATTTACGGGTAAATCACCGTAGGCTCAGGGGGTCGGACGGGTACCCGGGGCCTGCCCCGGGCGGAGCGGGAACTGGTACGGATGGCGCGCGGCAGGCTGCGGATCTACCTCGGGGCGGCACCCGGGGTCGGCAAGACGTACGCCATGCTCGCGGAGGCGCACCGCAGGTCCGCCCGCGGTACGGACGTGGTCGCGGCCTTCGTGGAGGACCACGGGCGGCGGCGGACTGCCGAGCTGACGGTGGGTCTGGAGCTGCTGCCGCGACGGGAACTGACGTACCGTGGGGCGCTCTTCGGCGAGCTGGACCTGGACGCGGTGCTGCGCCGGCGCCCGGCGGTCGCGCTGGTGGACGAGCTGGCCCACACCAACGTGCCGGGCAGCCGCAACGCCAAGCGCTGGCAGGACGTCGAGGAGCTGTTGGAGGCCGGGATCGACGTGGTCTCCACCGTGAACATCCAGCACCTGGAGTCGCTGGGCGACGTGGTGGAGGGCATCACGGGGGTGCGGCAGCGCGAGACGGTGCCGGACGAGGTGGTGCGCCGGGCGGACCAGGTCGAGCTGGTAGACATGGATCCGGAGGCGCTGCGCCGCCGGCTGGCGCACGGGAACGTGTACGCGCCGGAGAAGGTCGACGCCTCGCTGGCGAACTGGTTCCGGCCGGGGAACCTGACCGCGCTGCGCGAGCTGGCGCTGCTCTGGACGGCCGACCGGGTCGACGAGTACCTCCAGCGCTACCGGGCCGAGCACGGCATCGAGGGCACCTGGCAGGCCCGGGAGCGGATCGTGGTCGGTCTGACCGGCGGCCCCGAGGGTGCCACGCTGATCCGCCGGGCGGCCCGGATCGCCGACCGGGCGTCCGGCGGTGAGCTGCTGGCCGTGCACATCGCGCGTTCCGACGGGCTGTCGGCGCCGGCGGGCTCCTCGCAGGCCCTGATCGAGCAGCGCGCCCTGGTGGAGAGCCTGGGCGGCAGCTTCCACACGGTGCTGGGCGACGACCCGGCGCCGGCCCTGCTGGACTTCGCGCGCGGGGTGAACGCCACCCAGGTGGTGCTGGGCTCCAGCCGCCGCCGGGCCTGGCAGTACCTGTGGGGCCCCGGGGTGGGGTCCACCGTCACCCGGGACAGCGGTGACATCGACGTGCACACCGTCACCCACGAGCAGGCGGCGAGGGGCCGCGGCACGCTGCCGGTCCGCCGGGTCACCGACCTCGGCCGGACCAGGACGCTGCTGGGCTGGCTGATCGGGGTCGGCGGTCCGCCGCTGCTCACGCTGCTGCTGATCGAGCTGGGGAGCCTGGGGCTCTCCACGGACATGCTGCTCTTCCTCTGCCTGACGGTCTGTGCGGCGCTGGCCGGCGGCCTCTACCCGGCGGTCGCCTCGGCGCTGGTGGCCTCCTCCTCGCTGAACTACTACTTCACGCCCCCGATCCACACCTTCACCATCTCCGAACCGCGGAACATCCTGGCGGTGGCGATCTTCACCGCCGTCGGCATCGCGGTCGCCTCGGTGGTGGACCTGGCCGCCAGACGGACCCAGCAGGCCGCCCTCAGCCAGACCGAGGCGCAGTCGCTGAGCGCGCTGGCCGGGACGGTGCTGCGCGGCACGCCGAGCGGGAACGGGATGCTGGACGCCCTGCTGGACCAGGTCAGGGAGACCTTCCAACAGGAGTCCGCCGCGCTGCTGGAGCGGCCTGACGACCACTCACCCTGGCGTCCGGCGGCGGCCCGTGGCACCGATCCGCCGCAGCGGCCGGAGGACGGCGACGTGGACGTGCCGGTCGGCGGCCGGCTGGCGCTGGTGCTGCGGGGCCGGGTGCTGCCCGCGGCCGACCGTCGGCTGCTCGGCGCCTACGCCGCCCAGGGCGCCGCCCTGCTGGAGCGCCGCCGGCTGCTCGGCGAGGCCGCCGCCGCCCGCCGGGAGGCCGAGGGCAACCGGATCCGCACCGCCCTGCTGGCCGCCGTCTCGCACGACCTGCGCACCCCGCTGGCCGGGATCAAGGCCAACGTCTCCTCGCTGCGCGCCGAGGACGTGGAGTGGAGCGCCGAGGACGAGGCCGAGCTGCTGGCCGGGATCGAGACCGGCGCCGACCGGCTCGACCACCTGATCAACAACCTGCTCGACATGAGCCGCCTGCAGACCGGCACCGTCGCCCCGCTGATCCGCGACACCGACCTCGACGAGGTCGTCCCGTACGCGCTGGGCGGGGTGCCGGCCGGGGCGGTCCGGCTGGACGTGCCCGAGTCGCTGCCGATGGTGCGGGCCGACGGCGGGCTGCTGGAGCGGGCGCTCGCCAACCTGGTCGAGAACGCCGTGAAGTACAGCGGCGACGTCCTGGTGCGGGCCTCGGTGCTGGACCGGCCGGGGGCCGGGCGGCGGGTCGAGGTGCGGATCGTCGACCGGGGCCCCGGGGTGCCGGTGGAGGCCCGGGAACGGATCTTCGCGCCGTTCCAGCGGTACGGCGACGCCCCGCGCGGCGCCGGCGTGGGTCTCGGGCTGGCGGTGGCCCGGGGCTTCGTGGAGGCGATGGACGGCACCGTCACCGCCGAGGACACCCCCGGCGGAGGACTGACCATGGTGGTCGCGCTGCCTGCGGCGGACCTGGACGACAACGACGAACGAAAGGCGGAGCCGGAATGACCCGGGTCCTCGTGGTGGACGACGAACCGCAGATCGTCCGCGCGCTGGTGATCAACCTCAAGGCCCGGAAGTACGAGGTGGACGCCGCCCATGACGGTGCGTCGGCCCTGGAGCTCGCCGCGGCCAAGCACCCGGACGTGGTGCTGCTCGACCTCGGGCTGCCGGACATGGAGGGCGTGGAGGTGATCCGCGGCCTGCGGGGCTGGACCAGGGTGCCGATCATCGTGCTCTCGGCCCGGCACGCCTCGGACGAGAAGGTGGAGGCGCTGGACGCCGGGGCCGACGACTACGTCACCAAGCCGTTCGGGATGGACGAGCTGTTGGCGCGGATGCGGGCCGCCGTGCGGCGGGCCGAGCCGGTGGCGGGGGAGGACGACGCGGTGGTGGTCACCGAGGGGTTCACGGTGGACCTGGCGGCGAAGAAGGTCAACCGGGACGGTGCGGACATCCGGCTGACGCCCACCGAGTGGCACCTGCTGGAGGTGCTGGTGCGCAACGCCGGGCGGCTGGTCAGCCAGACCCAGCTGCTCCAGGAGGTCTGGGGGCCGGCCTACCGGACCGAGACCAACTACCTGCGGGTCTACCTGGCCCAGCTGCGACGGAAGCTGGAGACCGACCCGAGCCACCCCCGGCACTTCATCACCGAGCCGGGCATGGGCTACCGCTTCGAACCCTGACGGGCGGTCGGAAGCTCTCCCGACCTGCCGCACCCTCCCCGCCGGAGTCTGCCCCGCTCTCCCCGCCGGAGGCCGTGTTCGCTCTGCCGTTCGGTGCCGTGAAACCGGTACCCTTCGGGCATGAGTGGTGACAACAGCAGCGAGCAGCCGCAAGGCCGTTTCCGCCGCATGCTCAGCCGCCTGACCTCCTCAGCCGAGGAGCTGGACGCGGCCGAGCTCCGGCAGGACACGGTGGAGGCCGGGTGCACCCCGATCGCCAGCGCGGGGGACCGCGAGGTGGTCACCGTGGCCGGGACCCTGCGCACCGTGACGCTCCGCCCCCGGGCCGGGGTGCCGGCGCTGGAGGCGGAGCTGTTCGACGGGACCGAGGCCCTGGACGTGGTCTGGCTGGGCCGCCGTTCGATCATCGGCATAGAACCCGGCCGTCGCCTCATCGCGACCGGCCGGCTCAGCCACGCACGCGGGCGCCGCGTGCTCTTCAACCCCCGCTACGAACTGCGTCCGGCCGGACACGGGAGCGAGTGAGCGTGACCAACCTGCCCGGCGGCGAGCCCGCCGCCCAGCTCGACCTGGCAAAGCCCGCCGACCAGGCGGTGGAGCCGGAGCGGGACGCCTCGAAGGAGGCCGCCGACACGGTGCTGCAGGCCTTCGGCGGTGTCCGCGGCATGGTCGACATGACCCTGCCCGGCCTGGTGTTCATCATCACCTTCAACATCACCCACGAGGTGGCCCCGGCGGCCTGGGCGGCGCTCGGGCTGAGCCTGCTGTTCGTGGTGATCCGGCTGTTCCGCCGGGAGACGGTGCAGCACGCGTTCAGCGGGGTGTTCGGGGTCGCGCTCGGTGCGTGGATCTCGATGAAGACCGGCAAGGCGGAGAACTTCTACCTGCCCGGCCTGCTGTGGAACGTCGGCTACTGCGTCGCGCTGGCGGTCTCGGCGCTGGTCCGCTGGCCGATGATCGGCGTGATGCTCGGCCCGATCACGGGCGAGATGTTCACCTGGCGGACCAAGAACCCCGGGCGGCTGGCGGCGTACACCAAGGCGACCTGGGCCTGGGTGGTGATCATGGGCATCAAGCCGTTGATCCTCTTCCCGCTGTACTTCACGGGGAACGTCAACCTGCTGGGCTGGCTGAAGGTGGCGCTCGGCATCCCGCCGCTGCTGCTGGCGATGTACGTGACCTGGCAGATCCTGCTCAAGGCCCCGCCGCCGATCAAGGCGGAGGTCGAGGAGGAGCAGCAGAGCTGAGAAGAGGGCCCCCGAGGGGGCCCTCTTCCCGTTCGTCCAGGGGCGCGCTACTGCTCGGTGGAGCCCGCGGAGAGGAGCTCCTCGAGCTCCTCCTCGCGTTCCTGGGCGGCCACGAAGAGCAGTTCGTCGCCGCCGTCCAGGGTGTCGTCCTTGCCCGGCACCAGGACCCGGCCCTCGCGGATGATGGTGACCAGCGCGGTGTCGGCCGGCCAGACCACGTCGCCGACCCGGGTGCCGACCAGGGCGGCGTCCGCGGCGAGGGTGAGCTCGACCAGGTTGGCGTTGCCCTGGCTGAAGCGCATCAGGCGGACCAGGTCACCGACGCTGACGGCCTCCTCGACGAGGGCGGACATCAGGCGCGGGGTGGAGACGGCGACGTCCACGCCCCAGGACTCGTTGAAGAGCCACTCGTTCTTCGGGTTGTTGACCCGGGCGACCACCCGCGGCACGCCGTACTCGGTCTTGGCGAGCAGCGAGACCACCAGGTTGACCTTGTCGTCGCCGGTGGCGGCGATCACCACGTGGCAGCGCTGGAGCGCGGCCTCGTCCAGCGAGGTGATCTCGCAGGCGTCGGCCAGCAGCCACTCGGCCATCGGGACGCGCTCGACCGAGATGGAGTTGGGGTTCTTGTCGATCAGGAGGACGTCGTGGCCGTTCTCCAGCAGCTCGCCCGCGATCGAGCGGCCGACCGCGCCGGCTCCGGCAATGGCGACTCGCATCAGTGCTCATCCTCCTGCGGACCCTGCGCGAACGCGGCCTCGACGGCGGTCAGGTCGGCGCGGCGCAGCATCACGTGCACCAGGTCGCCCTCCTGGACGACCAGCTGGGGGGTCGGCAGGGTCCCCTCGCCGAGGCGGGTGAGGAAGGCGATCCGGGCGCCGGAGGCCTCCTCCAGCTCGGAGAGCCGGTGGCCGACCCAGGAGGGGGCGTAGGCGACCTCGGCGAGCTGGACGCTGCCGCTGGGGTCCTGCCAGAGCGGTTCGCCGCCGCTGGGGAGCAGGCGGCGGAGCATCTGGTCGGCGGTCCACCGGACGGTGGCGACGGTGGGGATGCCCAGGCGCTGGTAGACCTCGGCGCGGCGGGGGTCGTAGATCCGGGCCGCGACGTTCTCGACGCCGAAGTTCTCCCGGGCGACCCGGGCCGCGATGATGTTGGAGTTGTCACCGCTGGAGACGGCGGCGAAGGCGCCCGCCTCCTCGATGCCGGCCTCGCGCAGGGTGTCCTGGTCGAAGCCGACGCCGGTCACCCGGCGGCCGTTGAAGACGGCGCCGAGCCGGCGGAAGGCGGTCGGGTCCTGGTCGACGACGGCCACCGAGTGACCCTGTTTCTCCAGGGCGCGGGCGAGCGCGGAGCCCACCCGGCCGCAGCCCATGATGACGATGTGCACGGGACGCCTACCTCACCTGGTCCGTGGGGAACATGACCTGCGCAGACACCGATCGTCATCCTTCCGCCCCCGTTCCGGGGGTCATTCGGCCGAGGGGTTCGGCACGTCGTGTGGCGGGTGCACCGGATGGTTCCCGCGTCCTCATCATGCGACACGCTAGCCGGTCCTCCGAACACAGTCCCGAGGAAGGGGGCCACCGGAGCGCAACTCCGCGGGGGGGAGCCCCTACGATTCCTACGTGCCTATGCCTGCTGATCTACCGAAACGCATCCTGCTCGGTCGCGCCCTGCGCAGCGACAAGCTGGGCGAGACCCTGCTGCCCAAGCGCATCGCGCTGCCCGTGTTCGCCTCCGACGCCCTCTCCTCGGTGGCCTACGCCCCCGAGGAGATCCTGCTCACCCTGTCGGTGGCGGGCGTCTCGGCGATCCACTTCTCCTGGCAGATCGGCCTCGTCGTCGCGGTCGTGATGCTCGCGGTGGTGGCCTCGTACCGGCAGAACGTGCACGCCTACCCGAGCGGTGGCGGCGACTACGAGGTGGCGACCGTCAACCACGGGCCGAACTCCGGTCTGGTGGTGGCGAGCGCGCTGCTGGTCGACTACATCCTGACGGTGGCGGTGTCGACGACCTCGGGCGTGGCGAACGTGGTGTCGGCGGTGCCGGCGCTGCGGGGCCACGAGATGGCGATCTCGATCATCCTGGTCGTCGTGCTGATGGGCATGAACCTGCGCGGGGTCCGGGAGTCCGGGTCGGCGTTCGCGGTGCCGACCTACGCGTTCATGATCGGCATCATGGGCATGATCGGCTACGGCATGGTCCGGAACGTGTTCTTCGGGACGGACATGCCCGCCGAGAGCGCCGGGTTCCACCTCCAGGCGCTGCCCGGGGACGAGAACCTGGCCGGGTTCGCACTGATCTTCCTGCTGCTCAAGGCCTTCTCCTCGGGCTGTGCGGCGCTGACCGGCGTGGAGGCGATCTCCAACGGCGTGCCGGCCTTCCGCAAGCCGAAGAGCAAGAACGCGGCGACCACGCTGCTGATGATGGCGCTGTTCGCGGTCGTGATGTTCATGGGCATCATCTACCTGGCCCGGCTGACGGGCGCTCAGATGGCGGAGGACCCGAGCCAGCTGGTGGGCGCCCCGGCGGACTACCACCAGAAGACGGCGCTGGCGCAGATCAGCGAGGCGGTGTTCTCCAACTTCACCCCGGGGTTCTACTTCATCGCGGCCGTGACCGGTCTGATCCTGGTGCTGGCCGCCAACACGGCCTTCAACGGCTTCCCGGTGCTCGGCTCGATCCTGGCCCAGGACCGCTACCTGCCCCGGCAGCTGCACACCCGTGGTGACCGGCTGGCGTTCTCCAACGGCATCATCCTGCTGGCGGGCGCGGCGATCCTGTTCATCGTGGCCTTCGACGCGGACCCGACCCGGCTGATCCAGCTGTACATCGTCGGTGTCTTCGTCTCCTTCAACATGAGCCAGTCGGGCATGATCCGGCACTGGACCAGGCTGCTGCGTACCGAGAAGGACCCGAAGAAGCGCTCGCACATGCAGCGCAGCCGGGCGATCAACGCCTTCGGCCTGGTGATGACGATGGCCGTGCTGATCGTGGTGCTGGCCACCAAGATCAGCCACGCCTGGATCGCGATCGCCGCGATGGTCGTGCTGTTCGTGATGATGAAGGCGATCCGCAAGCACTACGACCGGGTCTCCCGCGAGCTGATCGCGGCGGAGGTGCCGGACGACGCGGTGCTGCCGACCCGGGTGCACGCCATCGTGCTGGTCTCCAAGCTGCACAAGCCGGCGCTGCGCGCACTGGCGTACGCCCGGCTCGCGCGTTCGCACACCCTGGAGGCGGTCACGGTCAACGTGGACCCCTCGGACACCGAGGCGCTGCGCCGGGAGTGGGACGCGCGGGACATCGAGATCCCGCTGAAGGTGCTGGACTCGCCGTTCCGCGAGATCACCGGGCCGGTGCTGGACTACGTGAAGAACCTGCGCCGGTCCAGCCCGCGCGACGTGGTGATGGTCTACATCCCGGAGTACGTGGTCGGCCACTGGTACGAGCACCTGCTGCACAACCAGAGCGCGCTGCGGCTGAAGGGCCGGCTGCTCTTCAAGCCGGGCGTCATGGTGACCTCGGTGCCGTGGCAGCTGGAGTCCTCCGAGCGGCGGCGCCCGCAGAAGGCGTGGTCGGCGCCGGGTGCGGTGCGGCGCGGTGAACCGCGCCCGCAGCGCGTAGAGTCGAAGGCTTCCAGCACCGCTGCCAGCAGCTCCAGCAACTCCACCAAGGACGCCGAATCGTGACCCGCAACAACCCGCCCCGTTCCTCCGGCGCCGGACGCTCCGGCGGTTCCGGCAAGGGCTCCGGCAAGGCCAAGTCCACCGGCGGCAAGCCGGGGCAGGTGGCCCGTCCGCGCTGGAGCTCCAAGCCGGCCCGGCCGACGGCGACCGACCGTGACGGCTACACCGCGCAGACCGCGCCGGTCGCTCCGGGCGAGCAGCGGTCGGAGGGCACGGCCGCGCCGACCGCGGCGGGTGCCTCCGCGCTGTGGAAGAAGGGCAAGCTGCCCGGCGCCAAGGCCACCGCCAAGGTGACCGCCGAGTCCGGTGGCGCGGGTGGTGCCGCGAAGGGCGCGAAGAAGCAGGCGGTGCGGCCGCCGAAGGCGCTGCGCACGGCGCAGCCGGCCGCCAGGGCGGCCCGTCCGCCGAAGGCGGTCAAGGCTCCGGCGGCGCCGCGGGTGCCGTCCGGCGACCCGCTGGTCGGCGAGCGGTACGAGGTCGAGGTCGGCCCGGTGGCGCACGGCGGCGGGCACTGCGTGGCGCGGCACGAGGGCCGGGTGCTGTTCGTCCGGCACACGCTGCCGGGCGAGCGGGTGGTCGTGGAGGTCACCGAGGGCACCACCACCTCCCGCTTCCTGCGGGCCGACGCGGTGGAGGTGCTGGAGGCCGCCAAGGAGCGGATCCCGGCGCCGTGCCCGTTCGCCGGCCCCGGCAAGTGCGGCGGCTGCGACTGGCAGCACGTCACCCCGGGCGGGCAGCGCAAGCTCAAGGGCGCGGTGCTGACCGAGCAGCTGGCCAAGCTGGCCGGGCTGACGCCGGAGCAGGCGGGCTGGGACGGCAGCGTGGAGCCGGTCGGCGGCAAGCTGGCGCCCGGTGAGGTCCCGGCCTGGCGGTCCCGGATGCAGTACGCGGTGGACCCGGCGAGCGGCCGGGTCGGTCTGCGCCGGCACCGTTCGCACGACATCGAGCCGGTGGACCGCTGCCTGATCGCGACCGAGGGCGTCACCGAGCTCGGGGTGGAGGGCCGCAGCTGGCCCGGCGTCACCTCGGTCGAGGTGATCGCGGCCTCCGGGTCCTCGGACCGTCAGGTGATCCTGACCCCGGCTCCGGGCGCGCAGCTGCCGCTGGTGGAGCTGGACAAGCCGGTGTCGATCTCCCGGATCGACGAGCAGGAGCTGTTCCACCGGGTGCACGGGCGGACCTTCGTCCGGGAGCGGGCGGCGGGACGGACCTGGCGGGTCTCCAACGGCGGTTTCTGGCAGATCCACCCGGAGGCGCCGGACACCCTGGTGAACGCGGTGCTGGACGGCCTGGACCCGCAGTGGGGCGAGAGCGCGCTCGACCTGTACTGCGGCGTGGGCCTGTTCGCGGGCGCGCTGGCCGACCGGGTCGGTGACGACGGGGCGGTGCTCGGCATCGAGTCGAGCAAGCAGGCGGTGGTCGACGCCCGGCACAACCTGGCCGAGGTGGACAACGTCCGGATCGAGTGCGACCGGGTGGAGAGCCTGCTGCCGCGCACCGGCATCACCTCGACCGACCTGATCGTGCTGGACCCGCCGCGCGCGGGGGCCGGGCGGGAGACGGTCCGTCACCTGGCCGGCCTGGAGGCCCGCCGGATCGCGTACGTGGCCTGTGACCCGGCCGCGCTCGCGCGTGACCTGGCCTTCTTCCGCGAGGGCGGCTACCGGCCGGTCTCGCTGCGGGCCTTCGACCTGTTCCCGATGACCCACCACTTCGAGTGCGTGGCGATCCTGGAGCCGGTGGAGCCCGTCGAGGACGACCGGGCCGCCTGGGAGCGCTGACGGCTCCTCAGTCGACCACCTGACGCCCCGTCGGACCTCGGTCCGGCGGGGCGTCGGTGTGTTCGGTAGCGCGAGCCGGGGGCGTGCGCCGGTCGGATCGGATGTGCGCCCCGTTCGTAGGCCTTTTGCTCCTGGGGGTGGAAGGGTGTCCGCCGGGCGGGTGAAGCTGCCCCGTGCGGAGGTGGGGGTGCGGGGGGCGAACCACTAGGCATGGGTTCCAGGTCATGTTCCGACTCGAGGGGGAACCACCCATGCCGTCCGTCCGTCACGCAGTCCTGGACGTGCTGCGCGCCCGCGGGATCACCACCGTCTTCGGCAATCCGGGCTCCACCGAGCTGCCGATGCTGCGGGACTTCCCGGCCGACTTCCGGTACGTGCTCGGCCTCCAGGAGGCCGTGGTGGTCGGGATGGCGGACGGCTACGCGCAGGCCGGCGGCCGCACGGCGCTGGTCAACCTGCACACCGGGCCCGGCACCGGCAACGCGATGGGCGCGATCCTCAACGCCCGGGCCAACCGCACCCCGATGGTGGTCACCGCCGGGCAGCAGGTGCGGGCGATGCTCACCATGGAGGCGCTGCTCAGCAATCCGCAGGCCACCCTGCTGCCGCAGCCCGCGGTGAAGTGGGCGTACGAGCCGCCGCGCCCGGCCGACGTGGCGCCCGCGCTGGCCCGGGCGGTGCAGCTGGCCGAGACCCCGCCGTGCGGGCCGGTCTTCCTCTCGCTGCCGATGGACGACTTCGAGGCGGAGCTGACGCCGGGTGAGCTGCGGGCGGCGCAGGCCGCCGCCGAGCGCCGGGTGGTGCACGCGGGAGCGCCCGACGCCGAAACGATCCGCTCGCTGGCCGGACGGATCGCCGGGGCGCGCAGCGCCGTCCTGGTGGTCGGCGACGACGTGGACGCGGCCGGCCCGGGCACCTGGGACGCGGTGCTGGCGCTGGCCGAGCACACCGGGCTGCCGGTGTGGGCCGCTCCGGTGGCGGGGCGGGTCTCCTTCCCGCGCAGCCACCCGCAGTACCGGGGCGAACTGCCGCCCGCCATCGCCCCGTTGGCACGCTGCCTGGCGGGGCACGACCTGGTGGTGGTGATCGGGGCGCCGGTGTTCCGCTACTACCCGTACGTGCCGGGGGAGTACCTGCCGGACGGGGCCGGGCTGGTGCTGCTCACCCGGGACGCGGAGGAGGCGGCCCGGGCGCCGGTCGGCGACGCGGTGGTGGCCGATCTGGCGCTCACCGCACGGGCGTTGACGGAGCGGCTGGCGGCGGGAGCACCGGCGGGCGTCGGCCCCGCGGAGCCGGCGGCGGAGGGGCTCGGCGAGGACGGGCGGCTGAGCCCGTTCGGCGCGCTGCGGGCGGTGGCCGAGGGCGCGCCGGCCGGGACGCTCTGGGTGAACGAGTCGCCGTCCAACGTCCCGCAGTTCCACCGGGCGACCAGGATCGGCACGCCCGGCTCCTACCTGTTCTCGGCCGGCGGTGGCCTGGGCTACGGGGCGGCGGCGGCCGTCGGGGCCCAACTCGCCGTCCCGGAGCGGCCGGTGGTCGCGGTGCTCGGGGACGGCTCGGTGCACTACGCCGTCCAGGCGCTGTGGACGGCGGCCCACTACAACCTGCCGGTCACCTTCGTGGTGCTGAGCAACGCCCGCTACGCCATCCTCCAGTGGTTCGCCCAGGTGGAGCGCACCCCGGGCGTGCCGGGGCTGGAGATCCCCGGCCTGGACATCACCGCCATCGCCACCGGCTACGGGGTGCGCGCCCACCGGGCCGTGGACGCGGCCGAAGTCACCAAGCTGGTGCGGGAGTCCACCACGCGCCGGGACGGGCCGGTGCTGATCGACGTCCCGGTCAGCACCGAACTCCCCACCCTCTAGCGCCACGTCCGGAAGGCAGCGGAATGTCCGTCATCACCGAATCCACGCCGGTCACCGGGCCGGCCTCCAGGCCGCTCACCCGGCTGCTCGCCCGGCTGGGCGAAGGCCTCCCGGCCGAGGCGCTCTCCACAGACCCGGAGACGCTGGCCGCCCACGCGCACGACGCGGCGCCGTTCTCCGAGCACGGCAGGCCGGCCGTGGTGGTCCACCCGCGGACCGCCGAGCAGGTGCAGCACGTGCTGCGCACCGCCTACGAGTCGGACGTGCCGGTGGTCCCGCAGGGTGCCAGGACCGGCCTGGCCGGGGCGGCCAACGCCGAGGACGGCTGCATCGTGCTCTCCACCACCCGGATGGACCGGATCCTGGAGATCGACCCGGCCAACCGGCTGGTGCGTTGCGAACCGGGCGTCGTGACACAGCAGTTGGACCGCGCGGTGGCCGAGTACGGCCTGACCTACCCGCCCGACCCGGCCTCCTGGGCGGTCTGCACCATCGGCGGGAACATCGCCACCGGCGCGGGCGGCATCTGCTGCGTCAAGTACGGCGTCACCGCCGACTACGTGCTCGGCCTGGACGTGGTGCTGCCCGACGGACGGCGGATGCGCACCGGCCGGGACACCGTGAAGGGCGTCGCCGGCTACGACCTGACCAGGCTGTTGGTCGGCTCCGAGGGGACGCTCGCGGTGGTGGTCGGGGCGACCCTGGCGCTGCGTCCGGCCCGGCCGCCGGCCTTGGCGATGCTGGCCCAGTTCGCGGCCCTGCCCGCGGCGGGCGCGGCCGTCGCCGCGATCACCGCCGCCGGCCACCTGCCCTCGGCGCTGGAACTGCTCGACCGGACCACCACCCGGGCGGTCGCCGGCCTCGGCCACCCGATGCTCAACGGGGACCGCGCCGCCACCCTGATCGTGGAGAGCGACGCCGCCGACCCGGCCGCCGAACTGGCCGCGATGGCCGCGCTCTGCCGGGCCGCCGGCGCGGTCGAGCTGACGGTGGCGGCCGACGCGGACCAGAGCCGCCGGGTGATCGAGGCCCGGCGGATGGTCACCCCGGGCCTGCAGGCCATGGTCACGAGGCTGCCCGGCGAGCCGACCGCCTTCATCGAGGACGTGGCGGTGCCGCGCTCCCGGCTGGCCGAGCTGGTCGGCCTGATCGAGGGCGTCGCCCGCCACCACGACCTGACCATCGCCACCCTCGGCCATGCCGGCGACGGCAACCTGCACCCCACTGTGCTCTTCGACCGCACCGACCCGGACGCCACCCGGCGGGCCCAGGTCGCGTACGACGACATCATGGCCGCCGCGCTGGCCCTCGGCGGCACCAGCACCGGCGAGCACGGCATCGGCACCCTCAAGCGGGACTGGCTGGCCCGCGAGCTCGACCCCGTCGCCCTGGAGCTGCAACGCGGGCTCAAGCGGCTGTTCGACCCGAAGAACCTGCTCAACCCGGGGAAGGTCGTGATCGCGTGACCCTGTCCGCGCAGCCCATCGCTGAGGTGCGGGTGGCCGCGCCCCGCACCGAGGAGCCGGTGCGGGCGGGCCGGGCGGAGACCCTGCGGTTCGTCTCCACCCACACCCTGCCCGCCTTCGTCCGCGGCGTGGCCTCCGCCCGGCCCGGGGTGGTCCGGGCGTACGCGGCGCTCGGCCAGTCCGCCTGGTCCTTCGCCACCCTGCGGGCGATGCGGCGCCGCCACGGCGGGGCCCCGGTGCTGGTCCGGGGGCTCTCCGGGCCGGTGCTGGTGCTGCTCGACCGGGCCGAGCTGGAGCAGTTCTACGCCGAGCCGGTGCGGACCATGGCGATGGACGCGCCCGACAAGCTCCGCAGCCTCTCCGTCTTCGAACCCACCGGCGTGATCTGCTCGCACGGCGAACTGCGCGAGCGGCGGCGGGAGGTCAACGAGCAGGTGCTGGCGGCCGGCCGGCCGGTCCACCCGTCCTGCGGCCCGTTCCTGGACGTGGTCGCGCAGGAGGTCCGGACGCTGACCGCCGGGCGGTCGCTGGACACCGCCGCCCTCCAGCGGGCCGCGAGCCGGATCGGGCGGCGCACGGTGCTCGGGGACGCCGCGGCGGACGACCAGCGGCTCACCGACCAGCTCGTCGCGCTGCGGGGCGAGGCCAACTGGATGGGCCTGCGCAAGGGCCGCGCCCGGGAGGCCGCCGAGCGGTACGCCCGGGCCGACGCGCGGCTGGCCGGGTACGCCGCCGAGGCCCCGGCCCACACGCTGATCGGCCGGGTGCGCCAACACCCGGACCCGGCCGGGGAGATCGACCTGGTAGGCCAGGCTCACCACTGGCTGCTGGCGCTCGACCTGCTCGGCACCATGCTCGCCCGCACGCTGCTGCTGCTCGCCGCCCACCCGGCGGAGCAGCACGCGGCGTGGGCGGAGGTGGACGGGGCGCCGGCGGGGGACGGGCTGCCCCGGGTGCGGGCCTGTGTGCGGGAGGCGCTGCGGCTGTTCCCGCTGGTGCCGGACCTGGTGCGGGTGACGCGGGCCGAGACCACCTGGCGGGGCGTCACCCACCCGGCCGGGACGACGGTGCTGGTGCCGGCCGCCTTCCACCAGCGCGACCCCGGGCAGGTGCGGGGGGCGGACCTGTTCGTCCCGGCGCGGTGGCTGGTGCCCGGGGCCGAACTCGACCCGGTGATGGCCCCGTTCAGCCACGGCGGTGGGCGGTGCCCCGGGGAGGACCTGGGGCTGATGGTGCTCACCGCCCTGGTCGCGGAGGTCCTGCGCGGCCACCGGGTGACCGGCGGACGCCCCGTCCTGGACGTCCACCGCCCCCTCCCCGGCTCGGTCGACCTCGCCACCCTCCGGCTCGGCCTCGTCCCTCGGTAGACCCCGCGGGGCAGGTGACGCCGGGGGCGCGAGGCTCTGCTGATTTGCGGCTCCGCCGCGCGGGCGCGAATCGGAAGGCGGCTCACCTGCGACTCATGCACCGTCAGCCAGTTGTTCGCGCTGCCGTACCCCCGCGCGCCCGCGCGGCGGAGCCGCAAATCAGCAGAGCCCCGCGCCCCCGGGGTGACCACCATCCTCGCGCCCCGAGTGCCTCTCTTCGTCCCCGTCCCCGTCCGGAGGATCATCCCCGTGCCCAACAGCCTGGCCACCGAGCCGGACGTCGCCACCCTGAACCACCTCTGCCGCGAACTCGCCGAGGCCGCCGAGGCGGTGAGCGAGGCCGCCGCGTACCTCTCCGAGCTGACCCTCGGGGCCGAGGCCCCGAGGGCCGTCCGCCGGGGTGTCTGGTGGGGTCTGCTCCGGACCCTGACCGACCCGGCCGGCCTCGGCTGGGCGCCGCGCGGGCGCGGCCCGCTGGCCCGGGCGGCCTGGCTGGCGGGGGTGTTCACCAGCCGGGAGAGCCTGGCGGTCAGCCTGGCGGTGGCCGGGCTGAAGGCGCGGATCCGGGCGGCCGCCGTGACCCACCCGGAGCTGCTGGAGAACACCTTCACCAGCCGCATCCTGGCCGCGATCGAGCAGGACCGGCAGCGCGACGCCGTGCGGACCTTCAAGTCCCTGCTGGCGAGCGACGGCGCCGAGCACGCCTTCGCGATGCTGGCGCCCTCCTTCGCCGACATCCTGGCCTGGAACGCGCTCACCGACGAGAACCCGTTCAACGACACGGCCGGCTGGCAGGTGGCGACCGGCAAGGCGATGACCACCGAGCCGCTGCTCGGACTGGGCGCCGGGTTCTGGGAGTTCCTCGACCGCGGGCCCGGCCGGGCCGAGCCGCTGGTGCCGGACGCCGCGCTGGCCGCCGGGCTGGACACCGGCGGCACCATCACCGGCTACGTGCGCAACATCGACCTGATCAGTACCGGCGGCACCCTGCTGGTGCAGCAGGTGACCGGGCCGGACGGGGTGCTCCGCTACGTGGTCCAACTCGCGGGCATGGCACGGAGCTTCAACGCCGAGAGCCCGCAGGACCTGGTGGGCGCGTTCAACGCCGTCGGCCGGCCCGAATCGCCGTACTCCCGGGCGGTGGCCAAGGCGCTGCGCTCGTTCATCCCCTCCGGCGCCGAACTCGCCCTGATCGGCCACAGCCAGGGCGGCGTCACCGCGATGAACCTGGCCGGGAGCCGGGACCTGACCGCCCTCTACACCGTCACCCATGTGGTGGCGATCGGCTCCCCGATCGACGCCAAGCGGCCGGCCGACCCGAGGACCAAGGTCTTCTCGCTGGTGAACGAGCACGACATCGTGCCCAGTCTGGAAGGCCGTTCGGCCATCTCGCCGTACGCGCTGCCGGCCGGGTTCACCGAGTACACCTGGGTCGACGACACCCGGGCCTTCCCGCTCTGCCACGCGGCCGAGCGCTACGCGCACAACCTGGAGTTCGAGGCCACGGAGGCCGCCGCCCACGTGGACGCCGAACTGGCCCCGTACCGCGGCCGGGTGACCGGCAACCGCCTCTTCTCGCTCTACGACCGCTGAGGGACCGCGATGACCGAGACCAGCACACCCCGCACCGACCCCGCCGCCTCGCCCGTGGTCCCCGTGGTCCCCGAGGCTCGCCGGGCAGCCGTCGAACCGGGCCCGGACCCCGCTCCCGCCTACGGTCCGCCCGGAGCGTTGGAGCGCCTCGGCTCGGCCGTGTTCGCCCGGGTCAACCGGAGCCGGGAGTGGCACGAACTTCCGTCCCCGGTCGGCCTGTTGAACCTCAAGGTGATCCGCGACGAGCTGCGCCGCCACAACCTGCACGACACCTACGGCGCGGGCGGTGAGCGGCCGCGCCGCCCGAGCGCGACCCTGGCGCCGTACCGCTCCTACGACGGCTCCGGCTACGACCCGTACGACGAGGACATGGGACGGGCCGGCACCCGGCTGGACCGCAACGCCCCGCTGGAGCTCTGCCACCCGGGCGGCGAGCGGGAGTTGATGACCCCGAGCCCGCGCGAGGTCAGCCGGCAGCTGCTGGCCCGGCGCTCCTTCGTCCCGGCCCGCAGCCTCAACCTGCTGGCGGCGGCCTGGATCCAGTTCGAGAACCACGGCTGGGCCAACCACGGCGACAACGCGGAGGCCGAGCCGTTCACCGTCCCGCTGGCGGCGGACGACGACTGGGCCGCGTGCCCGATGCGGGTCAAGCGCACCCGCCCGGACACGCTGGCGCACACCACGCCGGGCGCGCCGCCCACCTACGAGAACACCCTGACCCACTGGTGGGACGGCTCGCAGGTCTACGGCTCCGACGAGGCCACCTGCCGCTCGCTGCGCACCGGTGAGGGCGGCCGGATGGCGCTCCCCGGGGGCCGGCTCCCGGTCGACCCGCGCCCGGGCATGGGCTGCCTGGACGCCACCGGGATGAACGGGGACTACTGGGCGGGGCTCTCGCTGCTGCACACCCTGTTCGCCAAGGAGCACAACGCGATCTGCGACCAGCTGCGCTCCCACTACCCGACCTGGGGCGACGAACGGCTGTTCCACACCGCCCGGTTGGTGAACACCGCGCTGATGGCGAAGATCCACACGGTGGAGTGGACCCCGGGGATCCTCGACACCCCGGTGCTGCGCCGGGCGATGAACGCCAACTGGTACGGCGTGCTGCCCCGTTGGGTGAGCCGGAGGTTCGGCCGGATCGGCCGGGGCGAGATGCTCAGCGGCATCCTGGGCTCGCCGACCGAGCACCACGCGGCGCCGTTCTCGATGACCGAGGAGTTCGTCTCGGCCTACCGGCTGCACCCGCTGATCCCGGACGAGGTGATCGTCCGGGACCACCGCGGCGGCGGCGTCCGGCGCCGGATCGGCATCGACGACATGCAGGGCGCCACCACCCGCAGTTCGGTGGACCAGTACGGGATGAGCGACCTCTTCTACACCTTCGGCACCGCGCACCCCGGTGCCCTGGTGCTCCACAACCACCCCGACGGGCTGCGGAACCTGGCCCGGCTGACCGGCGAGCACCTCGACCTCGGCACGGTGGACGTGCTGCGCGACCGGGAGCGCGGCATCCCGCGCTACAACGCCTACCGGCAGATGCTGCGCAAGCGCCCGGTCGCCTCCTTCGAGGAGCTGACGGGCGGTCACCAGGCCGACTCCAAGCTGCTGGAGGAGGTCTACCAGGGCCGGCTTGACCTGGTGGACACCCTGGTCGGGAACCTGGCCGAACCGCGCCCGGCCGGATTCGGCTTCAGCGACTCGCTGTTCCGGATCTTCGTGCTGATGGCCAGCCGGCGGCTGAAGAGCGACCGCTTCTTCACCACCGACTACCGCCCCGAGGTCTACACCCCCGAGGGCCTGCGCTGGGTCGACCGCAACACCATGGTGACGGTCCTGCTCCGGCACCACCCCGAACTCACCCACGCCCTCGACGGCGTGACCAACGCCTTCGCCCCCTGGAGCCGACCGTGACCGAGTTCCCCGCCGTCCGTCGCCCGCAGCCCGCCGGCCCGGTCACCGGGCTGCGCCTGCACGCCACCACCCTGCGCGAGCACGAGGAGCGGCTGCTGAAGGCCGTCGCCGCACTGGGCTGGGAGGGGCCGCAGGCGGAGGCCTTCCGGGAACGGATCACCGAGCTCGCCGCGCGCTGCGGGGCGGCGGCCGACGGGCTGGCGCGGTCCTCGGCGCGGCTGGGCTCCCAGGCCGGCCCGGTGGGTGGCTCGGGGGTTGGCCCGGTGGGTGGCTCGGTGGGCGGACGGTCGGGGAGCGGCGGGCGGAGCGGTGCCTGACGACCCGTCGGCCGGTGCGTCCGCGGTGCCGTCCGCGCCGCCGCCGTCGGTGCGCACCACCGCCCTGCGGCTCGGGGCGGCCTGCCTCGGGGCCGCCCCGGCGGTGGTGCTGCGGCTGGCCGGGGTGCACCTGGAGCCGGTGCCCGGGATGCTGCTGTTCGGTCTCGGGGTGCTCTCGGCCGCGCTGCTGCTGATGTGGGCAGCGGAGACCGCCCGGGCCGACATCGCGGGGCCGCTGGCGTTGGCGCTGCTGGCGTTCATCGCGGTGCTGCCCGAGTACGCGGTGGACCTCTGGTTCGCGTACACGGCGGGCTCCAAGCCGGAGTACGCCGCGTACGCCGCCGCCAACATGACCGGCGCGAACCGGCTGCTGGTCGGCGTGGGGTGGCCGCTGGTGGCGCTCGCCGCGTACTTCGCGGCCCGGCGTGCGGGGGTGCGCCCCGGCGTGAGCCTGCGCGAACACCGCCGGATCGACGTCGCCTTCCTCGGCGCGGCCGCCGTCTTCGCCTTCCTGATGCCGCTGACCAGGGAGATCTCCTGGCTGGTCGCCGTCGTGCTGATCGCCTGGTACGGCTGCTACCTCTACCGGATCGGCCGGTGCAGCGAGACGGACGAGGAGGAACTGATCGGCGTCCCGGCCCGGCTGGCCGCCCTCCCGGCCCGGCGCCGGCGTCCGACCACGGTGCTGGTGTTCGTGGTGGCGGCCGCCGTGGTCTTCGCCTGCGCCGAGCCCTTCGCCACCTCGCTGGTGGACGCCGGGGCCTCCCTCGGCATCGACCGCTTCCTGCTGGTGCAGTGGCTCGCCCCGCTGGCCTCCGAGGCCCCCGAGCTGATCGTCGCGGTGGTCTTCGCCTGGCGGCTGCGCGGCGACGACGGCCTCGGCGCCCTGCTCTCCAGCAAGGTGAACCAGTGGACCCTGCTGATCGCCTGCCTCCCGCTGGCCTACGCGGCGGGCGGCGGCAGCTGGGCGCTCCCACTGGTCGAACGGCAGGTGGACGAGGTGCTGCTGACGGCCGCCCAGACCGTGCTGGCCGTGGTCCTCCTGCTCGACCTGCGCTTCCTGCCCTGGAAGGCGGGCCTGCTCTTCGCCCTGTTCGTGGTGCAGTTCGTCCTCCCCGGCGAGAACGACCGGCTCCTCCTCAGCTACGTCTACCTCGCCCTGGCCCTCGTCCTCCTCGCCCGCCACTGGCGCCAACTCCCGCCCACCGCCCGGGCCCTGGCCGGAAATGTCGAGGGCGACCCACACTGACCTCGGCTAGCGTGGCCGCCGTGAAGCCCACCGCGAACGACCCCTTCGAGGCCTGGCTCGCGGCACTCGCCGAGGAGCCCGAACTCGCCATCGACCCGGCCGGCCTCGCCGAGGACGCACGGGCCTGGCTGCGCGACCTCCGCGACGCGCACGGGGACGTCCCGCCGCCGTACCTGCCCGAGCTGCTGCTGGAACGGCGGGCCGCGGTGGCCGAGGCGGCCCTGGTGGAGCTGCGCGCGGCGGCCGAGCGGGACCTCTCGCTCCCCGTCGACCTGCGGCTGGAGGTCGAGGCGGAGTGCGAGTTCGACCCGATCGGCTCGGTCGGCCTGTTCGGCGAGCAGGTCCGGGCACTGGGTCTGGAGGAGGCGAAGGCGACCGTCGCGGACGCCGTCCAGACCTTCGTCGGCCACGTCCACCAGACGGTCTGGCCGGTCTGCGGCCGCCACCGGACGGGCCTGCACCCGGAGCTGACGGACCGTCGGGCGGTCTGGCGGTGCCGGGTCGGCGGGCACGACCTGCCGATGCCGTGAGCGGATCCGGCCGGCCCGTCGGAGTGGAAAGCGCCTCGCGCGCGGGTACAGGAGTGAGGCGGCCGGAATGCGCCCTTGTTGTGCTAGCACATCGGCGCTAGCTTGAAGCATGACCAAGAAGCAGCTGAACGTCAGGGTGGATGCCACGACCGCCGAGATCGCCCGCGAGCGGGCCGAGCAGCAGGGGATCAGCATGAACCAGTACATCGAACGGCTGGTGCGCCAGGACATGGGCGAGGCGGGCCGGCTCTTCGTCGACACCGCGGCGCAGTTCATGAAGGAGTACGAGAGCGCGTTCCTGGCCGAGTTCGCCGGCCCCGAGCTCCAGGACGTGCGCCGTTGAAGCTTGAGGTTGACCTGTCCTGGCTGCTCATGACCGCCGAGCAGTACACCCCGGGCGATCCCCAGGTGACCGACTACGGCTCCCTGCTCGCCGCCGTCGCCCGGCACCAGGCCGAGATATTCGACATCGCCGTCTACCCCGAAGCGCAGGACCGCGCCGCGGCCCTGATGCACCAGCTGATCCGCGTCCCCGCCCTGGAGCGGACCAACGAACTGTTCGCGACCGCCGTCGCGTACTCCTACCTGGTGGCCAGCGGCTGCAACGTGGCCACCACCGCGCGCGAGGTGCGCAGCCTGGCCCGGGCCATCCGGGAGGGCAAGCTCAGCGTCAGCGGCGTCTCCGAGCGGCTGGCCGGCTGGATCGTCGAGGACCCCGAGGACGAAGAGGTCAGCGGCGAGGACGACGACGGCGAGGGCGAAGCCGACTGAGCCCGGCACCAGCGTGCCGCTGATCGTCGTGCGCCGGACCGTTGCGCCGGGCGCCCGGCGCGGCTCAGTAAGCTGGTGGTCCACCCCCGGACCGGCGAGGACCACCGACGTTGTTGCAGGACATCGAGCAGTACCTGGCCTGCCCGCACTGCGCCCGGCCGCTCGCCCTCGACGGCCGGACCTTGCGCTGTGCGGGGGGCCACGGGTTCGACCAGGCCAAGCAGGGCTACGTCAGCCTGCTGGCCGGTGACGCGCACACCGGGACGGGCGACACCGCCGAGATGGTCGCAGCCCGGAGCGAGTTCCTGTCGGCCGGGCACTACCGGCCGATCGCGGACGCGCTGGCCGGGGCCGCTGCGGCGGAGGGTCCGGTCGAGGGCCTGGTGGCAGACCTCGGCGCGGGCACCGGGCACTACCTGGCGCAGGTGCTGGAGCACGCCGGCGGGGTGGGTGCGGCGCTCGACATCTCCAAGTACGCGCTGCGGCGCGCGGCCAAGGCGCATCCGAGGATCGGCGCGCTGGTCTGCGACACCTGGCGCCCCCTTCCGCTCCAGGACCACTCCGCCGAGCTGCTGCTCAACGTCTTCGCGCCGCGCAACGGCCCGGAGATGCGCCGGGTGCTCCGGCCGGGCGGCCGGCTCCTGCTGGTCACCCCGACCTCCCGTCACCTCCGGGAGCTGGTGGCCGCGTTGGGCCTGCTCTCGGTGGACGAGGAGAAGGAGCGCCGCACCGAGGAGAAGCTCAGCCCCTGGTTCACCCGCACCGAGCGCACCGAGGTCGAGTTCACCCTCCGCCTCGGCCGCGCGGAGGCCGAGGCCGTGGTGGCCATGGGCCCGAACGCCTGGCACACCGACCGGGAGCGGCTCGCCGCCACCCTGGCCGGGCCGCCGGACCCGGTCGAGGTCACCGGCTCGGTGCTGCTCACCACCTACCGCTGAGCCCTCACCGCCTGCCGCCCCACCGCGTGCCGCGGCACCTCGCCGCCTGCCGTCGGCACCCCTCCGGCCTGCGCATATCACGCCCCAACTCCCTTGCCGCGCGGCGGACTCGTTGGGATGAACCTCCGGAGCAGGCACGTTTCTCCGTCCCGGCCGACGGCTAACGTCCCCCGGGTGACCAGCGAAGTTCTCCAGACAGCCGCCGTCCGTCCCGTACTCCGCCCCACGGTGGAGGAGCTGCGCCTCACCTCCTTCAAGTCGTACCGCCGCACCACGCTGCCGCTCGCTCCGCTGACGGTGCTGCACGGGCCGTCCGGGGTCGGCAAGTCGAACGCGCTGGACGCGCTGGCCACCCTCTCCCGGCTCGCCCTCGGCGAGCCGATCGGCCCCTCGCTGGACGGCACCGGCTTCCCCGCGGGGCCGCTGGCGCTGCCGATCCGGGGCGGCCTGCTGGGCTGCGTCCCGCACGGCCGGAACGCGATCATCCTGGGCTGCACCGTCCGCTCGGCCGAGGGCCCGATCCGGCTGGAGCTGGTGGTCCGCACCGACGGGCCGGTCCGGGTCGCCCGCGAGTGGCTGACCTGCGCCGGGCAGACCCTGGTGGAGACCGGGGAGCAGGACGTGGCGCACGGCAAGGTCAACGTCACCTGGCACAACGACACCCGGCAGGGCGACATCCGGGCGCCGTTCCCCAGCGAGAGCCTGATCACCGCTCAGATCCCGCTCCGGGTGGCCGGCTCCTCCGCCGGGGAGCGCAAGGTGCTGGCCGCCGCCGAGCAGCTGCTCACCGCCCTGCGCGAGGTGTTCCCGCTGCACCCGGTGCCCGCGCTGATGCGGGACTGGACCGCGTACGAGCAGGAGGCCCGGCTGCTCGGCAGCGCCGCCAACGTCTCCGCCGTGCTGGCCCGGATCCGGCAGGAGTGCACCCGCCGCTACGGGCGCCTGCTCAAGGCCGTCCAGCAGGCCGCCCCGCACCCGCTGCTCGGCTTGGACGTCAGCCGACGCGGCCCGGACTCCCGGGAGGAGCTGATGGCCGTCTTCGACGAGGGCGTGCTCGGCCGGACCACCGCCGACCAGGCCTCCGACGGCATGCTGCGGCTGCTGGCCTTCGCCGCCGTGCTGCTCACCGGCGCCGGGGTGCTGGACGTGGATCCGGCGGGCGAGGTGCCGCCGGCGCACCGTCAGCTGACCGTGCTGGCCGAGGACCTGTCGGCCGGTCTGGCCCCCGACCAGGTGGCCGCGCTGCTGCGGCTGGCCAGGGAGGTGTGCGCCAAGGAGGACGTCCGGCTGCTCGCGGCGGTGCAGGACCCGGGCCCGGCCCGGGAGGCGGGGGAGGGGGTGTCGCTGGTCGAGTGCAGGCGGGATCCGGCCAGCGGGCACAGCGTGCTCCGGCCGGAGACGGCGAGGGTGCCCGCGCAGCCGGCCCGTGGCGGCGCCGACGCGGCGGCGATGGGGTAGACCTGTTCGCATGACGACCGACAACACCCTGGACGAGCTCCAGCAGCGGCTCACCGACTTCGCGGCGGCGCGCGGCTGGGGGCCGTTCCACACCCCGAAGAACCTGGCCGCCGCGCTCACCGTGGAGGCGGGCGAACTGCTGGAGATCTTCCAGTGGTTGACGCCCGAGCAGGCCGAGACGGTGATGGCCGAGCCGGAGCGCGCGCACCGGGTCCGGGACGAGGTGGCCGACGTGCTCGCGTACCTGCTCCAGTTCTGCACCGCGGTCGGGGTGGATCCGGCGGCCGCGCTGGCGGCGAAGATCGAGCGCAACGAGGTCCGCTTCCCGGTCTGACGGGGGCGTGGTCCGGCGGTGGCCCGGTTGTCCCTCGTGTGGGGGACGCGCGTTGTCCACAGGGGGCGGTTTTCCACAGGTGCGGCCGACTTCAGGCCGCTCTCCCACCGTCCGCCGCAGTCTTGCCGCGTGACGCACCGTCAACCACGGCGGTGCGGGTCCCACGCGAGCGAGGGGAGCGGCCGGGATGGACGCGCTGCGATTGATCAAGACCACCCGGCACGCCCTGGCGGAGGCCAGGAGCGTGCCGGACGTGCTGGCGGAGGCCTGGCAGGCGGCCCTGCTCACCGAGGCGGTCGGAGCCAGGATCGCCGGCCAGCAGGACGGCGATCTGGCCCCGCTCGGGCAGCTGCTCTGCGACGCCGGAGCGCACGCGGTCGGCTGCCTGGAGCTGCCGGGGCCGGCCGAGGGCGGTCCCCCGGCGGGCGGGGACCAGGAGTGGCACCGGGCGGACTGGGGCGGGAACGGGCGGGCCTCCCGGCTGGACGAGCTGGGCGAGGCCGGGCCGGTGCTCACGGAGCTCGCGCAGCTGCTCCACGAGACGGCCGAGGCCCTGGTGGTGCTGGCCTGCGGGGCGGACGAGGAGGGCCTGTACTGGCGCTGCATCGACGGTGTGGACGCCGGGGCCGAGTGCAAGGACACGGTGGCCGAGCTGCTCCGGATGATCCACCGTCAGGCCCCCGAGCCCGCGGGTTCGGTGGCGGTGACGGGGGAGGTGACGGGCGCCGTGGGCGCGGTGTCTGCGGTGGTGGAGCCCGAGCCCGAGCCGGAGCCGGGCCCGGGGAGGGTGGCCGGTGGTCCGGCGGAGACGGATGGGGCCGGACCGACGGGGAGCCAGGGGTTGCCGACCTTGGTCGTACCGCTGGGGCCGCCGGTCGCGGCGCGCGATGGTCAGCCCCGGGCGGCGGTGTCCGTCGAGAGGTCCTCCGGTCGGCGGCGGGCCTCGGCGCGGTCGGCGGAGGACTGCAGATCGGCGTCCAGTCCGGCGAGGTCGGCGTTCAGGTCGGCGAGCAGCCGCTGCATCTGCTCCAGCAGGTTCATCGGCGCGGCGGCCGGGGCGGGCGTGGTCTGCTGTGGTGCGGTGGGTGCCTCGGACCAGGGCTCGGACATGAGCGGACCCCTTCAGCTCGGTAGTGCGGTGTGACCCGACGGATGTCGGTGGCGGGGCCACCGCTCGGGCAAGCGACCCCGGTGGTCCAACGAACCCGGCCGGAGCCCGGTCACCGCAGACCACCCGTTGAGGTCCAACAGCCGCCCGTGATCAGCCCCAGGGGTGATCCCGGTTTGCGGCCGGGCCCGCCGCTCGGCTACCGGGGCCGCGACGACGAAGGCGCGGCACCGGGTGTCCCGGTACCGCGCCCCGTCAGAGCCTTGTCACCGCCGCTTCCGCCTCGGCGGCGGAGCGGTCCTGACCGGAGGTCAGTTGTGCGCGTGCAGCTCGGCGTTGAGGCCGCCCCACGAGCCGGACCTCGCGATCACCTCGACCGCACCCGTCTGCGAGTTGCGGCGGAACAGCAGGTTGTCCTGGCCGGAGAGCTCGACCGCCTTGGCGACCTTGCCGTCCGGGGTGGTGACGCGGGTGCCGGCGGTCACGTACAGACCGGCCTCCACCACGCAGTCGCTGCCCAGCGAGATGCCGATGCCCGCGTTGGCGCCCAGCAGGCACCGCTCGCCGACCGAGACGACCTGCTTGCCGCCGCCCGACAGGGTGCCCATGATCGAGGCGCCGCCGCCGATGTCGCTGTGGTCGCCGACCACGACGCCCGCGCTGATCCGGCCCTCCACCATCGAGGTGCCCAGGGTGCCGGCGTTGAAGTTGACGAAGCCCTCGTGCATCACGGTGGTGCCGACGGCCAGGTGCGCACCGAGGCGTACGCGGTCCGCGTGGGCGATCCGGACCCCGCTCGGCGCGACGTAGTCGGTCATCCGGGGGAACTTGTCGATGCCGTAGACGGCCAGCTGCCCGCCCTGGGCGCGGACGGCGAGCCGGGCCCGCTCGACCAGGTCCACCGGCACCGGGCCGATGCTGGTCCAGGCGACGTTGGCCAGCAGGCCGAAGATGCCGTCCAGGCTCTGGCCGTGCGGCTTGACCAGACGGTGGCTCAGCAGGTGCAGACGCAGGTAGGCGTCGTGGGCGTCCACCGGCTTCTCGTCCAGCGAGGAGATGGTGGTGCGCACCGCGATCACCTCGACGCCGCGGCGGGCGTCGGTGCGCAGCGCCTCGGCCGCGCCCTGGCCGAGGGCGGCGTCGGCCTCTTCGGCGGTCAGCCGGACGGTCCCGGACGGGCCGGGCGCGGCGGCCAGCTCGGGAGCCGGGTACCAGGTGTCGAGGATGGTGCCGTCCTCGGCGACGGTCGCCAGACCGACGGCGAGGGCACCGCTTGCGAGGGTGGAGGTTTCAGCAGTCACATCGAGCACGTTAACGAATCGCCCCCCACCCTGACGAACACGCTCACCGACCGGACAGCCGATGGGCGTCCCGGCAGGTCACCCGCCGAAAACCCGGTGTCGGCCCGGGCGGGCCTCGGCGATACTCGGACGGGTGTTCATCTCGATCTCCACCACAGGAACGGCCGAACGCCCGGCTTCCGACCTGGGCTTTCTGCTCCACAAGCACCCCGACAAGGTGCAGCAGTTCTCGACCTCCCACGGCGAGGCCCACGTCTTCTATCCCGAAGCGGGCGAGCAGTCGTGCACGGCGGTCATGCTGCTGGACGTCGACCCGGTCGCACTGGTCCGCAAGGGCCGGGGCAAGGGCCGCGCGGGGTCGCCCACTGCGACATCTGGAGCGGGCGCGCTCGCCCAGTACGTCAACGACCGCCCCTACGCCGCCTCCTCGCTGCTCGCGGTCGCGCTGCGCTCGGTCTTCCGGTCGGCGATGAAGGGAGTCTGCGAGCTGCGCCCCGGCTTGGCCGAGCAGCCCAGGCCGCTGCGGATCGCGCTGCCCGCCGTGCCGGCCAACGGCGCGGGCGAGGGCGGTGGCCCGGCCATGGTGCGCCGGCTGTTCGAGCCGCTCGGCTGGCAGGTCGCGGCGGAGGCGATCCCGCTGGACGAGGCCTTCCCGGAGTGGGGCGTGTCGCGCTACGTCCGGGTCGAGCTGACGGCGGAGCTGCGGCTGGCCGACGCGCTCCAGCAGCTCTACGTGCTGCTGCCGGTGTTGGACGGCTCCAAGCACTACTGGGTCGCGCCCGACGAGGTGGACAAGCTGCTCGCGGCGGGCGAGGGCTGGCTCGGGGCCCACCCGGAGCTCGCGCTGATCACCCGTCGGTACCTCGCCCGTCGCTGGTCGCTGACCAGGGTGGCGATGGAGCGCCTGGAGCTGGCCCGGCTGGCCGAGGCGGACGACCGCGAGGCCGAGGAGCTGGACAACGCGGTGGACGACGGCCCGGAGGAGGCCGCCGCCGCGGACACCGCAGATGCAGCCGGTGCCACCGCAGCGCCGGAGGAGAAGGCCAAGCCGGTCGGCCTCGCGGTGCTGCGCCGGGAGGCGATCCTGGCCGCCCTGCGCGAGAGCGGCGCGGCCAGGGTGCTCGATCTCGGCTGCGGCCAGGGCGAGTTGGTGGCCGAGCTGCTCAAGGACCCGGCGGTCACCGAGGTGCTCGGGGTGGACGTCTCCTCCCGCGCCCTGTCGGCGGCGGCCCGCAAGCTCCGGCTGGACCGGATGTCGGAGCGTCAGGCCGCCCGGGTCGGGCTGGTCCAGGGCGCGCTCACCTACACCGACGCCCGGCTGAAGGGCTACGACGCGGCCGTGCTCTCCGAGGTGATCGAGCACCTCGACCTGCCCCGGCTGCCCGCGCTGGAGTACGCGGTGTTCGGCGCGGCCCGCCCCGGCGCGGTCGTGGTGACCACGCCGAACGTCGAGTACAACGTCCGCTGGGAGACGCTGCCGGCCGGTCACGTCCGGCACGCCGACCACCGCTTCGAGTGGACCAGGGCGGAGTTCCTGTCCTGGGCCGAGAAGGTGGCCACCGACTACGGGTACGCCGTCACCGTCCGCCCGGTGGGCCCGCTGGACGAGGAGGTCGGCGCGCCGACCCAGCTCGCCCTGTTCCGCCGCGACGACGCCGCACCGACCACCGACTCCACACCGACCACCGACTCCACCGAGAGGAGCGCCGCCTGATGACCAGCCAGAACCGCACCGAGAACCCCACCCCGGAGCCGGGACCGGAGCAGGAACCGCAGCCGCAGCAGCCGGACCGGCCGCGCACCCGCTCCCTCCCCGTCACCGACGTCTCGCTGGTGGTCCTGATCGGCTCCAGCGGCTCCGGCAAGTCGACCTTCGCCCGCCGCCACTTCCGCCCGACCGAGGTGGTCTCCTCCGACTTCTGCCGGGGCCTGGTCGCCGACGACGAGAACGACCAGTCCGCCTCCGCCGACGCCTTCGACGTGCTCCACTACATCGTCGGCAAGCGGCTGGCGGCCGGCCGCCGCACGGTGGTGGACGCCACCAACGTCCAGGCCGAGGCGCGCCGTCAGCTGATCAAGATCGCCCGGGATCACGACGTCCTGCCGATCGCGATCGTGCTGGACGTCCCGGAGGGCGTCTGCGCCGAGCGCAACCGCACCCGGCCGGACCGGCAGCTGCCCCCGCACGTGATCCCCCGTCAGCAGCGCGAGTTGCGCCGCTCGCTGCGCGGGCTGGAGCGCGAGGGCTTCCGCAAGGTGCACGTCCTGCGCGGCGAGGCGGAGGTCGAGGCGGCCGAGATCCGCACCGAGAAGCGCTACAACGACCTGCGCGAGCTCACCGGCCCGTTCGACCTCGTCGGTGACATCCACGGCTGCCGCTCCGAGCTGGAGACCCTGCTCACCACCCTTGGCTACCAGCTGTCCCGGGACGCCCAGGGCCGCCCGGTGGACGCCCTCCACCCCGAGGGCCGTACCGCCGTCTTCGTCGGTGACCTGGTCGACCGCGGCCCGGACAGCCCGGGCGTGCTCCGCCTGGTGATGGGCATGGTCGGCGCGGGCCACGCGCTCTGCGTGCCCGGCAACCACGAGAACAAGCTCGGCCGCTGGATGGACGGCCGCAAGGTCACCGTCTCCTACGGCCTCCAGGAGAGCATCGACCAGCTGGGCCAGGAGACCGAGGAGTTCCGTGCCGAGGTGCGGGCCTTCATGCGCGGCCTGGTCAGCCACTACCTGCTGGACGAGGGCCGGCTGGTGGTCTGCCACGCCGGTCTGCCGGAGAAGTACCACGGCCGCAACTCCGGCCGGGTCCGGTCGCACGCCCTCTACGGCGACACCACCGGCGAGACCGACGAGTACGGCCTGCCGGTCCGCTACCCGTGGGCGGAGGAGTACCGGGGCAAGGCTCTGGTGGTCTACGGCCACACCCCGGTGCCGACCGCGAGCTTCCTCAACAACACCATCTGCCTGGACACCGGCTGCGTCTTCGGCGGCAGCCTGACCGCGCTGCGCTACCCGGAGCGCGAGGTCGTCTCCGTCCCGGCCGAGCAGGAGTGGTACGCCCCGGTCCGGCCGATGCGTACCGACGCGCCGGGCGCCCGGGAGGGCCGCCCGCTCGACCTGGCGGACGTGACGGGCCGTCGGGCGGTGGAGACCGCCCACCACGGCCGGGTCTCGGTCCGGGAGGAGAACGCGGCCGCCGCGCTGGAGGTGATGAGCCGCTTCGCGCTCGACCCGCGCCTGCTCGCCTACCTGCCGCCGACCATGGCGCCGGTCGCCACCTCCCGCCGGGAGGGCTACCTGGAGCACCCGGAGGAGGCGTTCTCCGCCTACCGCTCGGCCGGCGTCCAGCAGGTGGTCTGCGAGGAGAAGCACATGGGCTCGCGCGCCGTGGTGCTGCTGGCCCGCGACGAGGCGGCGCTGGAGAAGCGCTTCGGGGTCGAGGGCCCCGGTGCGATCTGGACCAGGACGGGCCGGGCGTTCCTCGCCGACGAGGAGCTGACCGGCGCGCTGCTCGACCGCCTGCGCACGGCGGCCGAGCGGGCCGGGCTGTTCGAGGAGCTGGCCACCGACTGGCTGCTGCTGGACGCCGAGCTGATGCCCTGGTCGCTCAAGGCCGTCGAGCTGCTGCGCCGTCAGTACGCGGCGGTCGGCGCGGCCGCCGGTTCGGCGCTGCCGCAGGTGATCGCCGCCCTGGAGACGGGGGAGGCCCGCGGCCTTCCGCTGGCCGGGCTGACCGCCCGTCAGCGGCAGCGCGCGGCGGACGCCGAGGCCTTCGTGGAGTCCTACCGCCGGTACTGCTGGCCGACGGAGGGGCTCACCGGCCTGCGCCTCGCCCCGTTCCAGGTGCTGGCGGCGGAGGGGGCCAACCTGGCCACCCAGCCGCACGACCGGCACCTGGCCTGGATCGACCGCCTGGTCGAGGCCGACGACCAGGACGCCCCGGTCCTGCGGCGCACCGGCCGCCTGCTGGTGGACACCGCCGACGAGGCCTCGGTCGCGGCCGGTGCGGCCTGGTGGGAGGAGCTCACCGCCGCGGGTGGCGAGGGCATGGTGGTGAAGCCGCTGGCCTCCCTGGTCCGCGGCGACGGCCGCCTGGTCCAGCCCGGGGTGAAGGTCCGCGGCCGGGAGTACCTGCGGATCATCTACGGCCCGGACTACACCCAGCACCTCGACCAGCTGCGCCAGCGCTCGCTCGGCCACAAGCGGTCGCTGGCCCTGCGGGAGTACGCGCTCGGCCTGGAGGCGCTGGACCGCCTGGCGGCGGGGGAGCCGCTCTGGCGGGTGCACGAGGCGGTCTTCGCCGTCCTCGCGCTCGAGTCGGAGCCGGTCGACCCCCGGCTCTGACGGTCCGTCGGGTGCCGCCGCCACCGCGGTGGCGGCACCCAGCGGATTCGCATCACGGGCAGTGCATAGAAATTCAGGGAGTCGTATACACTTCCCATCTCACTGTCCCCGCAGCACAACCCAGGAGCCCGGCATGGCCTTCAACCTCCGTAACCGGCACTTCCTCAAGGAGCTGGACTTCACCGCCCAGGAGTTCCGCTTCCTGGTCGACCTGTCCGCCCAGCTCAAGGCCGCCAAGTACGCGGGGACGGAGCAGCGCCGCCTGGTCGGCAAGAACATCGCGCTGGTCTTCGAGAAGACCTCCACCCGCACCCGCTGCGCCTTCGAGGTGGCCGCCCACGACCAGGGCGCCACCACCACCTACCTCGACCCCTCCGGTTCGCAGCTGGGCCACAAGGAGTCGATCAAGGACACCGCGCGGGTGCTGGGCCGGATGTTCGACGGCATCCAGTACCGGGGCCACGGCCAGGTGCTGGTCGAGGAGCTGGCCGAGTTCGCCGGCGTCCCGGTCTGGAACGGCCTGACCGACGAGTGGCACCCGACCCAGGTGCTGGCCGACGTGCTGACCATCACCGAGCACACCACCGAACCGCTGGAGCGGACCACCCTGGTCTACCTCGGCGACGCCCGCTTCAACATGGGGAACTCACTGCTCGTCACCGGCGCCCTGCTCGGCATGGACATCCGGATCGTCGCGCCCAAGCAGCTCTGGCCGAGCGAGGAGGTGCAGGAGGCCGCCCGGAAGCTGGCCGAGGCCAGCGGTGCCCGGATCACCCTCACCGAGGACGTGGCCGCCGGCGTGGCCGGAGCCGACTTCCTCTACACCGACGTCTGGGTCTCGATGGGCGAGCCCAAGGAGGTCTGGGCCGAGCGGGTCGAGCTGTTGAAGCCGTACCAGGTCTCGATGGAGACCATCAAGGCCACCGGGAACCCGAAGGTCAAGTTCCTGCACTGCCTCCCGGCCTTCCACGACCTCGGCACCGAGGTCGGCCGGCAGATCCACGCGGCCACCGGCATGTCCGAGCTGGAGGTCACCGACGAGGTCTTCGAGTCCCACCACTCGGTGGTCTTCGACCAGTCGGAGAACCGCCTGCACACCATCAAGGCCGTCCTGGTGGCGACCCTCGGTTCCTGACGGGCCGACACCCCCTCGGAGCGCGCGACTCCTCCGGAGCGCGCGACTCCTCCGGAGCGCGCGACTCCCTCGGAACGCGCGCCGGGTCAGAACGCCACGTTGACGCAGCCCACCCGCTGCGCCAGCGAGTGCCCCTGCCCGTCCTGCCCGGCGTGCAGCACCAGCGAGCCGGCCCCGCCCGGGCGGAACTCCCAGGCCACGGTGGAGTGCGCGGCGGCCCGGCCGCGGTCGTCGGTGCGCAGGGTGAGCCAGAGCTCGTTGTGGTCGTTGGCGTAGGCCGGGTCGGTGGAGGGCTGCGTCGGGTCGGCCTGGTCCTGGTAGTGCGGGCCGGCGTCGCCGGGCGCGGTGCCGCAGCCCCGCACGTGCGCGTGGACGGGGTAGGTGTGACCGGGCGTCAGCCCGTCCACCTCCATCGAGACGGTGGTGGTGCCGCCGGCGCGC